>CAJMRL010000022.1 GCA_905215805.1 uncultured bacterium | reverse complement strand
AAAAAGGCATAGAAAAAGGCATAGAAAAAGGCATAGAAAAAGGCATAGAAAAAGGCATAGAAAAAGGTATAGAACAGGGCATAGAAAAGGGTAAAATTGAAATTCTTGCCAATCTTATAAATAATATGAACTGGTCGCTTGAGCAGGCTTTGTCGGCAGCCGGTCTTACTGAAGAAGAAAAAATTAAATATTCGGAATTTTTTAAAAAAGGCGAATAACAATAAGAACGCCAATCATAATCAGAGTGTATAGCTTTATGATTTTTTTGCAATATTTATATGGTCAAGAATAAGGAGGTGCGTCAAAGCGCACCTCCTAAATTTATATATCTGCAAACCGATTCAGCGTCCCATTGCCGTCTGATAATTTTTATATCAAAAATTTTTTTAAAAAGTTAATTTTAACAATTCAGAAACAAATCTTTATCATTTCAAAAATATATCCAATGTACAATGTATTCATAAATTAAAACATGGAGGATTTAATATTATGAAAAAGAAAAATTTTGTAACCCTGATTATGAGCACCATAGGTGGAATATTGTTTGCAATCGGAATGTGCATGTGTATGCTGCCTGAGTGGAACGCATTCAAGCAAGGCGTTATAATCGGCGTCATAGGTGCGGTGGTTCTTCTGGCTATGCTTGTCGTACGCCGTAAGATGGAGGGCAAGCCCGCAATTCATTTGAGCGGAAAAGCAATCGGTACTGTACTGCTCGGCGTTGTCGGGGCGGTGGTGCTTGGCATTGGAATGTGCATGGTAATGGTATGGAGCATGATGGTTCAGGGAATTCTTGTCGGATTAGTGGGTATCATTTTGCTGATATGCTTGATTCCCGTTGTAAAAGGATTGAAATAAGGAGGCAGAGCAATGTCAAAAGTTATTATTCCCGTTATCGGAGCTGCCGCTATCGCAGGCGTTGGCGCTGTTATAATAAGTCGTATAAGAAATAGTAAAAAGAAATAAAGGAGCATTTAAAATGGCAAAGTCAAAATTAGTAAAGGCTAATGAAAAAATTGCGGAAGGCGTAGTTGACGGCTATAAAAAGCTTGAAAACGGAGTTGTGAGCAGTTATAAGAAGCTTGAGGACGGAGTGGTAGGCGGATTTACGAAGATGGCGGATAAATTTGTGGACCAGTTCCTAACTCGCGAAGGAGAAAGCATAGAGGATGCAAAAAAACGTTTGGCTAAGGAACAAGCTGAGCGTGAGGAAATGGCTAAAACCAAAATTTTAGTACATAATAAAGAGAAATGATTTAAGAAAGCGGCTGTCAAGCCGCTTTCTTATTAAAAAATATAAAAAGAATAAAAATGTAAACAAAACTTTAACATTTATATGTTATAATACTCTTATAAAAACGGAAAAGAGATGGTAAACAGCAAAATATTTGCTGCTCATAAGCACGGCATCAAGGAATAAGGAGGTACATATTATGTTTAAAATATTGGTAGTTGAAGATGACAGGGAGCTTAACCGCACAGTTTGCTCTTTTTTGAATCAAAACGGTTTTGAGACGGTTGGATGCCTGAGCGCCGGCGAGGCATATGACGCCATGTACGGCGGAACGCTGTTCGATATGATAATTTCCGATATTATGATGCCGGAGGTGGATGGATTTGAGTTTGCACAGACAGTACGCAGTCAAAATCAGGATATACCGATTTTGTTTATGACGGCAAGAGATGATTTTTCGGCAAAGCAGAGGGGGTTTAATGCGGGGATAGACGATTATATGACAAAGCCGATAAATTTAGATGAGCTGCTTTTGCATATAGGGGCGCTTATGAGGCGGGCAAAGATAGTGAACAGCCGCAGGCTTGAGGTTGGGGCGCTGAAGCTTGACGCAGATGAGCACACTGCTTATCTGAACGGTGAAGAGGTTCCGTTGACAGTACGTGAATTCAATTTATTATATAAGCTTTTGTCATATCCCAAAAAGACTTTTACCCGCTCACAGCTCATGGACGAATTTTGGGACGGTGATACGTCGTCGGGACTTCGCACTGTAGACGTATATATGACCAAGCTTAGAAACAAATTCTCAAGCTGCACCGATTTTGAGATTGTTACCGTACATGGACTGGGCTACAAGGCGGTGCTGAAATGACAGAGCAGACAAGAAAAGAGCGTTTTCGTCGGATTTTGATTGCATTTAGGCATTTCCTTGTGTTTTTTCTTACGGTGTGCTTTATACTTACCTGCTGCATGATATTGTTTTTGAATAAAGTTTCGGATATAACAGGTATTGAGCTTCAGCGTGAGCATATCAGACAGGCAGCAATTTTGACATTTGTAAATGTTGTGATATTAAGTCTGATATTTTCCCTTATCGATATTATTAGGCGGCGGATAATGGTAGATAAGCCGGTCAAGCGTATTGTCGATGCTGCCGAAAGGATTATGCAGGGCGATTTGTCCGTCCGCATCGAAAAGGTAAACAGTTCAGATCCCAACGATGGCTTCAATACTGTAATAGATTATTTTAATAAAATGGCACAGGAGCTGTCCGGCATAGAAACGCTAAGAACAGATTTTGTAGCGAATGTATCACACGAGCTGAAAACTCCTCTTTCTGTAATGCAAAATTACGGCACTCTGCTTCAGCAGCCCTCTCTTCCGGAGGAAAAACGGCTTGAATATGCAAAGGCGATTACCGCAGCATCGCAAAATCTTGCCAATATGGTTTCAAATATCCTTAAGCTTAATAAGCTGGAAAATCAGAATATCTATCCTGATATAAAGACCTATGACCTGGGAGAGCAGCTTTGTGAGTGCCTGCTGGGCTTTGAGAATGTATGGGAGGATAAAGAGATTGAGATAAGTACCCAAATTCAGGACAGCGTCATGATAACGGCAGATCCGGAGCTGTTGTCTCTGGTGTGGAATAATTTATTTTCTAATGCCTTTAAATTTACTGATCCGGGAGGAAAAGTATCTGTTACTCTTGAAGCTGATGAAACTTATGCGGCAGTGAAGGTATCCGATACAGGCTGCGGAATAAAACGCGAGGTCGGAGAGCATATTTTTGAGAAGTTTTATCAGGGCGATAGGTCCCATGCCGCAAAGGGCAACGGGCTGGGTCTTGCTCTGGTAAAGCGCGTGGTTGATATTACCGGCGGCGAGATAAGCGTTGAAAGCGAGGTCGGCAAGGGCTCTGCCTTTACTGTTAAGCTTAGGAGGAGATATGATGGAGCGGATTAAAGGGCTGATGAAAAAATTATTTTGTCTGCCGCCGCTTCCCACTATTTTGATTGCCGTACCTTCGTTTGTTTTTGTATTTGTCATGCTCTATATACAGGAGGATGGTGCGCTTTCGTATATTTCCTATTGTTTATCTGCATATGCGGTGATAATCACATCTACGGGAATAACAAAGATTATTAAAACGGTTCGCTGCGGCGCAGAAGAGCTGTTTATAGTGAAAAAAATCAGAAGCAATCCTGTAGGCGACAGGTATTTGCGCGATGCGGCATTTCGGTCGGAGGTTTCACTGCACGGCGGATTGGCGGTCAATATTTTGTATGTTGCCCTGAATTTGTATTCCGGAGTCAGATACCGGTCCGCATGGTTCATTACGCTTGCATTTTACTATGCTTTTCTTTCAGTTATGCGGACATTGCTTATAACACATATACATCATACAGCGGTTGGGCAGGATATTCCAGCCGAATTTCGGCGTTACAGAATGTGCGGGATTATTTTATTGCTTATGAATCAGACCTTGGCAGGTATTGTTATTTATATCGTAAACCAAAACAGAGGCTTTTCATATTCGGGACTGCTGATTTACGCCATGGCTGCCTATACGTTTTATATAACAATTACTGCGGTGGTCAATGTTATAAAATACAGAAAGCGCGGCAGCCCTGTTCTCTCAGCAGCTAAGGCTGTCAATCTTACGGCGGCATTGGTGTCTATGCTGTCCTTGGAAACAGCAATGATCGCCCAGTTTGGAGCAGATGAGCCCGGTTTTCGCCGTATTATGACCGCCGCCTCCGGAGGTACTGTTTGTGTGGTCGTACTTAGTATGGCGGTTTATATGATTATACGCTCGACAAGACAGCTAAATAAATTTAACTGTCAGTAAATGTGATTTTATTGTTTAGATAATAGGAATATATCTATAATCTTATTAGGAGGTCGTTTAGATGAATGAGAATGAAGATAAATTTAATTTCAGCTATTGCGCCAAGCAGCAGGAGGAGATCAGAAAGATACGCGATAAGTATGTTTCAAAGGAAGAAAACAAAATGGAACAGCTGCGCAGACTGGATGCAAGCGTATCAAAGCCGGGCACTATAGTATCCATCATTTTAGGCGTTATAGGTACGCTGCTTTTGGGCGGCGGTATGAGCTGTACTATGGTTTGGAAGGAAGAATTGTTTATTCCGGGAATTATTTTGGGAGCTATAGGCATTGTGTGTATTATTGCGGCTTATCCGATATATCTGCATATCACCGGCAAACAGAGAAAAAAAATGGCTCCTGAAATTATACGCTTGACTGATGAATTGACTAAGGGACAATAAAATTGATGGTCGACTGTGATTTTGAAGCTTGATATTTGTAATTGTTTCCACCCAAAAGGGGCTGTTGCACTTTATTCTCAATTTTTGCTAAATACTTGCTCGGAGCAACGCCCCCCAGTTTCTCGGTTTGTAGAATAAGTGATTGTAGTTTTATTTACGATTGAGTTCCATTTTTGTTAATACGCAAAACCCGCATAAATACTTGACATATAACACAATATATGTTACAATATTTTTATGGAATATTTTGTCTGATTTTGTTGTAGAGGGTTAAAAAATAATTAGTTATGAGATTTTTCAATTAAATAATAAAAATTTATGTATCATTGATAGAAATATAAAAAAGGAGACTATGTCATGCTAAAAATTATAATTATAGTAATAGTTATATTGCTTATATTAGGTTGGATATCAGAACTATTTGAATCAATATTAGATTTTTTAAGTGATATAGCAGAGTATATACCTATTATTTTGATGAGTATTGCATCAATTATATTTATAATTTTATTTTCCGTAAAAGGTCATTTCTTTTCTGCTATTATAATTGATTTAGTCGCTTGGGCTATATATTTATTTATCAATCAATGGTTCAAAGAAAAAGGAGAGGCAGAAAGAAGAGAGATAATTCGAAAAAAACAAGAGGAAGAGAGAAAAGAAATCGAAGAAAATAGAAAGTGGATTAAAGAACATTCAAGAGTGTTTTTAAAGCATAAAGTATCCGATGTGTTGAATAATTCGATTAATATAATCGCTGAAAACGATTTGTCGGATAATATCTTTACAAAAGAAAATATGTCGTACGGACGCGCAAACGCATTTCTTAATTTTGAGAAAACAAGCATTTATTCAGAAGAACCGCTCTATTTTTCATGTAATGCCAGTCTTGAGATTAGTGATTTCAGAGAATATGGCATTTTAGTAACGGATCGGGGAATTTATACTGCTTATCAATGTGAATATAATAAAGAAGTCCAAAAAAATACGAAAAAAAATATTATGTCAAGAGTTCATGGTTGAATTTTAAGGGGCTAAAATCTGTAAGAGATAATTATACAACATCGAGCAGTCCTCTCGTCAGTATATTTTGGACCAGTATAAATAATAAAGGTAAAAAGCAATACGGCAGTTTAACACTACATAACACAATTGCTGAAAGTGTTTTAGCATTGTGCAAACAAGTTATTGAATCCGGCATAAGTGCTGCTATGTATGACAATACAATTTATGAGGATAATAGAGCGCTTGAAGCAGCTCAATTGCAGCAAAAGAATTTAGAGCAGCAGCTAAAGACAGAATCAGTTGAAAATAATATACAAACAGCCGCTGTAAATGCAAATAACAGTGCCCTTAACAATGCATTTAACGAAGTGAAGAATTACATGAACGGAAGCAGGGGCGGAGGCTATGCAGCTGAATATGCTAATAATGCCTCAGACAGATTGCTTGGTAAAAATGTTGAAAGTACGGCTCAGGTACTGGACAGTCGTGGCAGACAAGTGAAAAATGGAGCGGATAGAACTGTAGACGGACTTGAAATACAGACAAAATATTATAAAACTGCGCAGGAAAGTATAGGCGCTGCATTTGAAAATAAACAGGCAAGATATATCCGTTCTGATGGCTCGGGAAAAATGATGCCGATAGAAGTACCGCGAGATCAATATGATGAAGCACTGAAGCTAATGCAAAAAAGGATTAATGATGGACAGGTTCCGGGTATTGAACTCGGAGAAGATGCAGCTTCTTATGTTAAGAAAGGGATTTATACTTATACTCAGGCAAATAATACAGCAATTTCAGGGACAATAGAAAGTCTTGCTGTAGATTCTGCGACTGGTGTAGTCTATACAACAAATGCTGCTGGAATATCTGCACTTATGACATTTGCAACTCAGATATGGCATGGCAAATCAGTAACAGATGCAGCTCAATCCAGTTTGGCTATCGGGACAAAAGTTTTAGGAACTGGGGCAGTGATATACATAGCCACAATGCAGCTGACCAGAGATAAAATAGCAAATCCATTAATAAAGGATACTTTGGCAGACGGCACTCTTAAAAGTGTTGGCAGCTTTGCAAACCCCATTGCATCAATCAGCGAAAGTATTGTTACGCAAATTCAAAGATCTGCAATAGCAAAAACTCAATTAGGAAATATATTCGGTCTTACAAGATTAACTTCTCAGCAATTTATTGCCGGTACTCTTGCCGGAGTAATAACATTTGGACCTGATTTAATAAAGGCGCTGAACGGTAAAATTTCTGGAAGCCAGCTTTTTAAAAACTCAACAGTTGCTGCTGCCGGTATAGTTGGCGCCGGAGTTGGAAACACAATCGCCCCGGTAATAGGCGGAATAATAGGCGGAGCGGTAGCGGGTTATGTAGCAAAAAAAATAGCCGATGAGTTTGTAAAAGATGATGCAATAAGTATGTTTCAAATATTAAAAGAAGAATTTATAGAACAAGTTTCTCTTGCAAACCTTACAAATGATGAATTAGATCGTATTGTGTCTATGACAGTTGGAAACGAGGATTTGTCAACCATGCTTGAAAATATGTATGCATCGGAAAATTATCGTTACTATGCAAGCGAAAGAATTGTAAGACCTGCAATAAAGTCTGTACTATCTAAGCGAAAAAAAATAACACAAAAAGCATATATTGAAGGATTAACAAATGTTCTTTTAGCTGAACAAGTCTAATTTATAACTAAATAAAGCTCGGAATTATTCTCAATTAAACATACTTTTTCGAGCTACATATTCCGTGACGGCGGCTCTGAGGATTTTCCAGAACCGCCCGATACGGAATGATTTTATCTCACCTGAGTTCAGCAGCTTATATGCTGTTGTTCTTCCGATCTGCAAACTCTCCTGAATTTCTTATATTGTTATCAAATCGTCTTTATAGCCACTCGTTATCTAAAAATATATTTTTAAAAATCCCCACAAAATTTTAGTACAAACCAAACTCCGCAAAGCCTTGTTCCCGTGCGGTTTTATTTCTCGATGGGCTTCATTGTGGGGAATAGCAGTACATCTCTTATCGAATAGCTGTCTGTAAGCAGCATAACGAATCTGTCCACGCCTATTCCCAAACCGCCTGTAGGCGGCAAACCGTATTCAAGAGCATTAAGGAAGTCCTCATCCATCATGCTCGCTTCATCGTCGCCGGCATTTCTCAATTCAACCTGACGCATGAAACGCTCTCTCTGGTCGATCGGGTCGTTAAGCTCGCTGAATGCATTTCCGAATTCTCTGCCGGTTATAAATATCTCGAAACGTTCTGTAAGCTCGGGCTGTGATGGCTTTCTCTTGGCAAGCGGAGAGATCTCTACCGGATAATCGGTTATAAATGTAGGCTGTACAAGCTTGTCCTCAACGAACTCGTCAAAGAAGAGCGCGATTATATCTCCCCTTGTAGACTTTGCAGCCTCAACCTCAAGACCCTTTTCCTTAGCGGCAGCCAAAGCTTCTTCGTCCGTTTTTATCTCATTAAAATCAACTCCGGCATATTTCTTTACAGAGTCTATCATAGTCATTCTCTCGAATTTTGAAAGGTCAATGTCAACGCCCTGATAGCTTATGGTCGTTGTACCGCATACCTCCTGGGCACAGTAGCGCATAAGATTTTCAGTAAGATCCATCATATCGTTGTAATCCGCATATGCCTGATATATTTCAATAGAGGTAAATTCAGGATTATGCTTTATATCCATGCCCTCGTTTCTGAACTGTCTGCCCATCTCGTATACCTTTTCCATTCCGCCTACTACAAGACGCTTTAAATGCAGCTCTGTAGCTATACGCAGATACATATCCATATCAAGAGCATTGTGGTGAGTGATGAACGGTCTTGCCGCAGCACCGCCCGGAATGGTGTTTAATATAGGAGTTTCAACCTCAAGATATCCCCTTGAATCGAGGTAGTTTCTTATAGCTGTAAGGATCTTTGAGCGCATAATGAATGTTTTCTTTACATCGCTGTTCATTATAAGGTCAACATAGCGCTGACGGTAGCGCAGATCAGGGTCGCTTAAGCCGTGGAATTTCTCCGGCAGTGGAAGCAGCGACTTTGACAAAAGCGTCATCTTTTCAACGCGCACCGATTTTTCTCCTGTCTGGGTAGTGAACACTTCACCCTCGGCGCCTACTATATCGCCGATGTCAAGCTTCTTGAAGCGCTCATACTCTTCCTCGCCTACAGTATCCTTTTTTACAAAAATCTGAATCTGTCCGTCCATATCCATGACATGGCAGAAGCCGACCTTACCCATGCGGCGCTTTGACATTATACGTCCGGCTATAGAAACTGTCTTTCCTTCAAGCTCGTCATATTTGTTTTTTATATCCTCAGACGTCGCTGTACGGTCATATTTGGTTATTGTAAACGGGTCGAGTCCCGCATTTTGAAGCTCTGTGAGCTTATCTCTTCTGTTCTTCAAAATCTGCGCAAGTCTTGCTGATTCTTCCTGTGCCATTCTTTAAATTCCTTTCCTATTATAATATATATTTTTCGGATTCCGCCAAAATATTTTAGTCATCGCTTTCCTCGGGCTTGACATAGCAGTCAACGTCTATCGGGTAGCGTCCGCTGAAGCAGCCGTCGCAGTAATCGCAGCCGGCATTCGGTATTATCTTTTTAAGCAGCTCTACATCGAGGAAGCCGAGACTGTCCGCACCTATGATCTGACGCATTTCCTCAAGGGTATGATTTGTAGCTATGAGCTGATCCTTTGATGGAACGTCCGTTCCGAAATAGCACGGCGATGTAAACGGAGGAGCGGATGAACGCACATGAACCTCCTTAGCTCCGAATTTACGCAGCAGCGCGACTATTCTTTTTGAGGTCGTACCGCGTACTATGGAGTCATCTACCATGACTACGCGCTTTCCCTCAACTGTGCTTCTCAATACATTGAGCTTTATTCTCACGGCGTTTTCTCTCATTGCCTGAGTCGGCTCTATAAAGCTTCTGCCTATATATTTGTTCTTGATAAAGCCCTGTCCGTACGGTATGCCGGATTCGAGCGCGTATCCCATTGCGGCGCATATTCCGCTGTCAGGCACGCCTATTACAACGTCCGCTTCTACCGGATACTGCTGAGCAAGATATTTTCCGGCAAGCATTCTCGCGTCATGCGTTGACTGTCCCTCTATAACGCTGTCGGGACGTGCAAAATACAGATATTCAAATATGCACATGGTGTGCTTTTGCTTGCCTACGTATGTTTTTATGCTTCTTATCTCGCCGTCTTGAACGACTACTATCTCGCCCGGTTCCAGATCTCTTACAAATTCTGCTCCGACCGTATCAAGAGCACATGTCTCCGATGCGAATACTATCGCATTGCCGTTTCTGCCCATACAAAGCGGTCTGAAGCCCCACGGGTCACGACATGCTATAAGCTTTTGCGGACTCATTACTATAAGCGAAAAGGCTCCCGCAAGATGAGGAATTGTATTTTCAACCGCAGCCTCTATGCTGCCGGCGTCAAGACGCTGTTTCGCTATCATATAGGCTATCATTTCCGTATCGGTAGTTGTCTGGAATATTGCTCCCGATACGCTCAGCTTCTGTTCAAGCTCTGCCTTATTCACAAGGTTTCCGTTATGAGCAAGGGCTATATTGCCCTTTATATATCTTAAAACAAGCGGCTGGGCGTTTTCTCTTAAGGATTCTCCGGTGGTGGAGTATCTTACATGTCCCACAGCCATTTTTCCGCCGAGTCTTGAGAGTATATCCTCATTAAAAACATCGTTTACAAGACCCATACCCTTATGATAGGTAATATCACGGTTGTTGTTTACAGCAATTCCGCAGCTTTCCTGACCTCTGTGCTGGAGCGCGTACAGACCATAATACGCTGTTCTCGCGCAGTCGCCGTCAGGATCGTAGATCGCAAAAATACCGCATTCCTCGCCAATTCTTGTATCTTCCATTTAACCGTTCCTTTCCGTTTAAAGAGCCGCTTTGCGTGCCGTGCCCGGCTCAATGATGCCTGAGTATATGACCGCGGCGTCATTTATATGCCGCACGCCGCCGCGCATACTCATTTTAGAGATAAAAATACATATATATTATATACCCTTTCCTATAAAATTTCAATAGCAATTTTATAATTGCTTTTATTTTGGTTTTGTGCTATAATGTATATCAGAACAAAATGATAAAAATTATGCAAATTAATAAAACGGGAGGCAAATATGGAGCTTACATCACCGCGCACTATACGCGCAATAGCCGACAGATTCGGCTTTACCTTTAAAAAAGGATTGGGACAGAATTTTTTGACGTCTCCTGAGGTACTGGAAAAAATAGCTCAGGCGGCGGAAATCGAGGACGGCGTGCTGGAGATAGGTCCGGGCTTCGGAGTGCTTACGCAGACGCTGTGCGAATATGCAGGAAAGGTCGTGGCGGTCGAGATCGACAGCCGATTGAATGAGGTGCTGGAATTTACGCTTTCCGGTTACAGAAATGTGAAGGTCATAAACGCCGACATTATGAAGACAGATATAAAAAAGCTTATAATGGATGAATTCGGTGATAAACGGATAAGCGTGGCGGCAAACCTTCCTTATTATATAACAACGCCTGTTATTACAAGACTCCTTGAGGAAAAGCTTCCTATAAATAATATTGTAGTCATGGTTCAAAAGGAGGTCGCGCAGAGGCTTTGCGCTTTGCCGGGAGGTAAGGATTACGGCGCGATAACGCTTCTGTGCCGCTACTTTACCGCTCCCGAGATAATAACCAATGTCAAAGCGGGATTGTTCGTTCCTCCCCCAAAGGTGGACAGCGCTGTTGTACGGTTAAAGATGCTGGATGCTCCGGCGGTCAGCGTTAAAAGCGAGGATATGTTCTTTAAAACAGTACGCTTCGCGTTTGCACAAAGACGCAAAACTCTTATGAACTGTCTGTCCTCCGGCTTCGGTATCCCAAAGGACGAGCTTTCGGATATCTTTGAAAAGGCAAATATAGAGCCGTCAAGACGCGGCGAAACTCTGTCAATAGAGGAATTCGCAAATATGGCGGATCGTATAAGCGAATATTTTGGATAATGTTTTTAAAATCAGATTTGCAGCAGACATGATTTTTGTGCTGTTATAAATATATAGATTAATTTAATGAGGAGGACGATGTACTTACGGCAAGCAATGAACCGCAGGCTGAATATGCGGCAAGACAGCTTAACGAGTATATGTTTGAGGAAAAAGACGTAAATTCCACAACTACGGTTAAGATTCAGGATATTCAGGTTAAAGGTGAATGATTAAAATCTTAATTCGTCTTTTTTTTGGCTCTCCTTCGTGAGAGCTTTTTTTGTAATAAAAATGAAATATATGCTTTATCGGTTATAAATTTCATTTTTTTCATTTTTTTAGATGTTATTGTTGACTTTCAAAAATAATTGTGATATAATAAATATAGACTTTACTAAATTATGCGTACATTTTATTAAAAATGTCGGAGGTGGTATTTGAAATGAATAAATTATTTTTGATTTCGGGAATAATTGCAGCATCGTTTACAGCATTTTCTTCGGCAGCATTTGCAGAGGGAAGCAATGATTTGGTAAATAATACTGGAAATAACGGCTATCGTCCGTATCTCGAATGGAGAGACAGACAGAACTTCGGGCTTCAAAGAAAAAGCGTTATTTATGTTTATGCGGAAAAGGGAGAAAAAATTTACTTTGGCTCAAGCGTCTGGAGATCATCGGAGTACGCTTTGAAATCTGTTTTGTCGGATAATCCGGAAGAAATTACAGGTGGTATAAATAATAGTATGGTCGGCTCCACAATCGCTATAACGCTTCCTACGGTAGAGGGCGGAATGCCGTATGACCCCGTCAATGCGGATGTTGGCGCTTTTAAATGGAGAAGCGCTTTAGATGATGGAAATATAGGAGCCGGAGACACAGGAATATATCTTACAAGACCCAATAATACCAACGGTACATATCAAGGATATATCCAAAATCCGGATCAAGAGGCGATAGGACCTCGTATTGAAGGAATAAAAGGCACAGAAAACGGATATGAACCTATGTCGTTCAAAGCTCCTGTTACGGGTACATACGCATTCAGATTCCTTTCAAGCGAGTACGGCGAGGATAATCCAGAAGCTATAGGTGTAGATGCGGATTGGCATACTACAGAGCCTCCCACCACGAATAATATTGACGCTACGAAGGAAAGCGACGCTGCCGTTGCCGCATGGGATATAACTGTTGTTGATAATGGAGAGAAACAAGAAGGACGTGTATGGACGGATACGCTTTTCTTAAATACAGGTGCGCATGAAACTCCGGTGGAATCAGAGATGTATACGCTTACATACGATGGATTTGAGTATAGGGTGAACCTTAACGGTATGGAGCCGTTCGGTTTTGCGCTTTATTCAAATAACCGCGGACCTCTTTTTGATTTGTACAATATGGCTCAGCCTGACGGCAGCAGACCTATTGGTGAAGACGGCAAAGAAGTAGATAAGAGCGTTGATTATCTGCGCTCGCTCACACATTCGTTCTACAGCTTTACTAAAGAGAATGATGTTGGCCCCGGACCTACAAGAACGGAAAAGGACGGTAACGGAAATGAACTTTTTGACAGCGCAAACAACCCTGTAAAGTCAACGATTATAAATAATTTTGATCCGGTCGATCCGAAAAGAGACCATACACATAAGCTGTTCTTTAATCAGCCGAGTGCAGAGGCGGTCAGTGCGTATACAAGGCAGAAGAAATTAGTTGAAAGAATCGGTGATATAATTCCTCCTAAGGATAAGCCGAAAGTTACATATGACGGCTACGGATATGCGGCAGAATCTGACGAAGGCGGCACCAGCTACGGAACATGGGGTATCGGAGGAGCCTTTAAAATTGATTTGGGTGCTGATGCTGATTTTAAGACAAATACAACGGATACATATCGTATAGTTCTTGATTTCAGCAAATACGCTCTTGATGAAAATAACAGGCCGATCATACGAAATGGCTTATGGGCGAGACGTGCTGAATTGACAGGTGGTGAAAGTCCCGAACAGCAAGAAAACGAGAAAAACAATATTGTAATTCTTGTTAAGGTTTTGGAGAAAAATCAGGAAGAAATTTTATGGGACGGACAGGACGCTTACGGAAATAATGTTCCTGTCGGTATATATGATGGTGTGGGCAGCACGTCTTGGGAAACAGGCGCAGCTCATTTCCCTCTTGTCGATGTAGAATATAACCCGAAGGGTATAATAATAGAACGCATGAACACAATTACAGACGATCCAGATGCCAATACGCCTGAGGCTCGCTATACGGTCTATTATAATAACGAAGCAAACGGAGACGATAATACGGCATGGTATTATGCAGGCGTCACCGATGGCAATTATCCTACAATAGGAGACGGAAAAAATATGCTTGCCGGCACAAGCTCTCAAAACGGAGCTATGCAATATGCAGGAGAAGGTCAAGGAAACGGAAACTATACCGTGCTTGATATTTGGTCAAGATATATCGCTCCTTCTACAGAAGGTATCACAATAGGAGTAAAAAGGCTGCCGAGTCAAAGCTCCGCAATGGTATCATTCGTGGCGGCGGACGGCGTAACAAATAATTCTACATTCAGCGAATCACATGTCAAGCAGAACGGCGAAACTTTGTGGTCATACGAAAAAACAGGCAACAGAGGAGATACCGATGAGGAAGCTATATACGGAAATACAATTTCCACCGGCTTTACCGCAACAGTAAATACAAGTGAAATTGATAACTACGGATATAATTATATAACATGGGATATTACTATACCCATGACGGGAGAAACATATACATACTATGACACCAGCAGTGGTCAGGCAAAACCTGTCACGGCTACGGCAGAGCCTTCATATATAAAGATACCGTCAGAGAATGGCGGAGTAAATGCTCAAAATGAAGAGATAATAATGAGTATAGCCGAGATGTTTGGAGAAGGAGCGCTTGACCAGGAGGTTTCGACAGGCTCAGACGGTGAAATCGAGGATCTTGGTTCTGATCCGGCATATGCGGAGGAGGAGTTTGATTCCGGTCTTACGGCAGTAAGCCTGTATGATGCGGAAGGAAATGAACAGACTTATAATAATAGAGTTTGGGACGCAGAATTGAAGCTTGACGGTACTCCTGTACTCGAGGATGGAAATTCTAAGGTAAATAAAGGAGATATATATGAAATTACCGGGATAGGAGCTGGCGGAACGGATACATACACAAAGCTTAAACTTCAGCTTGAATATGAACTTCCTAAAGTATCCGGAGGAGCTACTGTTACCTACGGCATTATTATAGATAATCTTTATGCCCCGAGCGCGGTTGCAGAGATCAATTACAGTCAGGAAAAACCGGGCGAAGGATATGACGATCTTAATTCAAATGATAACGCTGTTCATGCAGATAATTTAGGCGATTACGATAGTAAAAGTGACTATAATTATTAATAAGAGGGGGAAATCAGATTGAAAAAGTATATTGAACCGGAAATTTGTATTCTCCTTTTTGATGAGGAGGACGATGTACTTACAGAAAGCACGCAGGCTGAATATGCGGCAAGACAGCTTAACGAGTATATGTTTGAGGAAAAAGGCGTAGATTCCACAACTACGGTTAAGATTCAGGATATTCAGGTAAAAGGTGAATAATATGTGCTCCTTTAGCAGAAAAAGCTCCCTTTGGGAGCTTTTTCTTGTTAATGAGAAAATCAGCATAACAGTAAAAGTTATATTAAATTAACAAAATGTTTTAGCATACTTCACAAAAATGACTTGATTATTTGGTTAAGATATGGTATAATAAATTGATAAGTTGTAATTATTGCTTACGGAGGTTGGAATTATGGCGGAACATTACGGCGTTGTGCCGAAAAGATTTACAAAAGAGTGGTGGCCGTATTTCTGGATGTATTATAAATGGCATACAATTGGAATAGCGGCGGCATTGGTGCTGATAGTATTCACGATTCATCAATGTGCGGTGCAGCCTCAATATGATTTTACGGTGACATATGCAGGACATCAGTTTTTTGCTCAGGAGCAGACGGACAGTCTTGTTGCGGATTGGAACTCAAGGATCGGAGATGTTGACGGCAATGGCGAAAGCTCGGTATTTTTCCAGACGCTCTCATATACCGATACTTCAGGAAGCGAGGAATACGATACCGCATTGGATTCAAAGCTTGACATGAGCATGTATGATGAAGGAAGCTATATTTATATAGTAGATTCAAAACGGCTTATGCGTATGCTTAACAATTCATACCGTGACGATGTGTATGCTCATACATATGATTGGACAGATGCAGATGAGAGCCGTCTGTATATGGTTGACGGAGAGCCGTATGCGGTGAGCCTGGCAGACAGCTCGTATTTTAAGGATAACAGCTATATCAGTGATGATATGTATTTGCTGATGAAAAGAAATTATAAGGAAGGTGAGCTTGAGCAAGCGGCATATAATGAGTCGGTAAAGCTTGCGCAGTTCCTTGTAAAATAATGCCGCTCTAAGGCGGTGTAAGGAGGGCTTCTTTTGGCAGCCTTGATAAAGGAATCCGCACAGGACGAATATGAGCTGTTTTCTTTGTACCGCGAAACGGGAAATACGGCTATAAGAGATAAGCTTGTGGAGCATTATATGTATATAGCGGAAATACTGTCGAGAAAATTTATAAACCGCGGCATAGAATATGACGATATATATCAGGTTGCGTCAATGGGGATAATGTATGCGGTGGAGAGATTTGATCCCGACAGAGGGGTAAAATTCGCGACCTTTGCTACGCCGACGGTTATGGGTGAAATACGTAATTATTTTCGTGACAAGGGCAGCTTTATAAGGATACCCCGCCGGCTTTATGAGATGTTCTATAAAGCGGAGCAGATAAAGCGCAGCAAAAGTGAAGTGAGCAATGAGGAAATTGCGAGGATACTTAACATTTCGGATGAAGATATGAAAAAGCTTGATAATATCGGTGATTCTTCATTTATGAAATCTCTCGAATATGAAGCATATGCCAATGGAGCGCTTTCGCTTTCAGACGTTCTCGGCGTTGAGGATGACAGGTTTTTGATGCTGGAGAACAGGGATTTTCTTAAAAGCTGCATAGAAAAGCTTGGGAAAAAGGAAAGAGATTTTATAAAATACAGATATTATGATGAAAAAAGCCAGAGTGAGATTGCTCAAGTGATGGGCGTGTCACAGATGCAGGTGTCAAGAATGGAAAAAAACGTACTCAAAAAACTTAGGAATATGTATTTCAGAGATTGAGGGAACTAAAATGAAGAAAGATATATTCATATTTGAAGAGGAAGAACCTGATGAGATAGATATCGCTATGCTTGAACAGATAAAAAACGATCCGGACTGCGGTGTTTTTGTTTCGGAAGAAGAGGCTATGAAAGAGCTTGGTCTTGCATAGATTAAAAGGATCGCCGGAATTTATTAATAAAAATAAAAACCTATACAAGGGAGGAAAAGGATATGTTATCTAAAAAAGAATTTATTGAATTTATGATGGAGAGCGATGTTCTGCGTTTCGGCAGCTTTGTTACAAAGAGCGGCAGAAATACGCCGTATTTTATAAACACCGGAAACTACAGAACAGGAAAGCAGATTGCGACGCTCGGCAAATTTTATGCTCAGCTCGTAAAGGAGCAGTGCGGCGATAATTTTGACTGTATGTTTGGTCCGGCGTATAAGGGAATACCGCTTGCGGCGGCATGTGCAGGCTCGCTTTATGACGAGTACGGGATTGATAAGCCGTATTTCTTCAACAGAAAGGAAGCAAAGGATCACGGCGAGGGCGGTTCTCTTGTAGGATATAAGCCCAAGGACGGGGATAACGTTATAATCATCGAGGATGTTATAACGGCAGGCACGGCAGTGCGTGAAACAATGCCGATATTGAGAAATGCCGCAAACGTAGAGGTAAAGGATATGTTTATATCCGTAAACCGCTGTGAGATAGGACAGAATGCGTCTAAAACAGCTGTAATGGAGGTTATGGACGAATTTGGAATAAAGGTGCATTCAATAGTGACCGTAAAGGATATATATGACTATTTGAAGGCTGACGGAGGCTATGGAGAAGTGCTTTCCGATATGGAAAAATATATGGAGAAGTACTGTGTTTTATAATTTGACATAATATCCGGAAAGGAGAAGTATGATGAAAAAGATAATTTCAGCGCTGCTCATAATGTCAATGGCGCTTTCATTTGCATTTGCGCTGCCGGCCGGAGCAGAGGAAGATACGGTAAGCGTTATAGTAAATAATGAGAGGGTCGAGTTTGACCAGCCGCCGGTAATTATTGACGGCTCTACACTCGTTCCGATACGCGCCGTTTTTGAAAAGGCAGGCGCACAGGTAAGCTGGGATCAGACAACTCAGACTGCAACCCTTGTAAGAGGTGCGTATACTGTTTCGATAACTCTTAACGACAGCGTCTTATACAAGAACGGAACGCAGGTTGCGCTTTCAGTTCCGGCTTCGATGATAAATGACAGAGTTCTTATACCGGTTCGCGCTATAGGCGAGGCGATGGATTTTTCGATAGCATGGGACGGCTACCATTCCATGGTTATAGTCGGAACGGACGGCAATAACTACAGACCGTATGCGGCAAGGCGCTATGGCTTTATGGATATAGCGGATGCTGCTTCATTCTATAGTGACCAGAGCTTTGCATGGAAAGATGTCGATGCGAACGGCGATGGCGTTAACGAAACCATCGCGTTCACAAGAACGCTTGATACCTCAGGAGAGGCGTCTCCCCTGCTCATAATAGACGGAAAAGATTTTACGCAGCAGCTTAGCTTCATGCCGAGCACATACTCTTTTGCAGTCGTGGATATTGACAAGAGCGACGGCAAAAATGAAATAATAGTAACGGCGAACGGCGATTGCCTTACGGCGTATTTCTTCCGCTATGACGGAGAAAATCTGACTCCTGTTATGAACGGAGACAAGATTGCTTCAGTAAGATATGTTTCAAGGCTGTTCTTTGATGAGAAGAGCTATATACTCTCGGATATGGAGGGACTGTGCTTTACCGATATAATGCTTACCGGAAGCGCGTACCAGCTTGAGAACGGTATTATAACCCAGTATAAGGTCTCAAATGCAGTTAATATGATACCGAGAAAGCTTGTGCATACATATAATGACAATATGGTCTACCGCTACTATACGACCGATACATTTAACGGCGGAAGCTATCGTAACGCTCAGCCTACCGGAACTGTTCAGGCTGCTGAATTAAGTGAGTTTACAGTTACCGATATGTATGTCGATGATTATAATCCGTCATATATTGAGTTTTTTGTAACAAATCCGGACGGAACAAAGATGGTGCTTTCACCGTATTCTGTATAAGGAAGTGTATTGTATGTTGAAGAAAATCACCGCTCTTATTTCGGCTGTAATAATAGCCGCTGCGGCAGCTGTTCCGGCGATGGCTTATGATGTGGTAAATCTTCCCGCACGCATGACGATGGCGGAGGCGTTGGAAATATATAACCCGTCGGATATTACGAGCGCAACTCTTTCGAGCGTAAAGGACGGAATGTATATTTCTCTTACGGAAAGCGAAATACAGGATTTTTATAACTCGGCGTCGGAAATCGAGCTTACAAGGCGTATAAACCCTAATCCTATGCGCGGTATAACGCTTAACCTTCATACTTCATCGGGAGCTGTACGCTGCTTTAATCTTTCATCGGGAGTTCAGATAGGACTTTACGGAAGCAGCAATTATGTATGCTACCAGATGGATGACGAGGATCTAAAGAATTTTATGTATCTGGATTCTATGTATAAAGAGGATACCGCAAAGCAGCAGGGAGCGGACGTTCATTTAAGAACGGATTATGACTTTTTGAAGCTGCCGGAAGATCCTTGGGCGGTTTCGCCGGTACAGCAGGCGGCGTCCCGTTCTCTTTTGCCGTATGAGCTCAGCTCGAATTACGGCGGATATATTTCAAGAGAGCAGTTTTGTATGCTTTTGAGTAACTTTATAGCGGTTACAAACGGATATGCTTCGATTGATGACTATATGCGATACAATAATCAGAATTATTTATTAAATTATTTTACGGACTGCGACGGCCGTGATCCGTCTATAAGCATACTCTACAGCATGGGTATAGTAAGCGGAAAATCGGACGGCATATTTGACCCAGACGCCTGCATAACAAGGCAGGAAGCGGCGAAAATGCTTACCGAAACAGCGTCAAAATTTAAGTATATCCAGACCAATTATAATCTTGCATATGATGATAATGACCTTATAGCGCCTTGGGCGGAGTTTTATGTTAAATGGGTAGGCGACAATGGCATAATGAGCGGTATCGACAAGACTCATTTTGACCCGACAGGCTATTACACCAGACAGCAGGCGATAGCTACAGTGACCAGACTTTTTGATGTGTGCCAATGATCGGAGTGATATAAAATGTGTGATAAGTTTTTGTTGAATAAGCTTATTGATCAAATAACGGAGTATTCCAAAGAAGTGTTCGGCAGTAAGCTTAAGCACGTTATTCTATACGGCTCGTATGCACGAGGCGACTACAATGAGGAGTCTGATATTGACGTTATGATTATGGTTGATATGACTCCGGAGGAGCTGAGTAAATACCGGTGGGATTTAAGCTGCTTCTGCGCTGATTTGAATATTGAAAATAATGTTTTTATAACATCTAAGCTTCAAAGTGCACAGGTCTTTGAAAAGTGGAAAAATACACTTCCTTTCTATAAAAATGTATTGAAAGACGGTGTAATGTATGCCTGATACAGCGAATTACGATTTGGCGGTATACAGATTGGAAAAATCACAAAGCTGTTTAAATGAAGCAAAGCTTCTATTAAAAAATGATTGTTTTATGGCAGCTGCCAATAGAGCATATTATGCTATTTTTCATAGTGCAAGAGCCGTTCTTGCTATAGACGGTGAGGATAGAAAACGTCATTCAGGAGTTATTGCATATTTCCGAGAGCATTATATTAAAAGCGGAGTTTTTGATAAAATATATTCATATATTTTGCAAAATGCTTTTGAAATACGTCAAGAGGCAGATTATGAGGATTTTTATATTTTATCAAAAGAAGAAACTGTACAGCAGGTGGAAAATGCTGAAAGATTTTTGACAGAGATTAAGAAGTATATTTTTTCGTTAAAATAAAAATATCTTGCAGTTTTATATGGATAATTTGTATTACAGATATGCAATGAAGTCATTAATGATATTTTTGAAAATCATAGTGAAATGATCGTTCCTGATTGCTGTAATTCCTATATACGGTTTAAGAGAAGCATTTCGCTCAACGACATAATTATAATAAGACAGTAAAAAGCGCCCAAGCGGGCGCTTTTTTTGCAATCCTTTTATAATATAATACGGTGGAAGGAAGGATTGCATGGGACAAGATTTATAAAAATTTTATAAAAACTTGGGGCAAAATTAAATAATTGTTTTAAGGTACTCCCTAAATTCATCCTTTAAATCATCCCTCGCAAGAGCGAAATCCACTGTAGCCTGCAGGAATCCCTGCTTGCTGCCGATGTCATAGCGTCTGCCCTCAAAATCATAGGCATAAAGCGGCTCTTTTTGAGAAAGCATAACAAGCGCGTCTGTGAGCTGTATCTCACCGCCCGCACCCTTTGGCGTATGCTCAAGGCATTCAAAAATGCCGGGCGTAATAATATATCTTCCCAAAACAGCCATATCCGACGGAGCATCCTCACGCTTGGGCTTTTCAACCATTCCTGTAGCGCGGTATAATCTTCCCTCAACAGGCTCAGCGGCTACGACGCCGTATTTCGATACCTGATCCATGCCGACGCGCTGTACACCCAAAATACTTGCGTTTACCTTTTCATACTGCTCCATGAGCTGTCCTATACACGGCTTATCGCTTACAACAACATCATCGCCAAGCATTACCGCAAACGGTTCGTTTCCGATAAACTTCTTTGCATAAAGAACCGCATGTCCAAGTCCCTTTTGCTCCTGCTGTCTTATGAAATGCACGTCAAGCTTTGAAGATACTTCCCTTACAGCCTCGAGCATCTCGGTTTTTCCATCGCGCTCCAAAATGCTTTCAAGCTCAAACGCCTTATCAAAATGATTGACAATAGCGTCTTTTCCTCTTGAAACGATTATCAGTAAATCAGTGATTCCGGCATTTATAGCCTCTTCGGCTATGTACTGGATAGTAGGTTTGTCGATTATCGGCAGCATTTCCTTAGGCACTGCCTTAGTAGCCGGAAGAAATCTCGTTCCGAACCCCGCAGCCGGGATAACAGCCTTGGTAATTTTCATTAGCTTTGTGTCCTTTCTGTTAAAAATAGCGTTATCTACTTGATATTATAACATTTTTGTTGTATAATATCAAGAGGAAATCAGAAAAAGAATTGAAAATTTCTTTAAATATTATCGATTTTTAGATATGTAATAGTAAAAAGGAGTTGTTTGAATGTATATAAAGGATATTTTTGCGAATAAAAAGCCGGTTCTTTCGTTCGAGGTATTCCCTCCGAAAAAGAGCAATTCAATAGAGAGCGTTACTACGGCTATTGATGAAATGGCAAAGCTGCCGATAGATTATATGAGCGTTACATACGGAGCGGGCGGCTCTACCTCCAAAAAGACCGCCGAGGTTGCCCAGTATATGGAGGACAAGCTCTCCCTTACGGCGCTGGCGCATTTGACATGCGTATCGTCTGACCGTGAGCAGATACATTCGGCTCTTGAGGATTTGAAATCGCGCGGGATAAAGAATATACTTGCTCTTAGAGGAGATATTCCCAAGGACTCCCCCTACCCTGTTCCGGGCGGTTATAAATATGCCTGTGAGCTTGCGGCGGCGATAAGAGATTTTGGCGGCTTCTGCGTGGGCGGCGCATGCTATCCGGAGTGTCATCCCGACTGCGAGAGCCTTGAGAGGGATATTGAGAATCTGAAGATCAAGGTGGATTCGGGAGTTGAGTTCCTTGTAACTCAGATGTTTTTCGACAATGACGCTTTTTACCGCTTCCGTGATATGGCGGCAAGAAAGGGCATAAACGTTCCTATCACCGCCGGAATAATGCCGCTTACCAGCAAGAGCCAGATAGAGAAGATGTGTATTCTTTCGGGCGGAGCGTCGATGCCGTCAAAGTTTACGCGCATGATCTCAAAATATCAGGATAATCCGCAGGCACTCACACAGGCGGGACTTGCATATGCGGTAGATCAGATTATCGAGCTTGTATCGAATGATATTGACGGAATTCATCTTTATACGATGAACAGGCCCGAAACGGCAAAGAGAATAATAGGCGTGATAAACAGCCTGTTTACAGCATAAACAGCAAAGGAGTACGGAATGAATATTAAGGATATACTTGGAAAGCGGATATTGTTTTTTGACGGCGCTATGGGTACTATGCTGCAAAAAAACGGTCTTAAGGGCGGGGATATCCCCGAAATGCTCAATCTAACCAATCCCGAGCTTATTTCCCGTATCCACGAGGAGTATCTCGAAGCCGGGGCGGATATTATCACTACCAATACATTCGGAGCGAATCCCCTGAAGGCGGAGCTTATCGATTCTCCTGTTGAGCTTATAATAGCTTCATCTGTTGAAATCGCAAAAAAGGCTGCCGCAAAGTATTCTACCCAGAGCAAGCCCCGTTTTGTAGCATTTGATATGGGACCGACCGGACGGCTTATGGAACCGATAGGCGATCTCTCTTTTGACGAATGTTATAGTCAGTATGCCAAAATCGCCAAAGCAGCCGAGAAATGCGGCGCTGATTTGATATTGATAGAAACTATGTCCGATACGCTTGAGGCAAAGGCGGCGGTGCTTGCGGCAAAGGAGAATACATCTCTTCCGGTGTTCCTTACTATGACATTCGATGAGAGCTTTAAAACCCTTACCGGTGCGGACGTAGACGTTATGTGTGCTATATTTGAGGGTCTGAGAGTAGACTGTCTGGGTATAAACTGTGGATTGGGTCCTAAGCAGATAGCTGAAATGATGGATAGACTTTCACAGATAGCGTCTGTCCCGATAATGGCACAGCCAAATGCCGGACTCCCTATGGTCAGGGACGGACAGACGGTATATGACGTTACGCCGGAGGAATTCGGAGCGGACTGTGCTCTTATAGCAAAATGCGGTGCAAGCGTTATAGGCGGCTGCTGCGGGACAACGCCGGATTATATAAGGGAAATGATAGCTGTATGCAAGGATTATAAGCCGGTAGTCGAGGATAAGGGACTTACGGTCGCGGCTTCATATTCAAAGGCGGTGTATCTTGGGAACGGACCGGTAATTGTCGGCGAGAGGATAAACCCGACAGGAAAGAAAAAATTTCAGCAGGCTCTGCGTGATAAGAATATAAATTATATTTTGGATGAGGCATTTGCACAGCGTGACGCTGGAGCGGATATTCTTGATGTAAACGTCGGACTGCCGGAGATAGATGAATGCGAGATGATGCAGAGGGCGGTAAATGCGCTTACTCAGGCGGTAAATCTGCCGCTTCAGCTCGACAGCTCAGACCCTGTTACGATAGAAAACACTCTGCGCCGCTATAACGGAAAGCCGATGATAAATTCGGTAAACGGCAAGGAGGAAAGCCTTGAGGCGATATTGCCGATAGTTCAAAAATACGGCGGTGTGCTTGTCGGACTGTGTCTTGATGAAAACGGTATACCCGAGACCGCCGAGGGCAGGATAAAGGTTGCAGAGAAAATACGTGACCGTGCGGCTCAGTACGGTATAGGCAGGAACAATCTTGTTATGGACGCGCTGACGCTCACAATATCGGCTCAGCAGAAGGAAAGCGCTCAGACGATACAGGCGCTTAAATATATAAAGGACGTTATGGGAATAAAGACCTGCCTTGGAGTTTCGAATATATCGTTCGGACTGCCCAGACGTGAAATAGTAAACAGCACATTCTTTGCTATGGCTTTAAACAACGGCCTTGACGCGTGTATAATCAATCCATGCAATGATGCTATGATAAATACCTTCCGTGCATTCAGGGCGCTCTCGGGATATGATGAGGGATGCGCCGAATATATTTCGCGCTATGCCGGAACAAAGGCGAATACTACCGTTACAGTAAAGGAACAGACGCAAAACGCACCGCATGAAGAACGCAGCAGACTGTTTGATATGATAGTAAAGGGCTTAAAGGACAGTTCATTTGATGAAACAAACGCTTTTTTGAAAGAACGCGAGCCGATGGACATTGTG
Source organism: uncultured bacterium (assembly GCA_905215805.1). GTDB lineage: Bacteria > Bacillota > Clostridia > UBA1381 > UBA1381 > UMGS1958. The sequence goes on along the minus strand of CAJMRL010000022.1, from coordinate 24,522 downwards.
AATAACGAGATTATTCCGGCTCTGGATTTGGTCGGAAAGGAATTTGAAAAGGGAACGATGTTTTTGCCGCAGCTTATGATGAGCGCGGAAACGGTAAAGAATTCCTTTGCGGCGATAAAGGCGCATATCGAGGCATCCGGAGTTAAGCAGGAAAGCCGCGGAAAAATCGTTATAGCTACGGTAAAGGGAGATATCCATGATATAGGAAAGAATATAGTAAGGGTATTGCTTGAGAATTACGGCTATGAGGTGCATGACCTGGGACGCGATGTTGCGCCGGAGGTAATTGTTGAGGAGCTTAGGCAAAACGATATCCATTTATGCGGCTTGAGTGCGCTGATGACCACCACGGTAGTCAGCATGGAGGAGACCATAAAGGCTATACGCGCCGCGGGACTGGATGTAAAGGTATTTGTAGGCGGGGCGGTGCTTACGCAGGAATATGCCGATATGATAGGCGCGGACCGGTATTGCCGCGATGCGCTCGACAGCGTGAATTATGCGAATGAATTTTTTGGTGTATAAATTAAAAGGATAAAAAGTTCATAGGACTACTGGGGCTGCTTGATTTTAGATGCAGAACGGACAGAACTCACCCGAAGGTGTACTTTGTGTACATCGAGAGGTGAGTTCTGTTCGTAGTTTAAAGGCTTTTACAGCCTTTAAACGCTCTGCGCTAAAAGCGACAGCCCCTTTTGTCCGTTTTATTATTTCTCGTCCTTTATAGCTGCCTGAGCTGCTGAAAGTCTTGCAATCGGCACACGGAACGGTGAGCACGATACATAGTCAAGACCAATCTTATGGCAGAACTCAACCGATGACGGATCTCCGCCATGCTCGCCGCAGATACCTACGTGAAGCTCCGGTCTTACCGGCTTGCCGAGCTCTATAGCCATCTTCATAAGCTTGCCGACGCCTGCCTGGTCGAGCTTTGCGAACGGATCGTTCTCAAAAATCTTAGCGTCATAGTAAGCATCGAGGAACTTGCCTGCGTCGTCACGCGAGAAGCCGTATGTCATCTGTGTGAGGTCATTTGTACCGAAGCAGAAGAACTCAGCCTCTGTAGCGATCTGGTCAGCAAGAAGAGCCGCTCTCGGGATCTCTATCATTGTACCTACCTCATACTTAAGCTCAGCGCCTGCATCAGCTATTTCAGCATCAGCTGTCTTTGTAACTATATCCTTAACATACTTAAGCTCCTTAACGTCGCCTACGAGCGGAATCATGATTTCCGGCTCAATGTTCCAGTCCGGATGATTCTTCTTAACGTTTATAGCTGCGCGGATAACAGCGCTTGTCTGCATCTTTGCTATTTCAGGATATGTTACCGCAAGACGGCAGCCTCTGTGACCCATCATAGGATTGAACTCGTGGAGTGAATCGATGATTTCTTTGATTCTCTCTACGCTCTTGCCCTGAGCCTCAGCGAGCTTCTTTATATCCTCTTCGTCTGTAGGAACGAACTCATGAAGCGGCGGATCGAGGAAGCGGATGGTAACAGGATTTCCCTCGAGAGCCTCATAAAGTTCCTCAAAGTCGCCCTGCTGCATCGGGAGGATCTTCTCAAGAGCTGCCTCTCTCTCCTCAACTGTATCGGAGCAGATCATTTCTCTGAAAGCGTCGATTCTGTTGCCGCCGAAGAACATATGCTCTGTACGGCAAAGACCGATACCCTCTGCGCCCAGCTCTCTTGCCTTCTTAGCATCAGCCGGAGTATCAGCGTTTGTTCTAACCTTGAGCTTTCTGTACTTGTCTGCCCAGCCCATGATTCTTCCGAATGTGCCGCTTATCGAAGCGTCAACTGTCGGGATGATGCCTTCATATATATTACCTGTAGAACCGTCGATTGAGATATAATCTCCCTCGTGATATGTCTTGCCTGCAAGAGTGAACTTCTTGTTCTCCTCGTCCATAGCTATCTCCGAGCAGCCGGAAACACAGCAGATACCCATGCCGCGCGCAACAACGGCAGCGTGAGAAGTCATACCGCCTCTTACTGTAAGGATACCCTGAGCGGCCTTCATGCCCTCGATATCCTCCGGCGAGGTCTCGAGTCTTACCAAAACAACCTTCTCGCCTCTTGCGTTCCAAGCCTTAGCGTCCTCAGCAGTAAATACGACCTTACCGCATGCAGCGCCCGGCGATGCAGCCAAAGCCTTAGCGGCAGGTGTTGCAGCCTTCAAAGCGTTCTGGTCGAACTGCGGGTGAAGAAGTGTGTCAAGGTTTCTCGGGTCTATCATCAAAACAGCTTCTTTTTCGGTTATCATGCCTTCGTCAACGAGATCGCATGCAATCTTCAAAGCAGCCTGAGCTGTTCTCTTACCGTTTCTTGTCTGGAGCATATAGAGCTTCTTATCCTCGATAGTAAACTCCATATCCTGCATATCTCTGTAGTGGTTTTCAAGAGTCTTGCAGATATCTACGAACTGGTCGTAAACCTCAGGCATAACTTCCTTGAGCTGGTCTATCTTCTGCGGTGTGCGGATACCTGCAACAACGTCCTCGCCCTGAGCGTTCATCAGGAATTCGCCCATAAGGTGCTTTTCGCCTGTTGCCGGGTCTCTTGTAAATGCAACGCCTGTACCCGATGTGTCGCCCATGTTACCGAACGCCATCATCTGAACGTTTACAGCCGTACCCCATGAATACGGGATATCATTATCGCGGCGGTATACATTTGCTCTCGGGTTGTCCCATGAACGGAATACCGCTTTGATAGCGCCGAAGAGCTGTTCCTTCGGGTCTGTCGGGAAGTCAGCGCCTACCTTCTCCTTATATTCAGCCTTGAACTGCTCCGCGAGGTCCTTCAGATCCTCAGCAGTAAGCTCAACGTCCTGAGTAACGCCCTTTTCCTCCTTCATCTTGTCGATAAGAACCTCGAAATACTTCTTTCCTACCTCCATAACAACGTCGGAGTACATCTGAATAAATCTTCTGTAGCAGTCCCATGCCCATCTCGGATTGCCGGATTTTCTTGCCATTACCTCAACAACATCCTCATTAAGACCGAGGTTAAGTATAGTATCCATCATACCCGGCATTGAAGCTCTTGCTCCGGAACGAACCGACACCAAAAGCGGGTTCTCCTTATCTCCGAACTTCTTTCCGGTGATTTCCTCCATCTTTGTGATGTATTCGAGTATCTCAGCCTGAATCTCATCGTTTATTTTTCTGCCGTCCTCATAGTACTGAGTGCAGGCTTCTGTTGAAATAGTGAAGCCCTGCGGAACGGGAAGTCCGAGATTGGTCATCTCCGCAAGGTTAGCGCCCTTGCCGCCGAGAAGCTCTCTCATGCTTGCGTTACCCTCTGAGAAAAGGTAAACATATTTCTTTGCCATTGGAATCTCCTCCTAATACTTATAATGTCGCCGGAAGCCGAATATAAATAATTGCGGCTGTCCGTATTTGTTATTTTGCACACCCACGCTCATATAAGAGCAGGGGCGATACAGTTTTACTAATAATATTATATCATAAATTCTGTATTTGTCTACCTTTTTTTTGCAAAAAGTTGTGAAAAGTTGAAAAATTTTTTTAATTAAGTGTTTAATTTGTATTAAAATAGTATAAAATCGTTAAATTTATAGCAAATTAATAGTTAAATTTGTGACAATTTATTTATACTAAATTATTTTAATGACAGCCGCGCTCATATCGTCATACGCTGTCCCTCCGCATAGCGAAAGAGCCTTGTCGATTATTTTTCTTGCGCATTCCGGTGCGCTGCCTTCCTCTATAGCCTTTAAAGCCCATTCGCGGTATACTCGTCCGCCCGCCTGAGTAACTCCGTCGGAGGCTAAGGCAATGACGTCGCCGGAGCTAAGACGAAAGCTTCGGGGGACGGTATTTATCTCCGGCAGCATTCCGGCGGGAACCGAAGCGGGAAATACTGTTTCCGATTCGCCGTTATGAAGTATAAGACTTTGTGCGCTGCCTGTTTTATAAAGCTTAGCCGTAGATTTGAGCCTGTCTATGCACAATAGATCCACCGCGGCGGTGCTTTCCCTGTCCAGCCGCAGGCACAGCGCCGAATTAACGGTCCTTAAGGCTGTTTCCGCATCGAAGCCCGACTCCAAAAAGCTTCTTAAAAGTCTTACAAGCTCGCGGCTTTGCAGCATAGCCTCCTTTCCTGTTCCCATTCCGTCGCATAGGATAACATAGCTCATATATCCGTCCGCCTCAAAAAATTCTATCACATCTCCGGATTCGCTGCTTATCTGTATGGGAACGGCGCAGGCTCCGGTTTCAATGTTTATAACAGGCTTTGAAACAAATACCGCCGTTCCGAGTGTTTCGCCCGAAAGCTCTGTTTTTACGCCTGTGACCGAATAAATTATATTTTCTATTTTTTCAGCTCCGGCATGGTTTTTTAGTCCCAAATGCACCTCTATAGCTCCGCTTTCCCTCTCTATAACGCTGATTTCAGACAGTGCGATGCCGTTTTTGTCAAGCTCTTCTATAAGTGAATCCTCGTATTCGGGACAGAATCTGACTCCTCCCTGTGCGCTTTGCGCCATTGAATCGAGCAGACGCGATATATCCTTATACTGCATTGCCGCAATATCGCGGCTCTTTACCGCTTCTCCTTTAAACAGCTCCCTCATTCGGTAAAGCTCGTATACATGCTTCATAGTCCGTGAGAAATCTGCCGCCTTTACGCAGCGGCGCATGAATTTTTCTGGTATGTTTCTGTCGTCGAGCTCTCCCGATTCCGCCAGCTTCAAAAGCTCCAGCATCCTCGAATATGTTCCTGTAAAATCCTTTTCGTAGCATTTTACCGACATCGGACAGCCCCTGCATACGCGCGAGGCAGTGTCGTCAAATATATCGACCGCATCCTCATGGCAGCGGTTGAGCCTTTGCTCCGATGCTTTTACAAAGCTTTCCTCAAGCTCCTTAAAGCCCTTTGCCGCGCCCTCAAGCCGGCTTCCTATATAGAACCTGACTCTGTCCTGAGCCGCCGCCGCGTCCGTACGGCGTGTACCGGAGAAAAATTCCTCTATGCCCTTCCTTATTTTTTTAGGCGAGAGCATGAATAAGGCTGTTGCAATAGCTATGTTCCATATGCTTATGTCCGCTCCTCCGGCATACTGCATATATATCATACATGCCGCCGCTCCGCCCCAAAAGCCTACCGCAGTTCCTATCCTTCCGAACGAGCGCAAAAGATTTGCAAATACAGCGCAAATTCCGTAAAATCCGGCTGATATGACCGCACTGGTGTCGGACATAGCGCACATAAAGCCCATGCAAAGTCCGCCCCCTCCGGCAGCTCCTATACTGCACGCGTCCGCCATGCACAGCACCGCATAAGCGGCGGCGATTCCCGAAAGCCCTATCCCTATGGGAAGCCGTATATCCGAAACGCCGGTTATAAGCACTCCCGCAAATACTGCCGCGCTCATAAGCGTATCGCGCCCCGGGCTTGTCCTTGTATTGGCGCTTTGTATGAAATCCTCCGACTTGGTGAATATTATGTACATTATAGCCGAGATGATTCCCTCCGCCGCGGCGAGTATCAGATCATATGCTCCCGCATAGCTGTAGAGGGCAAATATAAGCCCTCCGGCAAGCACGCTCCCTCCGCATACGCTTGCTTTTATAATGTATCCCGATTTGGGGCGCAGTTTTGCAAAAAGCGCGTATATCAATACCGCCGTCATGTATTTCATAAGTCCTATTCCCGTTCCCGCGCTCGCCAAACCTATAAGCACCGCGCCTATCGCCCAGTATGAAAGACCGTTCCCCAGTCCCGCCGCGAAATACGCCGCCCCGAACGGGTGCATTCCCAGTATCGAGGCCCTCGATACCACCGCCGTGATAACAAGCCCCGTGATTTCCCGAAGCGCCGGAAGCCTGAGCGTTCCGCGCACCCCGGGTTTTATTAGTGCCATATGTTCATTTCTCCTTTCCCGCTTTTGACATTCGCCCGTGTTTTGCCCGCAAATGTCCGCTTTCATCTGATTATAGCATATGCGACAGAAAAAGGCTGTCGTTTTACGCCCGGCACAGACGTTTTTTTATCGACAGTATCCGCAGGAATAAATATATATGTTATACTTGACATAAATAGAAATTTATGTTATAATATTGCTAACGAAGTATGCATACAGAGTAAATATGTTTTTGCTAACATTAAGAGAGGGGATGAGATAATAATTATATTTGTATTTATTCTAAAAAATATTGAAGAAAGGGAATATATTATGAAATTTAAAAAGACTATTGCAATGTGGTCTGCCATTATTATGTCGATATTGGCAATGAATTCGAATGTTTTAGCGGCAGATATTACAAGTGATGTAAATTATACAATAGAAAATTCAGGATATTCTGAGCAATTATCAGAGGGTAGTTTGGATTTACAAATAGATACTGAATCAGAACAGACAAATGATTATATAAGTATTCCGATTATAGATTCTTCCGAAAATCTCGATGACAACAATCAAACTTTATCAGATGATGATGTCTATGAATATGAAGAAAATTCGCCAAGATACAGCTATCGTACTAGTGTAGGATATGCTTTGATAAGAAATGGCAATACGACAACATGTCAATTGTATATATATTGGACAGGAAATGCAACATTGTCCGGTTTTGGATTTGACAAAATCTCTGTTGTAGCAAGTAACTCAACATATGAATATAGTTACATATCAGGTTCTTGGGTACCAACTGAAACCGCCGCTAAACAAGGTAACGTATATGTAGCTGATGTATGGGTTCCAACAGATGTTGATGAGGTAAGAGTAGGGGCTTATAATTTGACAGCATATTGTATGGAAGCGGCCACAACGATGCTCCTTGGCACAAATAGATATCAGTCTGTAGATATAAATTAATTATATAATTTATAAGATTTATTTAGTAAAGAGGGATGAACTGTGGCATTTTTGTATCTGAATGAATCCGACATAAAGGAAGGCGATCGTGACAGGCTGCTCAAATACAAGCCGTTTGTTAAACCGGGAAAGAAAAGCATTAAGTATATAGAAGATATGCTTGTAAACGAATTTTCCGCCGTTAAGGCTCCTTTTTCGGCACTGACAAAGGGTCATAAGGTTATGGTGGATTATAATGTGCTGCATTTGATCGCCAATAACAAAAAGTTTCAGTTTTCCCTGCGGGAAACCGAGCCTGTCGTGTATATGCTTCCCAGAAATGAAAGAACAGAGGAATATTACAATCTTCCGCACAGAATGACAAGCATTAATCACACAGAAAAGGCGATATGCGTAATAATAGAGCCTAAAACGGAGTACATTTATTGCGACAGCAACAAATTGGCGTATGAAATACATCTTGCTATTGGAGTGGACAAGGAGGATTACGACAATAACACCATGGCTCTGAAGATATATTTGCATAACTATGAGTGTCTTTATGTCAATAAACTATTTTGACGCGCGGAAATGAATTTCGGCAAAGTGATATTTTAAACATAAATTCCCTGCTTACCGTCGTGGTTTGCAGGGAATTTTAATATATATTTGTTTTATATTTAAAACATGGGCATAATATGTTGACAAAATAAAAGATGATATGTTATAATAAACACCATTAAGGAAAAAAGCCCTGCGGCTTTTAGTGTATGTGTTTATTGTATCGGTGTGAAGCAAAACCGATTGCGGTTTTGCACTTATGATATAATACCGCCAAAAGAACAAGGAGATAGCTTTTTTATGAAGAGATTATTAATATTTTCGGACTCGCACGGGCATATAAACGACTGTCTGAAAATCATAGAAAATTCCGAGCATATTGACGCTGTCATACACGCCGGAGATTACACGCGCGACGCCGAGGATATTCAGTCTGTTTTTCCCGATATACCGATGTATTATGTTAAGGGAAACAATGATTTTTTCTCGAACGCTCCCGGGGAGCTTACATTTATTATTGGGGGCGCGAGGATATTCCTCACACACGGCCACGATTACAGGGTAAAATATGAGTCGAATTACCGAACGCTTGTGAGCCGTGCAAAAAAGGCGGAGGCGGATCTGTGCATATTCGGTCATACTCATATAGCTCATACCTCGCTCGAGGGCAATATGACGCTTTTAAATCCCGGAAGCATACGCTTCGGAAAAACCTATGCCACAGCAAGAATAGAGAACGGTAAGGTCTATACCTCCGTTTTAGAATATAAATAAAAGGGAAGTGGAATTCAATGAAAAGCATGTTAAAAAAACTGTTCTTAAGCTTTATAGGCTCAGCTATGCTCGTCATGTTTACGGCGGCTGGAGCTTCTGCGATAAGCGTTACCGTTGATGGTGCGCCCGTTTCGTTTGATACAGAGCCTGTTATGATAAACGACAGGACAATGGTCCCTATGCGCGCTATTTTTGAGGCGCTGGGAGCAGGTGTGGAGTGGGACGATACTTCAAAAACAGCTGTGAGTACGCGCGGGGAAACTACTATATCGGTAAGCGCCGATTCTAATGTTATGAAGGTGGAATCAAACGGAGCTGTAAACGAAGTGCAGCTTGACGCGCCGGCAGTAATCATAGACGGAAGAACGCTTGTACCGGTGCGCGCAATAAGCGAGGCGTTCGGTACGGAGGTATACTGGAATGCACCGATGCAGAGAGTGGAAATAGGCGATCACAGCAGAAAGGTATATTTTGATACCTCAGCACAGTATTATATAGACGGCTCAAGAACAAAGAGCCTTCCATCGGTTCTTATCGATTCAAATACAGTATACTGCGCCCCAAAGGAAACGGGTAACATTTACAGATATGAAAACGGAGAGGAATACGCCTATTCTGTCGCTGAACAGAGCGCGTCTAATCTTATTCTTTATAACGGTATGATTTATTACCGTGACCTTTGGGAGGGCGTGGAGCGCATGAACAGGGACGGCTCATCGGTCGAAATGCTCTATTCCGGCGATGATTTTCCCAAAGGCTTTGTATATCAGTTCTTTATATGCGATAATAAAATATATCATATAGGAATGACGGAGAACCTTATAACGGCAACCGTATATGATATTGCTTCCGGAAAGGTGACCAAAACAGAGGCTTCTACTCCGCTCTCACGCTCGGAGCTGGAGGATGAAAGCTCCGGTACTTATGCTTCAAATTACAGAGTTGCCGCGATAAAATATGTTTCCGTATATGACGATAAGCTTTATGTAGGGATAGCTGTGGATGTAAGAGATCCGGAGGAAACGGAGAAAATACTCGAAATAGAGCGTGACGGAAGTTCAAGCAGCGTTGTTTCAAGCCTTCCGCAGGGAGCATATATACAGGAATGCAGAGTGGGCGGAGACTTTAACGGAGCGTTCACAGATGACGCGAATACGCTTAAAAACAGGGAAAACAAGGTTATTTCCCAGCAGACGGAGCAGTACGGCTCGGACGGAAATATTATATTAAATTACGATGACTCGAAGGTCGTATATTATTACTTTGACTGGACTGACAGCGGCCGCGAATACGCTGACAGATACCGCATGATAAAAATGATGAATTATGACGGTTCGGGAGATACTCTTTTAAACGTATGGGACGTATATGACCAGGGCGGACCGGCATTTAACGCGTCGGGTCAGGGAAGCGCGCCGTCCGGAGGTACATCTGCCGGAGCAGCGGGCGCCTGTGCGATGTGCTACGGCTCGGGCAGGATCACCTGTACCTACTGCCACGGAAGCGGATATTCCACTCATGCCCAGATAGGCATAGGCGGAGGAATATGGGAGGATACATGCCCCAACTGCGGCGGAGCAGGCTCAAAGACATGTCCGGCATGCAAAGGAACGGGAAGACTGTAAAAAGATAAAATGGGCTGTCCCTTTTAGCGCGGAGCATTTAAAGACTGTAAAAGCCTTTCAACGCTCCACATCTAAAATCGGGCAGCCCTATTAGTTTTTAACTCGATTTTATTGTCTGTCTTCTATTTTTACATACTCTTTGTGTGAAGCAATTCCCTTATATGCCGGATGTATAACTCTCATCGGGTTAGCAAGCTCTTCAAGCCTGTGAGCCGCCCAGCCGGATATCCTTGCCACTGCAAACATCGGCGTATAAAGCTCTGTCGGTATTCCAAGCATTTTAAGCACGAAGCCGGAATAGAAATGAACATTTGCCGAAACGCCCTTGTATATCTCTCTTTCCTCGGCTATGACCTTTGGAGCAAGCTCCTCTACTCTCTTATACAGCTCCAGCTCTTCCGTCATTCCTTGCTCAACGGCAAGCCTTTCCACGAATACCCGGAATGCCTTTTCTCTCGGGTCGGAGGTAGAGTAGACCGCATGACCCATACCGTAAATTATACCGGTCTTGTCAAATGCTCCCTTATTCAATATATCGCTTAAATAATCATGAAGCTCTTTGTCCGTTGAAGCGTGTTCGGAGATGTCCTCCATCATTTGACGCACCTTGATATTCGTGTTTCCGCTTGCCAAGCCCTTCATGGAGCATAAAGCCGCAGTAACTGTGGAATAGGTGTCGCTGCCGGTCGAGGTTATGACATGGGTCGTAAAAGCGGAGTTGTTTCCGCCGCCGTGCTCCGCCAAAAGCACGAGCATGAGGTCGAGCAGATGCGACTCAAGAGGCGTATATTTGCTGTCATTCCTGAGCATATGAAGTATATTTTCCGCTGTAGAAAGATTCGCTAAGGGCGAATGCACTACCATTGAACGCTTATTGTAGAAATAGCAGTAGGACTGGTAAGCATAGACCGCCAGAAGCGGCATTTTAGCTATCAACGAAATGCACTGCTCAAGCACGTTCTCAAAGCTTATATCATCCGCGTTTTTGTCGTATGTATAAAGAGCGAGAACGCATCTTGAAATCAAATTCATCATATCCGCACCGGGATTCTGCATAATAACATCTCTGACAAAATCTTTGGGAAGCTCACGGTATTGTGCAAGCAGCGAATAAAAATCCGTAAGCTCTTTTTTGTTCGGAAGCTTTCCGAACAGCAAAAGATAAGTCGTTTCCTCAAAGCCGAATCGTCTTTCCATCATACAGCCCTTTAATATATCATTTATTTTATAGCCGCAATAATACAGCTCTCCCTTTGCCGCATGACCGTTATCTGTTCCGTGTACTTCGCCTATATTTGTAAGTCCGCATACTACGCCGTTTCCGTTTAGATCTCTCATTCCCTTTTTAACATCGTATTTATCATACAAGGAGGGGTCAATATACTTGCTTTCACGGCACAAAGCCGCAAGCTCTTTTATTTCGTTATTCATACGTATTCTCCTTTCGCTGCGGGCGCCGCAAACCACATCGCCGCCCATTATTATTTTATGCTGTCATATTTTATAATATTCCTCTATTATGTTAACATATTTTTGTGTGAATTGCAATTAACAAATTGTGAATTTTTTCAGATAGAGTAAAATTTATGTTATTAAAAGCTTTGTAAGGCCGTATTTATGCGCATTTTCAACAGTATGTCAGTTATTTAACAAAATTAAAAAAAAGTAGTTGATTATTTTATTTATCTATATTATAATATAAATAAATAAAAAAAACAGGAGGGATAAACTTGAATATAAAAGATATGATCGACTGCGGACAAGCCGTTTTGGGAATAGAATTCGGCTCTACGCGCATTAAGGCGGTGCTTATAGGCGAGGACTTTTCTCCGGTCGCTTCCGGCAGCCATGATTGGGAAAACCGTTATGAAAACGGAATATGGACATATTCTCTTGACGATATCATAAACGGGATTCAGGACTGCTATGCAAAGCTTTGCGGCGATGTAAAGGAAAAATACGGCACTTCTATACGCCGCCTGAAGGCGATAGGCTTCAGCGCTATGATGCACGGCTATATTGCGCTCGATGAAAACGATGATATGCTCGTACCGTTCCGCACATGGAGAAATTCTATAACCGGACAGGCTTCGCAGGAGCTTACCGAGCTTTTCGATTTCAATATACCGCAGAGATGGAGCATTGCCCATCTTTATCAGGCAATATTGAACGGCGAGGAGCATGTCGGAAAAATTTCGTTCCAGACCACGCTTGCCGGATACATACATTATCTGCTTACCGGGAAAAAGGTTTTGGGCATAGGAGAGGCTTCCGGAATGTTCCCGATAGATACAGATACAAAGGATTACGATCAAAGAATGGTTGATCTGTTTGACGAAAAGATCGCTTCTAAGGGCTATCCATGGAAGCTCAGGGATATATTCCCCAAGGTGCTTTTGGCGGGCGAAGATGCGGGAGTCCTGAGCGAAGAGGGCGCGAAACTGCTTGACAAGAGCGGAGTGCTTGAGCCGGGAGCGCCGCTTTGTCCGCCCGAGGGCGATGCCGGAACAGGTATGACCGCTACAAACAGCGTTGCGCAGCGCACCGGAAACGTGTCGGCAGGAACGTCTGTTTTCGCTATGGTGGTGCTTGAAAAAGCGCTTACAAGGGTATATCCGGAGATCGACGTTGTTACTACTCCTACCGGAAACGCGGTAGGTATGGTGCACTGCAATAACTGCACGTCGGACATAAATGCGTGGGTGAATCTCTTAAAGGGCTTTACAGAGGCGCTGGGCGTGGAGGTTAGCATGCCTAAGCTTTACGATACGCTCTATTTCGCAGCGGCAAAGGGCGCACCGGACTGCGGCGGACTGCTTGCGTATAACTATTTCTCAGGCGAGAATATAACAGGCTTTGACGAGGGCAGACCGCTTTTTGCAAGAACTCCCAAGAGCGACTTTACATTCGAGAACTTCGCACGTACTCATATTTACACGGCTTTGGGTGCGCTCAAGGTCGGACTTGATATAATGCTCAAGCAGGAGGGCGTTAAGCTTGACCGTATGCTCGGACACGGCGGACTGTTTAAAACTCCGGAGGTGGGACAAAAGATTATGGCGGATGCTATAGATGTTCCCGTATCGGTAATGTCAACAGCCGGAGAGGGCGGTGCATGGGGAATTGCCCTGCTTGCATCGTACATGGTAAATAAGAGCGAAGGAGAAACGCTTGAGGAATATCTTGACAACAGGGTATTTGCGAATAATCCGGGAACAACGATAGAGCCGGATGAAAAAGAGGTAGAGGGCTTCAATAAATTTATTGAGCTTTATAAAAACGGCTTGCCGATAGAGAAAGCGGCTGTGGAAAATATGCCGGTATAATAAAATTAACAGGAGGAAAGAAAAATGCTTGAAGAATTAAAACAGGCGGTATACGAGGCTAATATGGATCTGCCCAAATATGGACTTGTTACGTTTACATGGGGAAATGTTTCGGGAATCGACAGAGAAAAGGGCTTGTTTGTTATAAAGCCGTCGGGCGTTGAGTATGATATGCTCAAGCCTGAGGATATGGTGGTTGTGGATATGGACGGAAACAAGGTAGAGGGGGAATATAACCCGTCTTCCGATACTCCCACGCATCTGGAGCTTTATAAGGCGTTCCCTAACTGCGGAGGCATAGTACATACTCACTCTCCATGGGCTACGTCCTTTGCTCAGGCTTGCAGAGGAATACCGCCGTTCGGAACGACTCATGCCGATTATTTTTACGGAGAGATCCCGGCTACGCGCCTTATGACCAAGGAGGAGATAGAGTCGGCATATGAGAAAAATACGGGACTTGTTATCATAGAGACCTTTAAGGATAAGGATCCGGAGGCTATCCCGGGAGTTCTCGTTTCAAATCATGGACCGTTCGCATGGGGAACGGACGCAAAAAATGCGGTGCATAATGCGGTCGTAATGGAGGAGTGCGCAAAGATGGCATTAAGATGTATGCAGCTCGCTCCGGGACTTCCGCCTATCTCTCAGACTATTTTGGATAAGCATTATCTCAGAAAACACGGCGCAAACGCATATTACGGTCAGATAAAGAAGTAAGCTCATTATTTTATTAGCTGCCGTACGGCGGCGGAACGGAGGATATTAATGAAAAAAGCGGCGGCATTTGCGGCGGCGGTCATATTGGCGGTTACGGCAACGGCATACTCGGAAAGTACGGAGCAGCCGGAGCAGACCTCCTTACAGGCTGACGAAGCTCAGACTGCGGGCAATTCTCAGAAAAAAGGCAAATATTTTAAGCCCATATCCGGCTGGGTATCGGTTAAGGGAGAGGGCATATATACCGGCAGCGACGAGTATGTGTTCCATTTGGATTCGGGAGAGATGTCCGCGTCATTGGACGCGGCCGTTGTGCCGCTGAATGCCGATGACAAGCAATTGTCATACTCATCGAGCGATACCGATGTGGTAACGGTATCGCCCGACGGGGTCTTGAGCGCATCGAACCATGCGGGAAGCGCTACTATATATATAACGACGGAAAGCGGATTATATAAGGAATGCAAGGTGGAGGTAAGGCGCGCGGTAACGGGAGTATCGCTTTCGGACAGCGATCTTACCTTCTATGCCGACAGGCCTGTGGAACGGAGGATAACGGCGAATGTCTTTCCGGCGGATGCGACAAATAAGGAAGTTATATGGAGCTCTTCGGATACATCGGTCGCGGGAGTTGATGAAAACGGAAATATATCCACCTGCGGAGTCGGAACGGCTACTATAACGGCACAAACTGTTGACGGCGGATTCAAGGCTTCATGTACGGTGCGTTCTACGGTATATGATATAACAGTCAAGGGCGTTTTTATAAATAATCCGATAGATGCTATACCCGTAGGCTCGTCATACGCGCTTACCGCTTCGGTATATCCCGACAGCGCGCGCGACAAGGGGATCTCCTGGAGCTCCGACAGTCCTCAGGTCATATCCGTTGATGCGAACGGAAATTTGCAGGCTCATGCGGAGGGAGCGGCCGTTATTACTGCTTCGGCGAATAACGGAGTTTCCGAAAGCTTTGCTCTTTCGGCTGTGACTGTTCCCGAGGGACAGACATTCGAGTATACGTCAAGCTATGAATCGGTTGAGGTCAGACGTGAAAAGCTTTCCGTTCCGGTAAAATATACCGATTATGCCTCATCGTATGCCGATGCTCTGCATGCTCAGCTTCGTCAAAGCCCGACAGTGTTTACTACAAACGCGAGAAGCGCGTCTCAAAGCGATGTGGAGGAATATTTAGATCCTTCAAACGGAATGAGCGGAGCTTTGCGGTATCAGTTCCTTGACCTGAGCGAGCCTTCAAATGTGAGCGAGCGTATGCTTAATGTTTATCTGAGCGATAAGGGAGTTTTAAAGGGCAAGGGAGAAGTGTTCAGGAGAGCGGCTGTGAACAATCATGTCAACGCCGCGTATCTTGCGGTACATGCCTGCCTTGAATCGGGAAGCGGAACATCGCAGCTTGCAAGCGGAATAAATTATCAGGGTACGACGGTATATAATATGTTCGGCATAGGCGCTTATGATGAGGATCCGATAAACGGCGGCGCAAAATACGCATATGAGCATGGCTGGACAAGCGTTGATGCGGCAATAGAGGGCGGAGCGCAGTGGATAAGCGAAAATTATATAAACGCCGGTCAGAACACGCTCTATAAAATGAAATGGAATCCCGCAAAGCCCGGAACGCACCAGTATGCGACAGACGTTGCATGGGCGGCAAAGCAGGCGAGAACGCTCCAAACATTTATGGATGTGTTCCCTATCTCGCAGATGTCGTTTGAAGTACCGGTATATGCCGGAAGTGAGAAGCCGATAATGAAATACGAATAGAGCTGTCGAATTAAGAAGTTCATAGGGCTGCTCGATTTTAGATGCAGAACGGACAGAACTCACCCGAAGGTGTACTTTGTGTACATCGAGAGGTGAGTTCTGTTCGTAGTTTAAAGGCTTTTACAGCCTTTAAACGCTCTGCGCTAAAAGCGACAGCCCTATTCTATATTATAAAGTTTTTTGCCGTTATCAAATGTTATCTTTTCTATCTCTTCGCGGCTCACTCCCTTTATTTGAGCCAATACCTCGGCTACATATCCAAGATATATTGAAGAATTACGCTTTCCTCTCATCGGGACGGGAGCCATATACGGACAGTCCGTTTCAATCACGAGCCTGTCGAGCGGAACAGCCGCCGCCGCACGGCGAGGCTTTGCGGAATTTTTAAAGGTCAGCACTCCTCCGAAGCCTATATACATTCCCCAGTCAAGTATCTCACCCAGCATTTCCGCACTGCCGCTGTAGCAGTGGAATACGCCGCCGCATTCCCATACCTTATGCTCTCTTAAAACGTCGAGCGTATCCTTGTGGGCGTCGCGGTCATGAATTATTACCGGAAGATTCAGCTCCCTCGCTAAATCAACCTGAACTCCGAGCCAATGCTTTTGCAGCTCTTTATTATCCTTTACCCAGTAGTAATCAAGACCTATCTCCCCTATTGCTTTTATTTTGGGGTGTGCGGCATATTTTTTTACGGAATCAAGAAGCGTATCCTCAGCTCCGTTAACCTCCTCCGGATGAAGCCCCAGAGCGCCGTAAACAAACGGATATTTATCGCAAAGCTCTATAATCTCCTCGAACTCGTCCTCCTTTGAGGCGGGATTCATTATAAGCCCTACGCCGTTTTCCGGCATTGAGGAAAGCAGCTCGCCGCGGTCGGAGTCAAACTGTTCAGCATTATAATGGGCATGAGTATCAAATATCATCTCCTGATGAACCTCCTTTCGGTTATAACGGCGTCCATCGGAATATCATGCTCCTCATGCGGAATACCTTCAATAAGCTGAAAATCATAGCATAAGCCTATTTTTTTCGCGCTCACTCTTGATAGCAGCCTGTCAAAGCAACCCCTGCCGAAGCCTAAGCGAGTGCATTCGGTATCGAACGCAAGTCCCGGGAGAATTATAAGGTCAATATCGTCCTCATCTGCGCGCTTTATAGATACAGGCTCCAAGATACCGTAAGCGCCGGGACTGAGCATGTCCAAGCTGTCTATATAAGCGGGGATTATATCATCGTTTTCGGTATCGGTGACCGGAACGACGACTTTTTTTGAAAGCTTAAAAAGCTCTGAGATTATATCTCCTGTTTCGACCTCGCGGAATGCCGATATGTATACCATAACGGTCCGCGCGTTTTTAAATTCCTCTGTTTCAATAAGGCGGTGAGCTATATTCGAGCTCATGAGGGCGATGTTCTCAGGTGAAAGCAGACGCCTTTTTTCGCGCATTTTCAGCCGCAGCTCATTCTTACTCATCAGTACTGCATCGTCCTTCTTATCTCATTTGCCTTATCCTCTCCGCAAAGAGCCGAAGCTATTGCAAAGCCGAAATCGGCAGCCGTTCCCGCTCCGCGCGAGGTGATAATTTTTCCGTCAACGACAACTCTGTCATTGAGGACATTTGCTCCGTAGAGATAGTTTTCAAAGCCCGGGAAGCAGGTGGCATTTTTACCAGAAAGTATCTGCTTTTTACCGAGGATAGACGGAGCCGCGCATATTGCGCAGAGATACCTGCCGTTTGTGAGTGCGTGATTTATAAGCGCATGAACGGACGGTGATGCGTCAAGGTTCTGATAACCCGGCGCACCTCCCGGGAGCACAAGCGCCTCCATTTTGTCCGGGTCAACCTTGTCTATCGTAATATCGGGGCGTACAGCCACTCCGTGTGCACCGGTAACAATATCAGCTCCGAGCGAGACAGTGACCGCATCAATGCCGCAGCGGCGCATTATATCGAGAGGTTCTATAGCCTCTACCTCTTCAAAGCCGTCGGCGAGAATTATATATACCATATCATTCAGTCCTTTCATAAAATTATTATACAAGCTCAAGACTTGTCCTTACAGCTATTATAGCATACGGACCGCTGTTTTACAATATTTTTTAACAAAAACTTATTTTTGTGTCAGAGCCTTGCCTATTTCCGTGACATCGCCCGCACCCATCGTGAAAACAATATCGCCTTTTGCGACATGCTGTCTCAAATAATATTCGATATCCGAAAAATCTTCTATATATATAGCGTTTACTCCGCGGCGGTTCTTTATATCCTCCGCAAGCTTTTCGGGCTTTGTAACTCCGTCAAAAACCTCTCTTGCCGGATATATGTGTGTCATTATAAGTACATCTGCATCGTCAAACGCTTCCACAAACTCGTTCCAGAGCGTGCGTGTTCTCGAATAGGTATGCGGCTGGAAAACGCACCATATTTTTTTATGCTCAAATGCCTTTGCGGCGCTGAGCGTGGCTTTTATTTCTGTCGGGTGGTGAGCATAGTCGTCAATAACGACCGCTCCGTTTAAAAATCCCTTCTTTTCAAAGCGTCTGTGCGTTCCCTTAAAGGTCTCGATGCCCTTGGCGGCGGCTTCGGGGTCTACTCCCAATATCTCGCATACCGCTATTGAAGCAAGTGCGTTTAATATATTGTGTCTTCCCGGTACGTTAAGGCTTACGGAGCATATCTTTTTACCGCCGTTCATAACGTCAAATGAGGGGAATCCCGCATGATACTGTATATTTTCGGGATAATAATCCCTTGCGGCGTCCATTCCGTAGGTTATAATATCAAGTCCCTCGCAGCCCTCAAGCGCCTTTCTCACATTATCATCGTCCGCCATTGCAACGACCTTTCCTATTCCTCTTGTAAGCTCAGCAAATTTTCTGAAGCTTTGTCTTATCTCTTCTATTCCGGAGAAGAAATCCAAATGGTCCTCTTCGATATTTGTGATAAGCGCGACTGTCGGGAAAAATTTCAGAAAGCTGTTTGTATACTCGCACGCCTCCGTTACGAAATAATCCCCTGTGCCGCAGTGTACGTTTCCGCCGATAAGGTCAAGCTCTCCGCCGATGCTTATAGTCGGGTCGAGTCCCGCGTTTATAAGCGCATGCGATATCATACCTGTTGTGGTAGTCTTGCCGTGAGTACCGCTCACGCCCACCGCATGTGAATAATTCTGCATTATCGCTCCCAAAAATTCCGCTCTGTCTACAAGGCGGATTCCCTTTTCCTTACATGCGCGCATCTCAGGGTTATCGTCATGCACCGCGGCGGTATGTACCGCCAGATCCGCACCCTCTACATTTTTCGCGTCGTGACCAATATAGACCTTCGCGCCCATATCCTTAAGATGCTTTACGATATCGCTGTCGCTTCTGTCCGAGCCGCTGACCGTATAGCCGTTTTTCATGGCTATACAGGCCAGACCGCTCATGCTTATTCCGCCTATGCCTATAAAATGTATATGCGCATCAGGCGCTATATCCTTCATGCTCAACTGTGCCATATTATCAATCCTTCCTGCAAAACTCTGCGCCTTCCGTACAAGCGCAAATTTCTCCGATTATGATATATTCATTATATATCAAAATAAAAAAAATTTAAACCTTTTTATCAAAAATTTACTTTAAATTACCTATTTTTTCTATCTATAACAAATACCATTAAATATTTTACCTGAAATTAATAAATTGTGCACAAAACACTTGACATTTATTGTTTTTTTATGTATAATAATATTATATAGGGACATCACTGGACAGACTACAATAAAACGGGTAAGAATCCCTTGAGTATGGAAGGTGGTGAATAACTTGGAAATTACCGACATCAGAATAAAACGAGTGTCAACCGACGGTAAGATGAAGGCAGTTGTTTCTGTTACATTTGATGACGCATTCGTTGTACATGACATCAAGTTGATCGAAGGTCAGGATAAGCTTTTTACTGCAATGCCAAGCAGAAAAACTCCTGAGGGAGAATATAAGGATATAGCTCATCCGATAAACAGCGATATGAGAACTGTTCTCGAGTCTGCGATCATTGCCAAGTATAAACAAGAGCTTGAGAATCCAGTTGAGGTATAACGAAGGCTTTTTATAATAAAGTTTTTAATTCGGTAATCTCTGTCAGGGATAATCGGTATATTTTTTAAGTATTACACATCGATATTTTGTAATAGAGCCGCAAAATGCAGCGGCTCTTTTTTTTTATTCGGCTCATAAATATCAGCAAAAAAATTAAAGACCCAAGACTTATAAAAGCCCTGAGCCTTTAGTGAATCCATTAAAGTGAGTGTATTGTTGATAAATCAGTTATCCTGCTAAGTTTTAATCAAACATATCGATCGCCATTTGGCAGTAGTCGGCAAAGGTGGTGGTGAATATATAATTCATAATAAGCACATCGTCCGGCTCATATCTTTCCACAAGCTCCTTAAAGCTTCCCTCATAAATACGCGGATCGACAAGTATCACCTTTCCGTAATTATTTATAAGCCACGGAGCAAACGCATTGCAGTATGAATCCTTTAAGATAAGGATAGTCCGTTCTCCCGGGCGTTCGGTGTTTGTAAGCTCGGTAAGCGGCTGGTCGCCGCCCAGGAAAAAGTCATAATCCTCCTTATCGCTTGCGAACAGGGCGGAATCGTAATGTATGGTTTCCCCGTCCTTTACATACTCATCGCTTATTTCTATATGGTCTTTATAATTAACGTCGTACCATTTGATCGTGTCCGGCTTTTCTGCAAGCTCGGGAGTCTGCGCCTGCTTATAGAGATAGCCCAAAAAACCGTCTATATCATGTCCGGGGAAGCTGTCCGGGCCTTTCGGCTCGTAATATTGGTAATTATCCGGATCATTGTCTGCCAGCGCATTCAAAAGCGCACAATAGCCGTAATATGCTCCCAATGCCGTCCAGTGATGGTCGGTGCGGTAGTATATATATTCGTCCTTATGCTTTTCCAAAGCTCCGTAAGCATCTACCGGACGAATTCTTTCCGGCATATTTGCATATATATAGTCTATAGCTTCCTTTTGGCTGTCCTGAACGCTTGAGTATACTTCGTCCTGAAACTCAAGCTGAGTCGGTATGATCATGCTGTACAAGTGCACGTCCTCATCAAGGTTGTCGGCATAATATTCCAAGAGGTTGAGATACCACTGTGAGTTCTCTTCCCTGTTTGAGAAGACCTCCATGACCGTATCATTTGCCACAAGCAGGCTCGCCTTTTGAGTAGTGCCTGTTCCGACGTCCTTATTTACCGAAACAAGCTTTCCCAGCTCTGTGGTGAATCCGGTATTTTCCGTTATCTTTTCCGACATATCGGTAAAGAAAGAACGGAAGCCCAGATTATCCCCGAGATATGCCTCAAAGCCGCTTGAGAAATCGCCGCTTGCAAGTGTTTGTGCATTGACCGGAGGCATGGTAGCCGGAGTTCTGTTTTCCTGCGTTACGCTTTCAGTGTCCGCCGGCAGCCAAAGGACTACCGCCGAGGCTATCAATACCGCTATGAATGAAATAATTATGATCCTATTCTTCATTACATCTCTTCCCTAAAATTTAAAATACAAAAACGGACTGTAAGTCGAGCCCACGAGCATTGTAAAGCATACCGCCATAGCCGCTATGATGCACAGCGGTTCAAATACCGCCGCAAATTTCACATTATGCTGGCATATTGCATTGAATATCCATCTCGGCGCCGGAGTTGATGCTATAAGGCATATGATTATGAGCCATAAATTTGAGCAGAGCGTCGTCACCGTACCGAGGTCGTATGCGGCGCTGCCGTATCCGAACGCGCTTTTTACCCAATTAAACAATGAAGCCGTATCGGTGTAATAGAACAGCGCCCAGCCGAACATTACCGTCGCCATTGTGTATATATAGCATATCGGGGGCGGGAGCTTCTGCAATATACCCTTGAACAGATATTTCTCAATAAAGAGCATGATTCCGTAAAACAGTCCCCAGAATATGAAGTTCCAGCTTGCTCCGTGCCACATTCCCGTGAGAAACCATACTATAAATAAATTTCTTACCGGTCTGTAGCGGTTTCCGCCGAGCGGGATATATACGTAATCGCGGAAGAAGGATGAGAGCGATATATGCCATCTTCTCCAGAATTCGGTGATGCTTTTTGAGATATACGGATAATCAAAGTTTTCCGTAAAAGTAAAGCCCAGCATTTTTCCGAGACCTATCGCCATATCGGAATAGCTTGAAAAGTCAAAATATATCTGGAATGTATACAGCAATATCCCAAGCCATGCAGAGCCGGTCGAAAGTCTTGCGGAGTCAAGGAGCATGCTTGCCGCGTTTCCGACATTGTTTGCCAAAAGGAGCTTTTTGCACATTCCCGAAGCGAAGCGTTTTATTCCATCGGCAAAGCCCTGTGCTGTGACCTCTCTATGGTCGAGCTGCTCGGCGATAATGGAGTACCTTACTATCGGTCCCGACGCGATCTGCGGGAACATCGATATATACGCCGCGAATTTCAAAAGCGATTTCTGTACCCATACCCGCCCCTTATATAGATCGATTATGTATGTGAGCGTCTGGAAGGTATAAAATGAAATACCCAGCGGCAGGCTTAGCTTTGGTTCGGGAATATGGAACGGGAGAACAGCGTTAAGATTCGTTACAAAAAATCCCGTGTATTTAAATACTCCCAGAAGTCCCAGATTAAATACAACAGCGCCGATAAACGCCGCTTTTGACGCGGGTTTTCCGAAAAAACTGTCTATAGCCCGTCCAAGAGCGTAGTTTACCAATATGCTTACCGCAAGAAGTATAACAAGCGACGGTTCTCCCCAGGCGTAAAACACAAGCGAGACCAGTACAAGAATAAAATTGCGGTACGTAATATTTTTTGAAAGGTTATATAAAAGGAGCACCAACGGAAGAAAGACTCCTATAAAAACCAAGCTGGAGAATACCAATATAAACCCTCCTAAAATTTCTTAATTGTTATATCAAACTAAATACCAGTTTATATTATAACCCAATACCGCCGCTTTGTCAATAAATATATATAAAAAAATTCGAGGCTTGCGCCCCGAAAAAAGCATTTTATTGGATATTTTTTGTCGATATATGCCTTTTGGCAGGTACATTCCCGTACGTATACAAGGCATTATTTTCAATGAGTATTTTTATCATAAATGACCATAAGCCCTTTCAAAAGAAGCTCGTCGTCAAGAATGATTTTATTCCTGCAAAACGGTATGACCGTTCCCGCAAGACCTCCCGTTGCTATTACGGTCGCCCTTTCGCCGAGTTCATCATTTATTCTGTCGATCATTCCGTCAATGCTTGACGCTGTGCCGTAAATTATGCCGCTTTTCATGCACTCGGAGGTGTTTTTTCCTATAATATTTTTCGGAGGCTCAAAGCTTATTTTCCTGAGCTGAGAGGTCCTGCCCACGAGCGCGTCCATAGATATGCGCATTCCCGGCATAATTGCTCCGCCCAAATAATCGCCTTCCTTTGATACGACCGAGACCGTTGTTGCAGTTCCCAAATCAAAAATGATAAGAGGAAGAGGATATTCGTTTATTCCCGCGACCGCGTCTACCACAAGGTCAGAGCCAAGCTGCGCCGGAGTATCTATCGTGATCTTAAGACCTGTTTTTATTCCCGGTCCCACGACCATCGCTTCCTTGTGTATGATTTTATATATAGCTCTGCGTATTACATTAGTAATATTGGGAACGACTGATGATATTATTGCGCCTTCAATATCTTCGGAGCGTATGCCGTAAAGCTCGAGAACATTCTTGAAAGAGATCGCATACTCAAGCTCCGTTGCTGTGATCTTTGTCGAAAGGCGTTCCACAAAAAGAATTTTATTGTCGCAGCTGCAGCCTATTACTATGTTTGAATTTCCAATATCCGTTGTTAATACCATAATATTTCCTCCGTAATATTCCCCCGCGATCATCCGGTGCAGTTAAAGCAAAAAAAGCATCTCGCGGAAGATGCTTTTTTCGTTTTGCTATGTATAGGATAAAAGGGTAGAATGTAATTTCTTTCTACGTTTCCTATTATAACACATATTGTTATGTATTGCAAGAGTTTTTTTTAAAATTTTTTATCAATTATAAAAATCTTCCTTAAATTTTATGCACTTAATATGCCTTTTAATTTATCCTAAATAATAAAATCTGCCGTTTTTATAATGAGCAGTGCATATCTCCCGCCAGGCATAAAATAATATTAAGGTTTCCGTTGCGGCATCTCAGCTCATCGATGAATTTTTTCTCATCAGCCCCGTGCTTCATGTTAAGGCTGTAGGTAAGCTCATAAAGCGAGCCGAGATCCGTCGTCTTCACCTTCGTAAGCCTGTGAGACGTGGAGTACAGGTTCAATATATCGTCAAATGCTCCCTGATAATCCAGATCCTCCGGTATAACTATCTTTAATATTTTATGCTCCGATTTGTGGCGTCCGAAATTCAGCTTCTTTATTATTATCATAAACAGGCATAAAATCAGTACAAACATTATCCCGTATCCGTAAAGCCCCACTCCGCAGGCAAGTCCCGCCGCAATGGAGAAGAATATATATCCTATATCCTCCGGATCTCCCGGAGCAGAACGGAAGCGTATAATGGAAAGAGTTCCGGCAAGAGAGAACGCTCTTGCTATATTGCTGCCTATAAATAAGATAATGACCGAGAGTATGACCGGAAGCATGGTGAGCGTTACAGCAAAGCTCTGCTGGTAATTGTCCTTATGAGTGAGTATGTAAGTAAAAGCAATTATCAGCCCCATCAATATCGATACAAGCATAACAACCAAAGCCGACGCCGCCGTCAGCTCTGACGAGGTGTTTGACACAAATGTATTAAGGTAACCTCTAAAAATTCATAAAAAATTGTTGAAAAAATCGTCAGATTATGGTA
>CAJMRL010000021.1 GCA_905215805.1 uncultured bacterium | reverse complement strand
GCCATCTAAGGGGGATAGATTTACAAATATAAATCTAAGTACGATAAATCACTCTTTATTATACTTGGATGAACTTTTTTATCAGTATTATGCTGTCACATAAAGTCTTGAAAGCTCCATTTACATCAGCTACTATCAATACATTATAAGATTGAGCACGCACATCACCGCCATGAATACGATATTCATTACCGTAAACACACCAAGATATCTGCCCATTGCTGCGCCCTCGGAGCGCGCATAGAGCTTGTATGATATGAGGCTTGCCATTGATGCTATAAGTGTGCCAAGTCCGCCTATGTTCACACCCTTCAATATCTCCGTATAGTTATCGGTAAAGCCGCTTATCAGCAATGCCGCCGGTACATTGCTTATTATCTGACTCGCACCGATCGATACCGCAAATGGATGCGTTCCTGTAAGCGCTGACACAAATTCATATACTGCAGGAATCCTTGCGAGGTTTCCCACGAGCACGAACAGTGCCACAAATGTCAGGAGCAGTCCGTAATCTATTCTCATGAATATTCGCCTGTCAAATATCGCAAGGTACACTATGACTGCTGCGAGCGGTACAAAGTGCGGCACGAGTTTAAAAACAGCGCACAGGCAGACTGCGAAAAGCAATATGTACATAACGAGCCTTTTGCGATCCATCGCCGGATATACTGTACGCTCCTCCGGGAGCTTTACAGGCTCTTTCTTCACAAGCAGCAACGACATGCACAACAGCACAAATGACATAGCCGTAAACGGCAGCATCACTGACACGAACTCTGCCATGCTCATACCCGAAATAGAATACAAATATAGATTTTGCGGGTTTCCCGGCGGTATGAGCATACTTCCGAGATTAGCCGCTATCGTTTCGAGCACAATTGTTATAAGCAGCTGTTTCTTCTTGCCACACATCATGAACAGCTCTATCGCGAACGGTACAAAGGTAATGAGCGCGACATCGTTGGTTATGAACATGCTCGAAAAAAAGCACAGCATAACGAGCACCGCCGACAGCTGGATCGTGCTATGTGTTCTCAAAAGCAGCGCCCGCCCTATCCTGCGGAACACGAACATGCTCTGAAATCCGGCCATAACCGCCATAAGCGAGAAGAGCAGCGATATTACATTTACATCTATGTAATCCATATATTTTCCGTCTGGCGGAACTATAAAGCAAGATAGGACCGCGAGCAGCACAGATACCGAGAGCACTGTCTCGGTCTTTATAAAATCAATTATTTTTTTCATATCTCTAATTAAATCAATCTACTATTTATTATATTTCGTCTGTCTCTATAAACGATGCTTCTGTTCTGTCATTAGATACCGGACGGTTGAAATACAGCCGCTTTCCGTTTCCGGCAAATGACGGATTCGGGTGCACCTGCCTCTTCCATACGACCTCCGGAAGATCGGCTATCTCTATCTCTGCCAATGGCGTTTTGTTCCCGCGCTCGTATACATATACGTTAGCCGCATAGCCAGGATAGCAGCGATCGCCAGCGAAAAGTGTCCTGTCGGCGTTGCCGTCTATATGGTTACCTATACCGCCAAGCACCTCAAGCTCCTCACCATCCTTTGAAAACCTTGCTATATAACTCGTTGCCATGTCTATGCGTCCATCTATCTCAAACTGCCTGGTGGCCATATATGTATCGTTGTCGAACCAAAGCTGATGCACGGGCTTGTCAGAGATCAGATGCGTTTTACGCGTTGCAAGATCCATACATCCGAGCGCTCCGAAAGTCGGACAGTTCGGAACTCCCATACGCATCATCACTGCAGAGCAGTCGGGACTCAGCTGAAGATGACTAACGTCACAGGTGTTCGGATTTATTCCTAAGCCGTGCGAAAGTGCAATTTCGTTTATCTCTTCGTCGCTTATAAGGTACGTTATCTTCCCTGTCCTAACGTTCATCATGTACACACCGCACTCCTTTATCTCAGGGAATGCGTTATTTTTCAAAAGCTGGCTTTCACGCACCGAAAACGGGAACATCCCGCCCGAAGCACGGTGTCCCATTTTGCCGTATACACGACTCTTCTCCTCATTACGCTTTACGTCATAGAGAATAAACGATAATATGCCGTCGGTCTCATCACGGAACACTACAGTGTCGTTGTCAACAAAAGATGCCGACGGTCCGTTATGGTTCATACACGACAAGGTGTACACTTTCCTGTGTCCAGTGAGATCCCTGTTGCACACCCAAAGCTCGGTGTACGACTCTGAAAGATCCGGCTTTGACGCGTAGACTATCATTGAGCCGTCCGGACTCTCTATATCACCGCCGTTCATGCCTGTAAGTGTTGAGTTTTCTACGTCAGCTATTCTGTATATTTTTCGTATGTTCATTATTCCTGCTCCCACTTTTATATATTATAGGTATCTCTTTCATCTAAGACTTATTACCTTATTATTTGTATTATACATGTTTTAGCGGCTGTTGTCAACACCTCACAGATACTGAAACGGGATGCTGCAGCAAAGACACATCCCGTTTCATTGAATAATTATTTGAATATTCCCTATCGTGGTTTTCTGCTTCCGATTCGCAGAAACCTATGCAGCAATAACAAGTGAGATATAGTATTACAATTATGTTTAAACGAAGTTTTATTGTCTATACCTGTTATCTTTCAAAACAACGGATTGTTATACTGGCTGCTTGTTCTCCTGTTTCTGTCTTTCCGCTACTAACAGATAATTCCAGTTTGATTGCATTACCATTGAATACTTTATTGCTGATATTTTCATTTTCTATGTTCCAATCTTCTTTAAAAGAAACAAAATTATCAGCAGAATTCAGCAACTCGGCACTATCTAAATTCTTTATTCGATTGGGTAGATCCTCATATGTAATTGCGTCACCGTAAGTTTCTTGATATTTATTATACAGTTTCTTCGTATATTCATACGCAGCATCCATAGAATTTGCCAAATCATATCTTATATAGCACAACGTATTGTTGTAAAATGACAGTGTGAGGTATCCCGTTTGATTTTCATCGATTAATACATTTTCAAGTTGTAAATCAATTTCTGAATTACCATGTTCGGTCACAGATGCTTTCTCAGTATCAATATTCAATTTTTGAATAACTTCTGTCATATCCTCTCCTAAATATTGCATAATCAAATCGGCAGATAGATCGACATTTGAAGAATTTTTGTTTAAACAAGCTGTGAAAAGTATACAGCTGCCTATAATAAACATGACACTCAGCAGTATTACGTAAAATTTTTTTAGGGACATTATTTATTTCTCCTGAACACTTATTATTTTGAAAAAACAGTTTGTGATGAACGATCATATCGTGTTGTGCCATCCCTGCATTATCTAATCATGTTTGCCCTATTTACACAGTATGATATATATTTACTGCGAGGATATTTTTGTTTCAAGCATTTTATGTACATTTTCTGCAAGACTTACAGATTGAAAATTAGTATTTAGCTCTTTTAATTTATCGTATAACTCTTTATCAATTGTCAGTGACAAGAAGGCGTCACTGCCCGATGATTGGTCAAGGATTTGTATGCAATTACCCAACTCATAATTTTCATTATAAGAGGTGTATTGGAATAATGCACTGACAAGAGCTCCATGCTTTGTATTATCTATATTTAGTGTTTTTAAATAAGTCTCATCATACTCAAATTCTGATATATTCCACATATTTAGAATCAAATACTGATAACTGTTCGCAAACATGCGATCTATATTATTTTGAAGATTTGTTTTTTGATCTGCCAATCTTTCGCACATCAAGGTTAAGAAAAGAGTCATTATTATAAAAAAAATAGTGATAACTTTTTTCATACAAATCCTTTCTCCTAACATATTATCATTACTGTAATTTTAAACTTGCACAGCAATTACATATATTGCTTTGAACTATTTTTATAAATTTATAATTTAAATTTATTCATAATGAAAATCAAAAGACACATACCTCACATCAGATGCATCAACACTCTTTATGCTAATACCACCTGTAACTCCTTTAAGTCCAATACCTAATGATACATCAGAAACAACAGTCTTCCTTGAATGTGAATAAGAGCCCACTGTCTGATACCAATGCGGAAATGATGGATCCATTATATGTTCGCTATATTGGAAATGAGCTTTATAATTTGTATTATATACCGATTGAGTTGCTGAATCAGCATCGACGGGTAGCTTGACAACTGCCCCAGTACCAAAAAACGTTCCATCCGAAATAAGCTGAAACTGACTTGACGGCAGATCTTTATGTTCACTATATACGTCAGAATAGCCGAATCCGGTAATTCTCGTATCATATTCTATATATCCTGATCTAGAATCATTAATTACAGTACATCCCTGCGCTGCAGAACCAATAGAATCATTGGATCTGTAAAATGGCATTGTTAACCAGCGAGCATCTGTTGTAAATGTTATTGTTTCATTCCAATTATTAACTGCAGAGTGAAATACCCGCATATAAGAATCTTCATATGTATCTTGCTCTAATGTTTCTATACCATTAATTTTGTTTTGTATTTTATCTTCTTGTATTTTCTGAATTACGGAAGCTTCTTGAATTGCAACTGATTCATCTAAATAAATTTCTTTTCCTTCAGAATCTATTTTTGAATATGTAACAGAGGTGACAATTTTAGGACTCCTTGCATATCTTTCAAGATCTTCATTTGTCAGATTATCTATGGCATATTGTTCCATACCTAAATCTATTAATAATTCTTTTGTTTCTTTATAACCATTATTTTTATCTTCATCAGCATTACAAAGAGCAATCATCTCATTATCAATATTTCTTTCAAATGTACGTATAACTTGATGTTTTTCGTTAATTGTAGTTGTAATGTCAAAAGAATCATCCTGAATATGGGATAATTCTTTTTGCTCAGTTGCCAACACAGGTAATGCCGCTGTTACTGACATAATTGCTACTAAACCCATTACTACTAATTTATTAAACCTCTTCATGATAATTATTCCTCGCTTTCTTGTTCACGATACTGTTTTCATCTAAAAATAAACCCATTTCTTATAAAGCACTTGACAAATCAAGAGATTATTCTTATACTTATATAAGAGAGATACCGTATTATAATCACATTTAAGGGTACTAAGCTTATTATGATTTTATATGGTTTCTCTTTTCTTTTTGAAAAATTCATAGTATCATGCTTTATTTGTTTATTCTGTCTCCGGCACTGCTTACAAGCGTATTCTATCTGCTTGCAATATCGGAACTGTCCAGATACAGCAGATGTTTGCCGTTGTTTGAACAATATACCACCGCTATGTCGGCAGCAATTGCCTTCACCGAAACTGTCGTCACAGTTCCTCTCATTAATGAGTTTTGTAAACATTGTCTTTTGTTTACAATCACATTATACAACACTATTCGAGCTTTAGCAATAGGGTTTGCAACATTTGTCGCTATATTGCAGCATTTGCATTTTTAATCTTCTTTCTGTTGTAAACTGATAAGAATAGTCGCAACAAAAATACGTTTATCAGCGTTATATTCCCATTGTAATCGTCCATTATGCTCTTTTAAATTATTTAATGCCTGTTTCACACTTAATATCCCTATTCCATGGGTATCTTTATCGGCTTTTCTTGTTTTTAATTTGCCGTTTTCTGTAGCCGGTTCTTTGTCAGCACTATTCTCAAGATTTATAACAAGAAACTTATCATTCATTGTTTTTATTTGTAAAAATATCTTTTTGGTTTCTGAAATCATACAGCTTTCAATAGCATTGTCTATCAGGTTCCCAAAAATCGCAATTATATCACTTTCTTCAATAAATGCTAGATCGATGCTTTGAGCATAGATTTGAAAATCAATCTGTTTTTCATTACATTCTCTTACTTTTTCAGACAAAAGAATATTCAAAGCTTTATTATTGGTATACTCAATTATTAAAAATTCTTTATTTTTGTTTTTTATTTTTTTTGTAAGATCCCGCACGTCTTTTTGACCATAAGCAATTTTTTCGTCAATATAATTACAATATTTATTAAAATCATGAACCAATATTTTTAACTCATTGTATTTTTCTTGGATAAGCTGATAGCTTTTTTCGTTTATTTCTTTCTTAAATTCAATTTGTTTCAATTTTTCATTTTGTAAATAGCTATCAATTATTCTTTCACATACAAAGTATGCCACAAAATTCGAAATTATCAACAAAATACTAAATATTACAAACCATATTTCTAATCTTTTGCTAAGAATATTACTAATTTGATTAAATAAATATAGGAATAAGCAGGTTGAGATCGGAAGAACAATCAAATATATCATTTCTCTGGTCTGGTATCGCTGGCTTCTGTTTACAGATAAATACCTGAAAACTATAATAGCTGTAATATACAATAATTTTGAAGCAAATGTAAAAATTATATCTTCCGCAAATGTTATAACTGTTGCAAATTCATTATTCAGTTTTGTTTCAATCAACAATGAAGCGATCAACTCACTGAACATCATCAGTCCCGTTATTATTGCAATCTTAAACATTATACCACCTATAGTATCTTTGTATCCCAATAAAACTATTAAAAGATTGATAAAAATAAAACTGCAAATATTCAACCACGTTATTCTCGATAGACAAATAAAATAGTAAATTATATATCCCAAAACAACTATACATGAACTTCTTGTTTTCGATTTTTTATATGGCAATATAGAATTGCAATAATACATCATTATCCCACATTCGATCATTATTGCAATCAATTTCGGTATATAATTTAAATACATCACAATAATTTTGCCATTTCAAACATCTTATCGTTAAAAGTTCTGTATCTTCCGCGTGTCATGATAGCGGTATAAGATCTTTTTCCGTAAGACATTTTAACCTCTTTTTTATCATAATCATCAACAAACCGCATATTAACATAATAACTTTGATGAGGCATGGCAAAATACTCCACCCCACTTTCTATTCTTTCTTTTATAATTGAAAATATTTCTTCGACAACAAATGCAGGTCTGGTAGTTAAATAGATCTTCGTATGCCGACCTGTATTTTCGATAAATATTATTGATGCTATAGGAATATTATAGTTCTTCTTTGTTTCCATATCTGTTACTGTTATTATTTTGGCTACATCAGATATTTTCTTTAGCGCACTGTCAAGTCCGTTTCTAAGTCGATCTATGTCCAATGGTTTTGACAAATATCTGTGCGCACGTATATCCGAAGCCCTGTCAGAGTATATAGAATAATTTGTTATAAAGAATATTAAGGTGTCATTTTTGCATTCCAGTAATTTTTCTGCAACATCAATTCCGTTTAGATTACCCATTTCCACATCAAGAAAAAGTATGTCGTACAAAGCTTTGGACGAGAGTAATTCTTCTGCTGATGTATATGTATCAATTTCATATGAAACGCTTTTCTCGTCCAATAATTTTTGTATCATACAGCTTTCTTGTATCAATACGTCCGTTTCGTCATCACATATGGCAATCCTTAATTTCACAATATCATCCCACTTTCCTAAAACAAAAAAGATATCATTTATAAAATGCCTCTTGTAATAATATTGCTTTTATTACTTTGCTTGGGTATCTTATATAAGAGGAACAATTGACCCTACATCGCACAACTTTCCTCTGTTCAGAGAAATTATATATATACCATAATTTCTGCAAAACGCCTTCATATTTTTACAATCAGGATGGGTATCTATATTCCCATTTACTGCAAGAATATCCGGTGCAATCATTCCTGAAGCACCGCCTATAAATCCGTATGATAATCCATTAAGTTCAATAAAACCACTTTTTATAAGAAGTACATCTATATCTTTCTCTAATGCCTTTTTGTAAATTCCTTTATCAGAAGTAATTAAAGCTTTTTTACCGATAACAGCAATATTGCATTTTGCGTACCCTTGATTTATGTTTATTATATATTCATCATTATATTGGCGTAAAATTTTTTCTTCGGTACTGTCAGCCTTGCATATAATATAATTTCCTACAGACGCCGCATTATAATATATATCATCGGGATATTTTTCCTTAAGAGGCTTTTCCCCCATTATAATATCTGCTCCAATCAGCATATCTGAATAATAATCATACACTTCTTGAGCGCATACAAAACAACTTCCACCAAGATGATGGATCTGCATATCAGGATGCCCGCAGACAGCATCGTACAAGCAATCTATCTTCTTTGAAAAGCACACCTCAATTTTTGCGTTATTAAGCTCCTTGATACTGTCATTACTTAATCTATAATCTACAAGTACTTTCTTTATTTTATTTTGGGGTAGATTTGGGGATTCAATATACTCATTCATTTAATCATTTCCTCAAAATCATCTTCAGATATGACTTGCACTCCTAATTTTAATGCTTTATCAAGCTTGCTTCCTGCTTCTTCTCCGGCAAGGACATATGACGTTTTTTTAGAAACACTCGATGATGTTTTTCCGCCAAAAGCTTCGATTATAGCCGAAGCCTCCGTCCTTTTATATTTTGACAAAGTCCCTGTTAAAACAAATGTTTTTCCTTCAAAACGCTTATCAACATTCTCCTCTTTTTGTACATCATCTTCACAGCTTACTCCGGCCTTTTTAAGCCTATCAATAAATTCAATATTTTGTGGCTCATTAAAATATTCTATAACAGATTCAGCCATTGTTTCTCCTATGTCATCTATTGTTGTAAGATCTTCTATAGACGCATTCATAAGAGCTTCAAGTGTTTTATATTTTCCTGCAAGGATTTTTGCAGCTTTTTCTCCTATATGACGAATTCCAAATGCGTTTATCAGACGATATAATTGATTATGCTTTGATTTTTCCAAAGCCGATATAATATTTTGAGCAGATTTTTCTCCAAGCTTATCCATTTTTGCAATATCATCTGCACTAAGATAATATAAATCAGAAGCATTTTCTATTAAGCCTCGCTCAAGCATCTGTTCTATTATAGATGGACCAAGCCCCTCTATGTCCATAGCGCTTCTTGAAACAAAATGAATTATATTTCTAAACCTCTGGGCCGGACAATTTACTCCTGTACATCTATAAGCAGCTTCTCCTTCTTCACGTACTACCTGAGCTCCGCATTCCGGACAATATTGAGGCATCTGAAACCTTTTTTCATTACCTGTTCTGTTTTCAAATAAGACTTCTACAACCGCAGGAATTATATCTCCGGCTTTTTGTATTACAACTGTATCTCCTATTCTAATATCTTTTTCCTGAATAAAATCAGCATTGTGCAAAGTCGCACGAGAAACATTTGAACCTGCAATCCTTACAGTATCAAGAATTGCAAGTGGAGTAAGCACGCCTGTACGGCCTATTTGTATCTTTATATCACGAATAACTGTTTTTTGTTTTTCTGCGGGATATTTGTAAGCTATAGCCCATTTAGGAAATTTAGCTGTTACTCCCAAAAGATCTCGCATCCTAAAATCATTGACCTTGACAACAGCCCCATCAATATCAAACGGTAACTTGCCGCGCTCTTCTCCTATATTTAAAATTTGTTCAAATACTTCTTGAGGAGTTTTAAATATTTTTTCATTTAATATAGTTTTAAATCCTTG
The DNA here is from genome assembly GCA_905215805.1 of uncultured bacterium. Lineage (GTDB taxonomy): Bacteria > Bacillota > Clostridia > UBA1381 > UBA1381 > UMGS1958. The sequence continues at coordinate 40,527 of CAJMRL010000021.1, read as the reverse complement.
CTTCTTTAAGAATCGCAAGCTGTCTATATGATTATTTATTTGAATCCCATTTATCCGCTGAATATTGAATACAAAAATATCCAAGCCTCTTGATGCAGCAATTTTAGGGTCAAGTTGTCTTAGCGACCCTGCCGCCGCATTTCTTGGATTTGCAAATAACTGCTGTCCCTGTTCTTCAAGAGACCTGTTTATTTTTTCAAAATTTGCGCGCGATAAAAACACCTCTCCACGCACTTCAAGAAACGGAATTTTATCCTTAATCCTTAAAGGGATAGAACGTATTGTTTTTAGATTTTCGGTTACATCCTCACCGGTAATCCCATCTCCTCTTGTAGATCCCCTTGTAAATATACCATCAACATATTCCAAAGATACAGAAAGACCGTCTATCTTGTGCTCAACCACATATTCAGGATTTTCTACTACTTCTCTTACACGTCTATCAAAATCAAATATTTCTTCTTTTGAAAAAGCTTTCTGCAAACTTTGCATTTGAACCTCATGGGTCACCGGGGTAAATTCGGACACCGGTTCGCCTCCAATTCGTATTGTAGGCGAATCATTATGTCTGAATTCAGGATATTTATTTTCAAGCTCTTCAAGCTCTACAAGCATTGCATCAAATTCAAAATCCGATATCTCCGGAGAGTCCTCTACATAATATTTGTAATTATGATAATTAAGCCTCTCCGTAAGTTCATCAATTCTTTTTTTTGCTTGTTCATTTTTAAGGGAATTATCCATTTTCTTCTCCTTTATGACTTTTAATAATATATATTATTGTTATAATTTAAATTTCCAAATTTAATACTATAAATTATATTTTATATGTCATATTACAAAAAGTCAACAGGCAAATATAAACAAAAATTATAAGTAATATTTTGATTAACTTTCTTCTTTTATAAAATCAACTCCGAAGGCCTTAAGTTCCCCGTTAAAAATATCTCCGCTTATAAGTGATTTACCCGTCAAAGAGACCTTTACATCATAATCATTATGATTCATTATAATAGTACATTGATCTCGATGAACAATTTCTACTCCATCAGGTGCATCTGTTATCTTTATTCCAGCTTTCTCGCTGATATATCTTATAAATCCTTTAAGCGCTTCTTCTTCAAGGTCGCATCCAATATAATACACCTTACCCTTGCCAAAGTCATTTACTGTTATCGCCGCTTTATCCTTAAAGTATCTATCTGAATATGAACACAATGTTTCTGCGGTAATTGGCTTAATTATATCACACCATATTGTAGCTTCTGAACTAACAATGCCCTCTATATGGGCCGGTTTTCTCAAAGCGCTGAATTCTTCTACTTCAATTCCTGCAAGAGTAGCAAATGCACATGGAAGTGTTGAAGTGAATAAATTATTATATATATCTCTTGTACCGCTTCGAAAAGTCGTTACAAGAATTCCGCCGTTTTTAACATATTCAGTTATCTTCTCAATCTCCTCTGAATGTATTATATTATATGCCGGCATATATACAATCTTATAATCTTCATACTTTCCTTTTGAAACTGCGGTGTTTATATTTAAATCTGCATTTGCTTTATAATAAGAATACAATAGATTTCTGTAATCAAATGCTTTTGCATGGCGCTTAATTTGATGTGACCATACATTGTCGTATGTTTTCACTATAAGGGCATCGTATTTATTTCTTTTCCCTACAATGTATGGTTCAAGCTTTTTTAATTCTTGTCCTATTTTCTGAATTTCAAAGTAACGTCTCCTTGGAATACCATCATGATCAAGAATTCCATACCAATATTGCTCCATTCCATAATGAAGCGCCTTAAATCTAAAATATATTATTCCATCTCCTCCATGCGCTAATGCCTGATATGTCCATAACCTAAGCTGTCCGGGCTCAGGAGTAGCCCCCATAAAATCCCATCCGCATGGTCCTGACTCCTGTTCTGCTACAATAAAATTGTTATTCTTTAGTCCATACATATTTTCATGTGCCATGGAAACATATTCATATTCGGAATCTCCCCACTGATTGTCCGGATAATTATCCCATGCTACAAAATCTAAATTTTTTGCTAAATCATAATAGTCCAAATCCGAAAAATGTCCCATAAAATTATGAGTAACCGGCTTATCTGTATACTTTTTGATAATATCAATTTGCATTTTTTGATAATCTACCCATGAGTCGGAGGCAAATCTACGGTATTCTAAATCAAGGGATGGATTATGTGACCAGCTATGATTATTTTCCGGCTCACAGGAATTATATACGGGAAGAATTATATCATCGAAAGAATCAAAGCCTAAGCTCCAAAATGCTGTTCCCCATATTTTATTTAAATTTTCTATTGTTCCATATTTTTTCTTAAGCCACTTTCCAAATTTTTTACGGCAGTTTTCACAATAACAGCGTGTGGACTCATGACATCCAAATTCATTATCTATCTGCCAAGCAATTACATTGGGATTGTCTGCAAAATGTTTTACCATCTCTTCTGTTATAACTGCACTTCTCCGTCTATAATCTTCACTGTTTGCACACGCTTCTCGTCTTGAACCCCAATTTTCTACTCTGCCATATCTGTCACGCTGCAATATATCATACTTATTAACCAGCCATTTAGGCGGACCGGCTGTAGGAGTACATAATATAGTCTTTATTCCATATTCCGATAAAAGCTCTATCGCCTCATCAAATAGAGAAAAATCAAACTTTCCCTCCTCAGGCTCCATTATCCCCCATGAAAAATCACCTGTTCGTACTGTATTAATACCTGCTTCATTCATTAATTTAGCATGGTTTTTCCATTCATTTTTATCCCAGTGGTCTGGATAATAACATACCCCAAAAATCATATGATCAAATCTCCTCTTTAATAAATTATTTAAGAAAGTAATTATACATAGCATAAATGCTAATCCTCTGTATTGCTATACAATTTGGATTAGCATTTATATTATTGTTAATACATAAAATTATTCAACCTTAAATACAGCTCTGCATACGGAATAAACACCATTAACTTCAAATCCACCTATTGCTACAGTGTATTCACTAGCTTCAAGATTAGGAACTGAAATAGAAGTTAATCCTCCTGCCGACTGTGAAGCATAAACAATCTTTGAGGATGTATCCCCTGAAAGATCACCATTGCTAACTCCAGGACTATATACTGCAATCGTCATTTTGCCTGTTATATCAGGAACATTAGAAAGAATTATAGATCCATTATCATATGAAGCTCTAAATTCTCCTGAAACTCCCTCCGGCTCTTCTTTTGTTGTGAGTGCTGTCCATGCCATTATTTTGGCTGAGCCTGTATTCTTATCATAATTCTCCGGCAATGTATAATCAATTGCGATTTCATTTTCGCCTGCCTTAAGGTTTTTCGCATTGGCCTTTTTAGAATAAGATCCAATCAGCTTATTTTCCTGATCATAGAAGGTCATAATGAATACCACATCTTCATTATAATCTGTAAGCTTATTTGCATAGATCCTTACAAGCTGTCTATCGTTTTCCGCATCTACTCCAACATTTGTTATTTCAAACTGATTCGCTTCTGTAATGGTAATTGGAATCGAAGCATATATACTTTTATCTTTTACTGATATTGCTCTCACATAAACAGTTTGCGGCGATGTTAATCCTTTTGAAGAAAGAACACCCGCTGTTACTGTTATATCATCTCCCTCAATCGGAAGCGCATCGTCTCCGTCGCCATCATATACAGCCCAACTTACAGAAGACATTGCAATACCTGGCATTACAAGTCCGTCTCTTTTTCCTGAAATGCCCAACTCAATTGATGACCCTGCTCCAATTGTTGTGGTATCTCCAATAATTTCAAGTTCTGTCGGATCAGGATATACAACTCTATAGTTATCAAGACCGGTATTTGAATTAAGCTTCATACGGTTAAATCCCTGAGTACTTCTAAATACAAAATTGTCTTCTGATGTAAAGGTCGCTTTATCTATCATTTCACCGTTATCATCATATTTCCAAATGTTCATTGACGGATTTTTCGTATTAAACATTATGTCTATATGATACCATGAATTTGCATCAAGAGAATACGTTTTACCATCAACAGATAAATCATTATATGATGAATTTCCAGTCTGAACCGCTAAAAGCCCATTATGACTGCAAAGCCACAAGCCAGTTCCGCCATCACGTCTGACAGTTGTAACGCCGGATCCAGTTTCTGACATAAACTTCAAATCCATACTTATAAGTATATCTCCACTTGTGCTTGTATTTCCAAGTGTTCCGGATGTAAGAAAATCATCTGTTGTATTTTTTACATAATACGACGATCCATCCCATGAGCCTTGATAAACAAGAGCTTTATTTTCTTCCACCTTTTTTTCGCACGCATCATATTGAACGATTGTCTCTGATGAATTATTGTTTATTGTAACATCAATCTCACCATAAACATATCCGTCTTCTGTAGCAGCCCGAACTCGTATATCCTGTCCAATAACACCATTGCTAACTGTAACTGTTCCGTTATCAACAGTAATATATTTATTACCGAGAAGTCTTGCTCCGGTAGAATCCATTATATTCCATACAACATCTTCTGCGGTGAGTGTTTCCGTAACATCTATTCCATTTTTCATTGCAGTAAAGCTATAGCTTTCACTTGATCCTGCGTCTATTGAATTAGCGCCTATTAATGTAATGGTATCAAATTTTTCATGATCAAGGTTTCTTTTGTGAATCGTTACCGGATACTCGCCATATGGATTTCCGTTTGACTGTGCTGTAGCCGTTACTACTATTTCCTGTTCTGATGCCTGAGCATTTACAGTCAATCTTCCGTCCTCGATCTTTATATAGTCTTCTTCTCCCTCTATTACTCCAGAAATTGACCATTCTATCGTCGGCTGTGTGATATTTTCTGAAACTCCGTTTCTTTGAGCAACAGCTGTGAACTGTAAAGAATCACCGCCGGTAACTTCAGAAAGATTATTATCCTCCGTTATCAGAACTGAATCCGGATATTCCTGCACCGCATATTCATTGTCATAGCATACTCCTTCGGCTAATACAGTATATCCGTATGTTTTCTTAGCTGTCTCGCTGAAATTACGCAGCACTATCGATTTTTGCGCAACTTGAGTCGCTTGTCCATTTTCATCATATTCATAAAGAGTAAAGATTGTTACAGAACCTACGACCATCATACGTCCTTCAAGCTCTAATTTATACCATTTATTTACATCAAAGTTATCATATAATTCATCAAAACCATTGCTTTTGGTTTGATTTCTAAGCTTACTTCCGCTTACCGATAATTGAGGTCCTACATCACCCTTGCTGTTGGTCATTATAATCTGATTATCTGTAGTATTGCCCATAAGCTTAAAATCAAGAGATAAATAATAATTTGAGCTTAAGTCTATAGAAGAAGAATCCCATATAGTATCCGTACCGTCCGAAATTTTGTAGTTACTTTTATCCGGAGCGCCTATATTAACTTCATCATTAAAATCATTATCAATTTTAACAATATCATACATATCATTAAATTGAGCATTTTGCATCGAAACATCATCAGAATATAATTCTGCTTCAGTATCAAAATATTCTTCCGTTACAGGATCTTCGCTCTCAAGTTCCTCGATTTCCTCAATCGTTATATCTTCCTCTTCTTCTATAACCGGTTCTTCTACTTCACCCAAGGCTTCCACTGCTGCTTCAAAGCTTTCATCTTCAGCGCTGATTATAGTATTTACAATATCAGCTTCATCAGCAAGCGCCGCAAAGGGCGCTGCCGATACAGCTATAGAGGAAGCCGCTAATATAGAAATAATTTTCTTAATCATTTACATAACCTCCTTTACTGCTTTTCCCACTTTGTAAGCGGCGTCATATCTGTTTTCCAAAGGAATACCTTATCAGGCATGAAATCTATATTATCACCGCTGTTTATAATCTTTACGTTTTTAAGAGCCCCATCTTCTTCATATTGTACCGCATAAAGTACGGAATCCTCCGGCTCATTCGTAACAGTGACAGTCACCGATGTGCCGCTCTCAGGAACAACAGTGATCTCCGGATCTTTAGGAGCCGCCCCTTCATATGTTATGGCATATACATTGCCACTTTCGATCAACGTATTAACACCATCTATATACTTAAAGATCATACTCAACTCAAAACAGAATTCTCCATCAACAATATGCGGGAAGTCGCTTGACTGGTCAGTATCTCCGTCAACGTGCAAAATATTCTCTGATAAATGGCACCACATAGTATGTCCTCCATTATCTGTGCCGCCGTCTACAACCACTGTTAATTTTGGATCATCCGGATTTGTTTCATCGTATGTATATTCGATATCCGCTCCTAACTCCTTCAGTGCATCAAGTACTGGCATTACCGGAGCAAATACACTGTTCATCAAGCCCTCATATGCTCTTACAGGCAAGTCAATAGTTTCACCATTAAGTGTCACGGTATAATAAACCGTATCATCTACCTTTTCTACTTTTACAGCCTTTTCCCAATCAACAGTAAACTCATCCGAAAGCGACACCATAGATGGAGCAGATTCTATTTCAGGCGCATTTTCAGCATATATATATGACTGTCTTGCAGGCATAGCTGTTGTAAGTCCGCCCTCTACAGCAACCGGTTCAGATGTAACAGAAGCACTTGTTGTGATATCTGTTTCATTTCCGTTGGAATCACAAAGAGTAGCATTAAGCGTAAATTCACCGGCATTCCTTTTTGATTTGACAAATATACGATTTGTACCGCATTCAGCATATACATAATCCTTATGAATAGTACTTACCTCATCTTTATTTCCTCCAAAATAGTTAGATAAGCCTTCGGATTCTGCACTGTTCTGGAAACAGGAATCTCCCATACCTCCGTTGTATCCTCCCAAATAGATGCCTTCGCCGCTGTATGTAAAGTTAATTTTATCATAATTAAGCGCACATACATTTCCATTTTTATCAAGAACCTCAACGTCAAAAAATGCAATATCGGCTCCGTCCGCTTTCCATCCTTCATCTGAGGTCACTGGAGTAAGTTTTAACGAATATGCCTCATATGTTCTTTCTATTTCATCATTTGCTATTATGTTATTTCTCGCATCATATGCAATTGCCTTTACAGAATCACCCTCTGTTACATTTATATTAGGAAACTCATATATAAATGTACTTGTTGGCACATCACACGTTCCTATAAGCTTTTCCTCTACGTCTGTAATACAATACAATTCAACCTTAGCAACATCAGGAGAACCTATTACATAAACTGTTTTCTTTGTAGGATCACGCTTAAGCTTAGTCGAAGTATCATATACATAATATGATATGCCATCTACAGTCTGAAGTGATTTATCATAATAATTATATGTATCATCGCTTACTGCAGGATATGACCAGTGACCAAGAATGTCTACTTTAGGGGTATCTGATTGAGCTGCCTGAACTGCATAATAACTATCCTTTGTCTGACGAATAGGGTCTACACGTCCTGATGTACGACAATTTTCTGAACCGGAATTACGATTATGCATATTAGAATCCGACCATACCATCATAGCAGCTGCCGAGTAAATATTAGAACCGTCCGCTCCTCCTACACGACCGTTATAAAATCCGGAATATGATTTGACCGCCGAAATCGATAAGTCCTCCTGAGTCATATCCCATACATCATGATAATCCTCTTTGCTTGCGCCCGGTCCGAGATATTTATTTACATAGTCATAATCCGGAGGTGAATAATCATCCCATACACGTCTTGGAGCTTCCTCACGGTTATACTCTGTTTCCATTATAGGCCCGTATTTTCCGTTTGCAGCCATAGCCTCTTTCGCTGCTTCTCCATAATTATGAAGCATCGTTCCTGCATAGTTGTAGTCATAGTTAAGTTCGTCAGAACTTGTTGTTGAACGAGCACCTATAAATCTCTTGCCATTAGGATCTAACTCATCTCTAAGCTTTGCCATTTCATTCGCTTTTGATGCCGTTCCCATCTGACTGTTTCCTGTTTCCCAGAAAATAACTGACGGGCTGTTTCTGTAATAGATTATAACATCACGCATGGCTTCTACACGCTGAGACCATGTTCTACCATCCGGCGCTTTTCCTTCTTTATCGCCGGCAGGGCATGCAATTGCTACGCCGTATTTATCCGATGCCCGAACTTCTGCCGGCTTGGGCGCAACATGCATCCACCGAATAAAATCAGCATTACTTTCTTTTAGGAGCTTCATATCATAGTCGTTCATCCAGTCATTAGCCACTCCGATTACTGCCCATTCATCTGTCGAACGCTGAGCATAACCAGGAAGCCAAGCATCACGGTCATTTATTTCCAAACCGGTATCTATAGAATAAGAAACCTTTCTAAATCCGGTTGTCTTTTTCTGTATATCAAGTATGTTTCCATCTTCATCTTTAAGCAATGTATATACATCATACATATACGGGTCGTCAAGATTCCAGAAACGAACATCCTTTGCATCTATACTCGCTGTGATATGTGTTACATCAACTGTTTCCCACGTAGTTACGTTTTCACTTATCACATTACCGCTTTCATCCGTATCATACGCTGTATCCTTTACCGTTGTCTGATATACGATTCCAGCATCAGATGCTTTTCGAGCTGTGTTCGGTGCACTTTCAAATGACCACTTAAGATTTCCGTCCGGATCTACAATGTTAACCTCGAGAGTAAGATTTTTATCAGAATCCGATTCATTTCTTACTTCCGCATCGACAGTAATTGTTGCTGTTTTTTCCTTTATATCAAAGTTACTGGCATATATATAATTTCCTGTTGTTTTTAGGTTATTATACAACGGAAAGGTTTGATATACGCTTTCTGTAACATGAAGATATGCGTCATAAAGCAATCCGATCTGTGATTCATTAAAATCGATAGTATTCCACTGATAGCCAGATCCATCACGTTTACCCCATTGAGTAGACCAATCAAAATCAGCAGGATCGGTTGAATAAAGAACTCCGCTCGGTTTTGTTTCTGAAATATATTCTGTAGCTCCTCGGCTTGAAGTTCCGTCCTCTGCAATCGCTATAACTGCAGTTTCGCCCGGAGTAACATAATTTGATATATCAAAGCCCATTGCGGTAATACCTGCTTCATAATATCCTACTTCCTGTCCGTTTACCCATACATATGCTGCCTGGCGGATTCCCTCAAGCTCAAATATAAACTTTTCTCCCTCAGGTACAGTTATTGTTTTTCTGTAAAGCAGGAAGCAACGGTCAGAGCCTCTTTCTCCCGCATCAACGCCATTATGAGCAAAAGCCTGCAATCCATTTATTGAATGAGGTATGCTTACTGTAGTCCATACATCGCCTTCAATAAGATTTCCATGTGTATCATAATATCCTCTGCCTGTTTTTTGCACAAGATTATCAGGGTCTCCATTCTCATAATAATTTACGGAAGCTACATTTGACTCGTCATAATCTTTATCAAAGAAATATCTTCCGGACGTGTCCTTTGAATTTCTCAGAGACATTTCGAGAGTCATGCCAACATCAACATACTTATTTTGGTTCTTATCCCATTTCTGATCCGGTACCGGCACTAAGAATTGCCAATCCAAATTCATATTGTAGGTTTCATGAGGGGACTGCGGCACCTCATACTTTATTTTCTCTTCTTCTGCAAACGTCGGTATGCTTATCATTGAAAGCACCATTTGAACCGCTAACAGAAATGAGCAGAAAATACTTATTTTTTTCTTCATCTTCTCTCCTCCTGTTTAAAATTTTAAATAATATCTTATATTGGTATTATAGCATAAAATTAAATAAGAATCTTTGCAATTCTTATTTAAAATATTGCAAAAATTATACTTATACATGAGATAATAATCAATTTTAAAATTATTTGGATAAGATATTTAGATAATCTTAATAAAAAATAAGAAAAAACTAATTGTAATTATTCTTTATTTAATTACAACACATTATTTGTAATTTGTAAATTGTTTTATAAAAACAAAAAAGAAAGAGCAGCAAATCTCATTTTGCCGCTCTTCTATTGTATGATATTTTTATATAAAATAGTTATTGTCAATAATTTTTTTAATCGTGAAGTTTTCTGTTATCAATAACTCTTTTTGCTTTTCCTTCACTTCTTGTGATACTGTTTACATCAACAAGATGCACCTTAGCGCCTATTCCAAGCTGGCTTCTAAGCTTTGTAATAAGCTTCTTCTCAACACTTTCAGCATCGCCCGTATAGCCTACCTGTCGTTCAACATTAATGTCGAAGGTATCTACATTACGCTCACGTCCAACTATAATCTGATAATTCGGAGACACAACATCACCGTATCTCAAAAGAACCTCTTCGATCTGTGACGGGAATACATTTACACCTCTTATGATAAGCATGTCATCCGTTCTTCCCGCCGGCTTTTTCATTCTTACGTGAGTACGTCCGCATTTACAAGGAGTATAGTCAAGCATACATAAATCTCTTGTTCTATATCTGAGCAGAGGCTGACCCTCTTTTGTGATTGTAGAGAAGACAAGTTCGCCGAAAGAGCCTTCCGGAAGTACTTCCCCTGTATCAGGATCAATTATTTCAGGAATAAACATGTCCTCACATATATGCATTCCAGCCTGTTGAGAACATTCGTATGAAACTCCCGGTCCCATAATTTCCGTCAATCCATATACATCATACGCCTTTATTCCAAGAGCTTCTTCTATATTTCTGCGCATTTCCTCCGTCCACGGTTCGGCTCCGAATATTCCAGCCTTAAGCTGAAGCTTGTCTTTTACTCCAGCTTCCGCAACGGCTTCGCCCAGATACATTGCATATGAGGGCGTACAGCACAAATGAGTGACCCCTAAATCACACATAAGCCTTATCTGACGTTCTGTATTTCCCGACGAAGTAGGAACAACCATAGCTCCTACCTTTTCCGCTCCGCCGTGCGCACCGAGTCCGCCGGTAAATAAACCATACCCGTATGATACCTGCACAATCGATTCATCCGAACCTCCGGCAGCCATAAGCTGACGTGCAAATCCGTTTGCCCAATCGTCCAAATCACGTCTTGTATAGCCTGATACGATCTGTTTTCCTGTCGTACCTGATGATGCCTGTATTCTGACAATATCCTTCTTTGGAACTGCAAGAAGCTCAAACGGATAATAATCTCTCAAATCCTGCTTGGTAGTGAACGGCAGCTTTGATATATCGCTCAACTCCTTTATATCCTCAGGCTTTACTCCCGCTTTATCCATACGCTCACGGTACATAGCCACATTTTCATACACGCGCTTTACCTGATTCTGAAGCCTTTCAAGCTGCAGCTCGCGTATGCTTTCTCTATCCATACATTCTATTTCTTTTTGGAAATATGCCATCTCTTTTCTCCTGTTCTTATAGTTTTACATATTATATCCAAGCTCAAAAGCTTTTAGATTCATCTCAAGAAATTTCGGTGGAACAGTTTCCTTTATAACCTCTGTCCACACATTCTTATCTACATCCATACTCTTTGCAAGAAAACCTATAAGAACAACGTTCACAGCCTTTATTGTTCCCGCCTGTCTTGCAAGTGATAAGGCATCTATTATTTTAATATTAACTTTTTCTGATAGCTTATCTTCTATATTATCCGGATACTTCATAGCTCCGGTTATTACAGGCATAGGATTCATTCTTTGGCTGTTTGCAAGAATTTTCCCGCCCTCCTTCAAATAAGGAAGCGCCCTATATGCTTCAAGCATTTCAAATGCAAGAATAAGATCTGCTTCTCCCCTATCAATTATCGGCGAATATACCTTTTCTCCGTATTTTACATATGTAACAACGCTTCCGCCGCGCTGGCTCATACCATGAACCTCACTGACCTTTACGTCATATCCTTCTTTTATTGCCACCCTGCCAAGTATACGGCTTGCGAGAAGAGTTCCCTGACCGCCTACTCCAACTATCATTATATTCATGTTATCAATCCTCCACTTTCTCAATTGCTCCGAACGGACATACATTAATACATAATCCACAGCCATTGCACTGCGTTGTATCTATTTTTATATTTCCGTTATCCAGAGAAATTGCCGGACATCCAAGCTTCATACATACCTTACATTTTTTGCATTTGTCCGTAACTTCACAATGACCGGTATACTTTACGGTCTTGAGCAAAGCACATGGACGCTGAGCAATTATAACCGAAGGTTCATCTCTTTCAACCTCTTCTTTTACAACCTTTTCAAAGTTCTTAACATCAAACGGATCAGCCACAACAACATGTTCTATTCCTATCGATTTGCAAAGAGCTACTAAATTCGTCTGCTTAGTTGGCTCTTTTCTTATTGTGTAGCCGGTCGTAGGATTATCCTGATGTCCGGTCATTCCGGTGATAGAGTTGTCAAGAATAATTACCGTATTATTTCCTTTATTATAAACTATATCAACAAGTCCTGTTATTCCGGAATGCATAAAAGTTGAATCGCCTATTACGCTTACAAGCTTTTTATTAAACTCTTCTCCTCTTGCTTTTGCCATTCCATGGGCTGCACTTACCGATGCACCCATACATATCGTTGTATCAATGCTCTGAAGAGGTGCGGCAGCTCCAAGAGTATAACATCCTATATCTCCCGATACTGTCAATCCAAGCTTTTTCAATACATAATATGTTCCTCTATGTGGACATCCTGCACACATTACAGGCGGTCTTACAGGTATGACTTCATTTATCTCCTCATATGGAGCAGGTTCTTCATTAAGAACTGCCTTCTTTATCATAGACGGAGTATATTCCCCCTGTAATGTAAATACATCTTTTCCTATTACGTCGACACCAATTGCTTTACAATGCTCTTCTATTATAGGATCCAGTTCCTCTATAACAAAAACCTTCTTGTATTTTGCCGCAAAATCCTTTATTTTCTTTTCCGGAAGCGGATAGACTATACCTATTTTAAGAAAATTAACTTTGTCTCCAAGAGCTTCTTTAGCATAAAGGTATGCAATACCTCCAGCTATAACCCCTATTTCGCTTCCATTATCCTCTACTGTATTAAGCTCTGACGTTTCAACCATTTCACGAAGCGCATTTATCCTATCCTCAACAGCTACGTGGCGCTTTATCGCATTACCCGGCATCATAACATATTTAGCCGGATCTTTAACATAATCCTTAAGCTGATAATCCTGTTTTTCCTCTTCTTCAACAAGACTCTGCGAATGTGATACTCTTGTTGAAAGTCTTAAAAATACCGGAGTATCATATTGCTCAGACAATTCATATGCCTTTTTTGTGAAATTCTTACATTCGGCACTATCAGACGGTTCAAGCATAAGTATCTTTGATGCTTTAGCATAATGACGCGAATCCTGCTCATTCTGTGACGAATGCATACCCTGATCATCTGCAACGCATAAAACCATACCTCCGTTAACCCCGGTATAACTAACTGTAAATACTGGATCTGCCATTACATTGAGTCCGACATGCTTCATACAAGTCATTGAACGTGCTCCTGCAATAGACGCGCCTATAGCAACCTCACAGGCAACCTTCTCATTCGGCGCCCACTCAACATATATATTGTCGTATTTAACAATATTTTCAGTAATTTCGGTACTTGGAGTACCTGGATATGAGGAAACAACCGTTACTCCGGCTTCATATGCACCTCTTGCTACGGCTTCATTTCCAAGCATTAGTTTCTTCATTAATCTAAGCCTTCCTTTCTACTTATAAAACATTAGAACTATTATATCAAAATTTTTCTCATTAGTCAATTGTTTTGTCATATTTTAATAGATTTTATACCAAATGAAAATTGCAGCAGAAGAATTATTGATCTCCTGCTGCAACAAATAGTTTGTTAAACAATTATTCAAGCTCAAAAGCTCCTGTATAAAGCTGATAATATTTTCCTTTTTGAGCTATAAGCTGATCATGCGTTCCTCTTTCTATAATTCTTCCCAACTCAAGAACCATAATAACATCAGAGTTTTTAACTGTAGAAAGTCTATGAGCTATTACAAATACGGTACGTCCGGTCATAAGTGCGTCCATACCTCTTTGAACTATAGCCTCTGTTCTTGTATCTATACTTGATGTAGCTTCGTCAAGTATCATAACAGGCGGATCTGCAACAGCAACTCTGGCTATTGACAAAAGCTGGCGCTGGCCCTGTGAAAGACTTTCTCCGTTTCCTGTAATGACAGTATCATATCCGTCCGGAAGCATATTTATAAACTCATCTGCGTTAGCGAGTCTCGCTGCTGCATGAACCTCTTCATCAGTTGCGTCCAAATTTCCGTATCTTATGTTTTCTCTGATAGTTCCAGTAAAGAGGTTTGTATCCTGAAGAACGATTCCCAACGAACGTCTTAAGTCGCTCTTCTTTATATTATTAATGTTAATTCCATCGTATGTTATTTTTCCGTCAGCTATATCATAGAAACGGTTTATAAGATTGGTTATAGTTGTTTTTCCGGCGCCTGTTGCTCCGACAAATGCAACCTTCTCACCCTTATTCGCATACAACGTTATATCATGAAGAACAATCTTATCAGGATTATAACCAAAATCAACATCGAAGAATTTTACCTCACCGGTAAGACGAGTATATTTTACTTCTCCATTCTTCAACGGCTCTTTCCAAGCCCAGATATTTGTTCTCTCGTCTGTTTCAACCATTTTATCATATTTATCATATTTTACATTTACAAGAGTTACATATCCGTTATCCTGTTCTATTTCTTCATCCATCAAATTAAATATTCTCTCTGCTCCGGCAAGCGCCATTACAATAGAATTTAATTGCTGCGAAATTTGATTGATCGGCATCGTAAAAGATTTTGAGAGTTGAAGGAATGATGCTATAACTCCTAAAGTAAGACCTCCTACACCGCCCAACGCAAGCGCACCGCCTACTATAGCGATAAGCACATACTGTAAATTACCCAAATTTCCCATTATAGGCATGAGAATGTTTGCAAATTTATTTGCTTCTGTTGCATTAGCGCAAAGCTCTTCATTCAGCTTATCAAAATCTTTTTTTGTGTGTTCCTCATGACAAAATACTTTAATAACCTTTTGTCCGTTTATCATTTCCTCAATATATCCGTTAACATCACCAAGTGATTTTTGCTGTTTAACGAAAAATCTTCCGCTGGCTCCTGCTATCTTTCTCGTAACCAAAAGCATGCAGCCTACAAACAAAAGTACAAAAATGGTCAAATATACGCTTGATATAAACATAGCGCATAATACCGATACAATAGTTATTGCTGATGAAAACATCTGAGGAATACTTTGTGACATCATTTGTCTTAAAGTATCTGTATCATTAGTATAATAACTCATTATATTACCATGCGTATGAGTATCAAAATATTTAATAGGCAGCTTCTGCATGTGAGTGAACATTTCATCACGTATCTGCTTTAAAACGCCCTGAGATATAGACACCATTATTCTGTTATAAAACAATGTTGCCAATATTCCCAAAAGATATACAACTCCCATGCTCAATATGGCTTTAAGAAGACCGCTGAAAACTGGCTGCGATTGTCCTAACAGCGGCGTAATATAATCATCTATTACAATTCTTATAAACATTGAGCCCATAACTCCTGCAATCGCACTGATCAATATACAGACTACTACAAGAAAAAAACGAAATTTATATTCCTTTGTTATATACGAAAGCAACCGCTTTATTGTTTTTTTGTTATCTTTCGCTCCGCTGCGTTTATTCATCGTCTTTGCCTCCTTTCACCTGTGAATTATATACCTCCTGATATATCTTGTTAGACTTAAGAAGCTCTTCGTGAGTTCCTACTGCATCTATTGCACCATTATTCATAACTACTATTTTATCTGCATCTTCAACAGATGAGATTCTCTGTGCTATAATAATTTTTGTAGTATTAGGTATTTCCTCTCTAAAAGCTCTTCTTATGCTTGCATCGGTTTTTGTATCAACCGCGCTGGTACTATCATCAAGAATAAGTATCTTAGGCTTTTTCAACAAAGCTCTGGCAATACACAGTCTCTGCTTTTGTCCGCCGGATACATTCGTTCCTCCTTGCTCTATATATGTATCATATTTCTGTGGGAAGGTTTGAATAAAGTCATCCGCTTGAGCCAGCTTACATACTCTTATAATTTCTTCATCAGTAGCGTTTTCATTTCCCCAACGTAAATTTTCCTTTATTGTACCGGAGAAAAGTACGTTTTTCTGAAGAACCATTGCAACCGCATTACGAAGTGATTCTATATCATACTCCCTTACATCTCTGTCTCCTACAAGAACTTCACCCTCTAAAGTATCATATAATCTTGGGATCAACTGTACAAGACTTGACTTAGAGCTTCCAGTACCGCCGATTACGCCTATTGTTTCTCCCGATTTTATATCTAAATTAATATTTTTCAAGCAAAGTTTTTTCTTCTTTTTGGAGTATCCAAAATTAACATTCTTAAAGGAAATATCTCCGTTTTTAACTTCATAAATCGGGTTTTCAGGATTAGTAAGGTCACTTTTCTCTACAAGAATTTCTGTAATTCTTTCAGCCGATGCTCTTGCCATGATTATCATTACAAAAACCATTGAAAGCATCATAAGATTCATAAGTATCTGCATTGCATATGCTATCAAACTGGTAAGCTCTCCTGTTGTCATCGTAGACCCAACTATAAGTCTTGCACCGATCCATGAAATAAGAAGCATACATCCATAAGAAGCAAACTGCATAAGAGGAGCATTGAATGCAAGCAATTTTTCTGCTTTTACAAAGTCATCATAAATATTCTTCGATACCTTTTTGAATTTTGCTTCCTCATAATCTTCTCTTACAAATGACTTTACTACTCTTATTCCGTGAAGATTTTCCTGTACAACATTATTAAGTTTATCATAAATTTTAAATACTCTTTCGAATATAGGATGCGCATGGCTCATTACAAGAAACAAACCAATGCCCAAAAAAGGAATTGCGCCCAAAAAAATAAGTGATAGCTCACTATTTACATTAAATGCCATTATCAAAGAAAAAACAAGCATTAACGGACATCTTACCGCAATTCTTATAATCATCTGATACGCATTTTGAACATTCGTAATATCTGTTGTAAGTCTTGTAACAATACTTGACGTCGAGAATTTATCTATATTCGAAAAAGAAAAATTCTGTATATTATAAAACATATCCTTTCTCAGATTTTTTGCAAAACCCGACGATGCGCTTGCAGAATACTTTCCTGACAAAGCTCCGAATATCAGAGAAACTACACACGCTATTGCCAGCATTATACCAAGCTTTAATATAAAATTCATATTTCCGCCGTCAATGCCCTTATCAATAAGTTCTGCCATAAGCCACGGGATAATAACTTCCATAATAACCTCCAGCGTAACGAATACAGGCGCCAAAATAGAATCACGCTTATATTCTCTTATGCTGTTCATAAGCTTCTTAATCATAGAACTCCTCCTCTTTATTTTTTAGTAAATTGCTACATAGTATTAAAGTAATTAACATATTTATTTCTTTTTAATAGCTCCTTCGATACAGGTCTTGGTATAAATAAGCTTCAGTAATTCCTTTAGAACTTTTACCTGCTCATCGTCTAAATGCTCAGTAAGCATTTTATCTGTATCGCATAAATGCTCTACTACCTCCTCTCCTGTTCTTATTCCCTTGTCCAGCGCTTTCACACAATTTCCGCGCCTGTCATCAGGATTTACATTAATACATATCAATTCTTTTTTTTCCATACGCTTGAGAAGTCCTACCAGAGTCGGATGCTTTAAACCAAAATATTGTTCTATATCCTTCTGCAAAACCATTTTATCCTTAGATGCTATAACATACATCAATATGTGCAGCTGAGAATAAGTAAGATCCCGATTCTTTAAATCGGCATTTGCTCTTGCACAAAGAAAATCATTTATTTTTTTTATATAGAACCCTATATGTTCTTTACTCTGCATATGCCCTCTCCTTCTTCCTAAATATAATATGTAGCACACTACCTATTATACACTAATTAATTTATTATGTCAATTGTTTTTTCCATGAAACAATATTTTTTATAAAAATGGACAAATTATATTATTTATAACCTTTTTTATTTATTCCAGTTGTCATTCTTTTTTCTATTTCTATTTTTGTGTTAAAAAATAGAAATATGGTATTATATAAATATACTGATATTTATTAATCATAAAAAGTAATATTTTCTATTGACAATAAACTATAACATAGTATAATACTTATTGGGAGGTTTTACTATGAATTCTTTTAATATTCTTGATTACGGTGCTGTCGCAGATTCTGTTACGAATAATGCTGATGCTATACAACAAGCTATAGATGCAGCCTCAATAAATGGAGGCACAGTAATTGTTCCGCCGGGACAATATTTAAGCGGAACAATCGTTTTAAAAAGTAATATTGATTTTCATATTGAAAAAGGAGCAGTTCTTATAAGCAGCCTTAATGAAAATGATATACTTGATTTTGCAAGGCTGTTTGACGATGATAACGAATGTACCGGTTGGGACGGCGGCTGTTTCTTATTCGCTTGCCACGAAAAAAATATAACTATATCCGGAGAGGGCATAATTTATGGTCAAGGCGATAAGGTCTTCTTTGATGACAATGCTGACAACGGAGCGCATGAATGTCCGCTGAACGTTACCGCATTTCGCCCAAGGACTACATTCCTTGAGGATGTAGAAAATCTTACAGTAAAAGACGTAACATTTAAAGATGCAGCATTCTGGACTCTTCATATGGCGGGCTGCCGTAATGTCTTGATTCAAAATATAAAAATTTTAAATGACGTACGCGGCGCAAATAATGACGGAATAGATCCGGATTCATGTAAAGATGTTATAATAAGCGGATGTATAGTCAAGACCGGCGATGATGCTATTGTTGTAAAAACTACAAAACCAATGTCTGAAAAATACGGCGGCTCCGAAAATATTGCTATTAACAACTGTATTTTATATTCTCGTGACTCCGGACTTAAAATAGGTACGGAAACACACGGAAATATAAAAAATATTATTTTAAGTGACTGTATCATAAAGGACTGCTCAAGAGGTGTTGGCATATGGGCAAGAGACGGTTCCACTATTGAAGATATACATATACATCATATTACCGGAAATGTTTTAAAATATGCCGACGGAATACGCAACAAAAACCATACAATGTGGTGGGGAAATGGTGAACCTATTTTTATCAACGCTACTTACCGCGATAAAAATCACCGCTATCCCGGCAAAATCAAAAATGTTACATTCGATAATATATATATGAAAGCTGAATCCAGTGTATTTATCGGCGGAGAGTCTGACGCTATAATAGAGGATATAAGCATTTCTGATTTAAACATCACAATGTGTTCCCAGGGTACACAAGAAAGCGGCTATTTCGATGAACAGCCTTCCGAGAGACATGTCTATCCTCATTCAATTCCTGCGGTATACGCAAGATATGCAGACAAAATTTGTGTAAGCGGAAAAATCAAATTTGAAACCCCATACTGTATAAAACAAAATGAACTTTATGAATCAATTGAATGTACCAATGAAGATATTGATCTGAAGCACTCATAATATATTGCTCCAAAACCAAAAATATATCGCATCCAAAATTAAGGGTGCGATATATTTTAATACTAATTTTAATTAATATACATACTTATTCTTTATTTTTTTCTGAAAGCAAATCGCGTATTTGTGTCAGAAGCTCTTCCTGCGATAATTGTTCAGGTTTCTTTTCATCTTCTTCTTTCTTTTTTCGGATAATTTTTTCATTAAGTGTATTCAATCCCTTCACCGCGCAAAAAATAATAAACGCTAATAAAAGAAAATTAATAACAGCAGATACAAAATTCCCTATTTTTATAGATGTACCCGGAATTATCCACTTTGACATATCAATTGCCTCTGTTACTTCCCCATTGCTGACAACATTTGTAGCTGTAACAGCAGCTTTTGAAATAATTGACACTACATACGCTATTCCAGGATTTATAATATCTGATACAAGCGAATCGATTATGCTTTTGAATGCACCGCCGACAACAACTCCAACAGCCATATCCATAACATTACCTCTGGCAATAAATTCTTTAAATTCATCAAAAAATTTCATAAAATTCCCATCTTCTTTGACACTGAATAAATTTATATATAAGTCCGTAACTGTCGTGTTAAGAAAATCGCAGGGCTGCCGCTTTTAGCGCAGAGCGTTTAAAGCGGCAACCCCGTATATAACATCCATTTATCCTTGTATTAATCCTGCTTCAATTTTTTTATTTAAAATTTTAAGAGCACTTTCATTTATACGGCTTTCTGAAATGCTCTTATCATTTACCGCCTGTATAATAGCATTGACAGCCTGATCTACATTTGCCGGAAGCATTATCATATCACACCCTGCATCAACTGCCATAACAGCAGCATCGGCAGCTGAATATTCAGATGTTATCGCCTTCATATTTTGTGCTCCGGAAATAATTATACCGTCAAAACCAAGATATCCCTTCAAAAGGTCGTTTACAAATATTGTTGAAAGCGACGCCGGATAATATGGATCAACCTCCGGCATATTCACATTGGCGCATACAACAAAATCCGCTCCTGCATCAATACCATTTTTATATGTATTGAAATCATCATTCTTTAATTCATCAAGTGTTTTATAACTGTAGCATACACCGTCATTTGGATTTTCAGCGCAGTCGCCATATCCCGGAAAATATTTAACTGCTGTAAGAATGCCGTTTTCTTTAGACGCCTTTACCGCAGCCGCCGTCATTGCTCCTGCTGTCTGATAATCATTTGCAAACGCTCTTGTTGATATATATGTATTCCTTGTGTTGCTCCAGATATCGGCAACCGGCGCAAGATTTGTGTTAAAGCCATGATTTTTCAGCTCTGTGGAAATATTAGAATATATTTCTGTGATCTTTTCTGTACCATCATTCTTATATGTATAAGCATTATTATATTTAGTAAGCCCCAGCTTTGAGAAAAGCGGAGAATTATCTCCCGGTTCTTCGCTTATTACTGTAAACGGCGCTGTAGTCATATAACCGGCAGTTGTTGTTACCATTTGGGTTATTTGTTCTGATTCAAGAATGTTTTTTGAATCATACAAAATAGCGCCAACAGGATATTTTGTGACCGCATCCTTCGTTGTAACGCCTGCCATGGTAGCAGCCTGAACACCGGTTATCTGTTCCGGACTTACCATAAACATCTGGTATACCTTATCCTTAAGCGTCATGCCTTCAAGTAATATTTCCGCCTTTGAACGCTCTTTTCTTTGCGGAATTTCAAGTTTTTCTCCATTGATCACTGCTCTGAGCTTCATTATTGTAACAGCTATCTGAGCTCGTGTAGCCAGAGAATCAGGCATGAAATTTCCATAATCATCGCCCGTAATAATTCCGGTAGTACGCATTAGGTCAGCGCCTTCTTTAGCCCATTCGGCAATAGACGCTTCATCTGTATATGAATCATAAGCATTAGGATTAACAGGCAAAACTATATTTCTATAATCTAAATAACGTTTTATCATAACTGCCAGCTGTGATCTTGTTATCTGTTCATCAGGATAAAAATGCAGATCCGAAAATCCTGTCACTATCCCTGCTTCAAGAGCCCAGTTTACATATGGTGCATACCATTGAGTGATTGGCACATCCGGGAATATAGCCTTTGTATATTCTCCGGTGTTAGCCCCATCCATACGTCCAATAACAGTAACAAACATTCCTCTTGTCATTCCTGCATCAGGAGCAAACTCCGTATCAGATATGCCATTCATATAACCGCTGTCTACCATAAATTGAACTGCATCTGAATACCAAGCATCACTGCTTATATCCGTAAACTCCGCAAAAGCTCCGGTGGAAGCTGAGAATATAGCTGCTGATGTTATAAATGCTGCTGCTTTTTTATTAAAAATTGATTTTATTTTCATAAATTAACCCTCCAGACCGTTAAGTGCTATACATTCTGCTACCTTAACTCCATCTACCGCCGCCGATGTTATTCCTCCCGCATATCCTGCTCCTTCTCCGCAAGGATATAGTCCTATTATATTCGACATCATAGTTTCTTTATCTCTCAGTACTCTTACAGGAGAAGATGAACGAGTTTCAGGAGCTGTAATCACTGCTCCTGCATCCGCAAAACCGCGGAGTTTTTTATCCATAGCGAATATTCCTTCCTTAAGACTGTCTGTCACAAAATCGGGAAAAATATTATCTAATTTAGTCCAGCATACTCCCGGATTATATGTGGGATCAACTGCAATCCCTTTTTCTTTTATACCCAGAAAATCCCCAACGCGCTGAGCAGGCGCTTTATAATCTTTTCCTCCGTATTCATACGCTTTGTGCTCTATTTCTCTTTGAAAATGTATTCCCGCAAGGACATCATCACCCGAAAAATCATCGGGCACAATATTTACAAGCACTGCACTGTTGGCATTTTCTCCGCTGCGGTCAAAATAACTCATTCCATTTGTAACAACACCGCCTGTTTCGGATGCAGATGCAACAACATATCCACCCGGACACATGCAAAACGTATATACACCTCTTCCATTATCCAGATGCACTGACAGTTTATAATCGGCCGCTCCCAATCGTTTATAAAAATCTCCATACTGACTTTTATTAATCATTTCCTGAGAATGTTCGATCCTCACTCCAACCGAAAAGGGCTTGCGCTGCATTTTTACTCCACGGTCTTTCAGCATTTCAAAGGTATCCCTTGCACTGTGTCCGACAGCAAGAACAAAATTATCAGTTTCTATAATTTCTTCACCGTTTGGTCCAAGTATCTTTACGGCAATAAGCTTTCCATCTCTTATTATAATATCAGTAACTTTAGATGAGAATTTTATTTCTCCTCCATTTGCTATAATATCATATCTTATAGCTCGCGCCATTTTACTGAGATTGTCGGTGCCTATATGCGGCTTTGAATTATAAAGGATTTCTTTAGGAGCACCGTGGTTATAAAATTCATTCAAAATATATCTTATACGAAAATCATTTATCCCTGTTGTAAGCTTTCCGTCAGAAAATGTTCCGGCGCCTCCTTCACCGAATTGAACATTTGATTCAGGATTAAGCTCTCCCCTGCTCCAAAACTTTTCTACATCTTTTTTTCTGTCCTCTACACACTTTCCGCGTTCACATATTATAACTTTATATCCGTTTTTTGCAAGAGTCAATCCGCACATAAATCCCGCCGGACCCATTCCGGCAATTACAATTGGTTTATCCGGGATTTTTCCATTTGGGAATTCATATTTACTCTCCTCATGAAACACTGCATTTTTGCCAACATAAAGCTTATCATTATCTGTTTCAACATCTACCGAGTACACATAATGCACATCGTTTTTTCTGCGGGCATCTATTGATTTTTTTGATATACGAAAAGACTTTATCTTTTTTATTCTGTATTTTTTTTGTATTTTTTCTTCAAGTATATTTTCATTTTCATCTAATGATAGCTTTATATTGCTAATTCTTATCATTATATTTACCTTATTCCATTGCTTTCTCTATCTCATTTACCAATATAGACTCATCCACACATTTCATCTGCATTGAACTAATGTCATTCGACGTATTAAGCATGATCAAAGCCGGAGTATTACCGGGAACAAAAGCAAAATTTTCAGCTATTGTTGCATCTTGGTCTACATCTCTTATATCAAAATTCACCTCAGAGCCATATGTATTCTTAAGTTTTTCAACTAAAGCCATTTCTGCATCATATGTCTCATCATTCTTTGAAACAAAATATATAAACGTCGGCTTTACCTTAGGCGCTTCTGTAGCAGTTTGCTGTGTATTATTTTCTGCAGTAGAATTATTGTTTCCTGAATTTGAGCTTATTACCGCTGCAATAACCACTGCGGCTACTATCACAACAGCTATTACTGCAAGAATGATTTTATTTTTCTTATCCATTTATATTCTCTCCTGTTCTATTTGGTCTTTTATAATTTCTAACGCTCTTAACGCAATCTTATTATATCTTTCCGCCTTTTTCCTTATCCGCTCCGGCAAGCCTTCTATAATTCCAAAATTGGCATTCATCGGCTGAAGCTTTTCAAGACTTTCATCACTTATATACAAAACCAGAGCGCCTATTGATGTTTTGGAATTTGGTTCAAACATTTTCATTCCCTTTATAAGCCTTGCCATATTATATCCGGCCAATAATCCGCTTGATGCGCTTTCCACATAGCCTTCAACACCGGTAATTTGTCCGGCAAAAAATACCTTCGGATATTTTTTCATCTGGTAAAAACGGTTTAAAAGCTTTGGAGAATTTATATATGTATTTCGATGCATTACCCCGTAACGCACAAATTCTGCGTTTTCCAATCCCGGAATCATCGAAAATACACGTTTTTGCTCTCCCCATTTTAAATTTGTCTGAAATCCAACAAGATTATAAAGCGTTCCTTCTTTATTATCCTGACGTAGCTGAACAATCGCATATGCGTCATCCTTTCCGGTTTTGGGATTAACAAGTCCCACTGGCTTCAGCGGCCCAAAAGTAAGAGTTTCCTTCCCTCTTGCCGCCATTACCTCAACCGGCATACATCCCTCAAAAACCGTTCTATTCTCAAACTGTTTTAACGGAACAGTCTGAGCTTTGATCAACTCATCATAAAAGGCCTCGTATTCTTCCTTTGTCATAGGACAATTAATATAATCTGCTGTACCTTTATTATATCTTGCTGCCTTAAATGTTTTGTCATGGTCTATACTTTCTTCCGTTACTATAGGTGCCGCTGCATCATAAAAATACAGCGATTCGCTGCCTGTTAATTGTGAAATTGCTTCGGCCATCCCTTCAGAAGTTAAAGGACCGGTTGCTATAATCGTGTAATCGTCCGTATCTATTTGAGTTACTTCCTCATTTATTACCGTCACAAGAGGATTTTTACGAATTTTATCAGTTATATATTCAGCAAAAATATCTCTGTCAACCGCAAGAGCTCCACCCGCCGGCACACGGCTTTCATCTGCCGCCTCCATCATAATTGACCCGAATAATCGCATTTCTTCTTTCAACAATCCGCAGGCATTCTCTATTCTTTCAGCCTTAAGAGAATTAGAGCACACTAATTCCGCAAAGTTTTTATTTGAATGCGCGGGCGAAAATTTTAAAGGTTTCATCTCATAAAGCTCAACCTCTATTCCCGCTTTTATAAGCTGCCATACAGCCTCGCAGCCGGCAAGACCGGCTCCTATAACTTTAACCCTCATCTGTTTTTCCTTCCGTATTTATTTTACGCTCATATTTGCATTCGGAATTATAGCAATATATCTTCTTGGTTCTGGAATTCTTCTTAAGCAAAAGTCCTCCGCATACCGGACACTTTTCATCCTTTACCGGCGCATCCCATACCATGAAGTCACATTTCGGAGAATTCTCACAGCCATAATAAACCTTTCCCTTACGAGATTTCTTTATAAGTATTTCTCCGCCGCATTTAGGACAAAACGCTCCTGTTCCCTCACGTATTGCCTTTGTATTTTTACATTCCGGATATCCGGGACATGCAAGGAATCTTCCATATTTACTAAGCTTGTACACCATGCGCCTTCCGCATTTTTCACATATTACGTCAGACTCTTCATCTTTTATCTGAATTTTTGCGATATTTTCCTTTGCTTTCTCCAGATTTTCTTCAAAAGAAGGATAGAAGTCTTCGAGTACATTTACCCAATTCATTCTTCCTTCTTCCACACTATCAAGCTCCTGCTCCATTTCTGCTGTAAACTCAACATCCACTATATCTTTAAAATTTTTTTTCATAATATCCGTAGTGACCATACCTAATTCAGTTGGAACAAGCTGCTTTTTACTTCTTACAATATATCCTCTTGATACAATGGTCGAAATTGTTGGCGCATATGTCGAAGGTCTGCCTATGCCATTTTCCTCAAGCTCACGTATCAATGTTGCATCTGTAAAACGAGGGGGCGGCTGAGTAAAATGCTGCTTACTGTCACAGTCTTTTATTTTTACAGACTGATTTTTTTCTAATTTCGGCAGCATTTTTCTCTTTTCTTCTTTTTTATCGCTTGACTCCACATAAACAGCCATATATCCTTTAAAGCGAAGCTGAGAACCGCTTGCCCTGAATGTATGTCCGGATGCGTCAATTACGGCACTGATTGTATCATATATTGCACTCGACATCTGACTTGCTGTAAAGCGCTCCCATATAAGCTTATATAATCTGTACTGGTCATTTGTCAGCTTTTCCTTTATATCTATCGGTTTTATACTAACCGATGTTGGTCTTATTGCTTCATGAGCATCTTGAGCATTCTTTTTTGTTTTGTATTGTTTGGGATTTACGTACTCGTCACCATACTCTGACTGTATATAATCAACTGCTTCTTGCTGTGCTTCATCCGATATTCTCAGCGAATCAGTTCTCATATAGGTTATAAGACCTATACTTCCCAATCTTCCGCCAAGGTTTACTCCCTCATACAACGTCTGAGCTATCTGCATGGTTTTAGATGCTTGAAAGCCATACTTTCTTGAAGCATCCTGCTGCAGGGTTGATGTGGTAAACGGAGGCTGAGGATTTCTTTTCTGCGTACCTATTTTAACATTTTCCACTACAGGCTCGGATTTAATAACTGCATCGACAATAGCCTGAGCTTCTTCTCCGGTTGCTAGTTTCCGCTCACTGCCCTTTTCACCATAATAATGAGCTGAAAAATCCTTTCTTGATTTCGGATCTGTCATTGTTGCTTCAACTGTCCAAAATTCCTGAGGTGTAAAATTTTCTATCTCTTCCTCACGATCACATATGAGCCTTGTGGCAACAGACTGCACTCGTCCGGCGCTAAGTCCCTTCTTTACTTTTTCCCAAAGAATAGGACTTATCTTATACCCTACGATCCTGTCAAGAACTCTTCTTGCCTGCTGAGCATCAACAAGCTTCATATCTATTTCACGCGGCTCTTTTATTGCTTCTTTTACTGCATTTTTCGTTATTTCATTAAAAGTAACTCTGCACTTTGAACCTTCTTCTATACCAAGAGCTTTGGCAAGATGCCAGCTTATTGCTTCTCCTTCGCGGTCAGGGTCTGTTGCAAGATATACTTTATCCGCCTTTGATGCCTCTTTTTTTAAGCTGTTCAAAAGTGTACCTTTGCCTCTTATTGTTATATACTTGGGCGCAAAATGGTTCTCTGTATCAACTCCTAATTGACTTTTAGGAAGATCTATTACATGTCCCATTGATGCAACAACATTATAATCCTTGCCCAGATACTTTTCTATAGTAACTGCTTTCGCTGGAGATTCTACTATAAGAAGCTTTTTCTTACCCTTTTTCTTTACTGCCATCTTTTATCCTCCAAATTTATATATTCATCTTGAAATAGTTTCCGGGCATGGATTTTACAATACCTCTCATTTCAAGCATAATCATCGATGTATGAAGATTGACCGCCTGCAGTCCGGTTTCGCGTATAAGCTCATCTGCGTGCTTCGTTTCACTGCCAAGCGCCTCTATAATTAACCTTTCATCATCATTTTCATATTGTATATCGTTTCTATTAATTTTTATATTCTCTTCTTTTGTAAATATGTCATCAGCTTTTTTATCTGATACTTTTTTATTACTTTTTTGTTTTAAAGATTTTTTTGCGGCTTTCCTCTTTGCCGTATTTTTATTTTTATATGATATATACTTTTTTACAAATTGTCTGTCGTAAGGATATTCACATATTATATCCTCCGCGCATGTCACCGGTTTAGCGCCCTGCTGTATCAAAATATTTGTACCTCTGCATTCGGCTTCAAAAATATCTCCGGGTACTGCAAAAACATCACGTCCACTGTCCAGAGCACGCGCCGCCGTAATGAGCGCTCCGCTTTTTTCCGGAGCCTGCGTTACAAGTACAGCTCTCGATAATCCTGCTATAATTCTATTTCTTTCTGGGAAATGTACCGAAATAGGCTGTGTTCCGGGAGGATATTCACTTATAATAAGTCCTTTTTCTACAATTCTATTATATAATTCTATATTTTCGGGAGGATATATGACATCCGCACCTCCGCCCAAAACAGCTATCGTAAATCCGTTCTCATTGAGAGCTGCTTCCGATGCTATGGAATCAATACCCCGAGCCATGCCGCTTATTATGATGACTTCTCTTTTTCCAAGCTCTGAGCATATATGACGTGTTGCACGTTTTCCATATTCAGTACATTTTCTTGTTCCAACAACTCCGATACAAAGGCTCTTATCCCAATTTGGAATCCTGCCCTTCAGGTAAAGTACATAAGGCGGATCTACCAATTCTTTTAACGCCTTTGGATAGTAACCGCTGTCATAAGTCAGTATCTTCATTCCACTTGCTTGAGCTGTCATACAGATTTTTTCCGCCTTGATCAAATCTTTATCCATAAGTTCATTTAATAGATCATCATCTATTCCCGGTACGCTTGAATAATCCCTTGATCTATAAATATCTTCAGCGGTATCAAAAAAATCAAGAAGTATTGAAATTTTACGCGGGCTGGCACTCTTTTTTAATGTTAGCCAAACCCAGAATACTCCATTGATCATTTCATGCGCCCCCTGAAATAAATTTATATACTTAATTACAATACTACAAAATTTTCAAAATGTCAAGACTTATTTGATAAATTGTTACTTATGGATCACAGTTGATCCCATGTCTGTATTACTATGTTATCAACAATAAACCTTCGTATCTAATTATATCATTTGCTATAAACTCTGTCAAGTATATCAAACCCCTATTTATTTTATATATTTTTCTTGTCTTGACCGTTTACACTAAAAACAGCTTAGCACTTTTATCCGTACTAAGCTGTCGCTATGTATGAAAATTATTCTTTAGCCGATGTCTTTCCTAATTCTCTGCAATTTTCCAATCCTACATCATCCGGAGTTTCATTGACTATAACGCTTTGAGTAATAAGCTTTGCTTTTGCTGCAATTATTCGCTCTTCCCAATTTCTCATCCACTCTCCGTCTCCCCAACCATAGGAACCAAATAAAGCGATATTTTTCCCTTCTATGCCGTTTTCAAGCTCTGAAAAAAACGGCTCAAATTCGCTTTCTTCCAATACTTCCGCACCCATAGCAGGGCATCCAAGAATCAATGTATCATATTCCAATGCTTCACCTGCTGTTATTTCTGAAACATTGAAAAGCTTAGTATCTGCGTTAATTTCCTCCGCTCCCTCTAACACAGCTTGAGCCATCAACTCTGTATTCCCTGTACCGCTCCAATAAATTATAACTACTTTACCCATTGTATATCCTCCTATTATATAATTATTTATATATTAAGCAATTACGAAACTTTTTATATTTCGTAATTGCATATAATATCTTTTCATATTTATACCCTGCAAAATAACTGTTCCAGTGTCTTGCCTTCATTAACTCGCTTTAATATTGCCTTCCGACACAATTGATATCTGCAAAAAATTTTCTCTGCCTGTTCTGCCTGCGCATATACTTTCCATTCTCCGGTCAACAAACATCCTTCATTTTTATGATATATGAACCCATAAATATCATGTATCGGATACCCCAGAAATGCTCCTATTTCATGAGGAAAATCTTTTCCATCTGCATATTGTTCATTTATGCGTTTTTTTAGAAAATCCAAATATAAATCTAAAGAAAAGTTTTTCGGATAACCGTAGCTTTGCAAAAGTTTTTTTATTGCTTTATTGTTAAGATAATCACACAACCTATTGCGTCGATATACCATCACCAACACTCGATTTTCGCACTCGTATAATAACTCTATATAAATCCCCTTTTTATTAAGTTTTTTATTTAGACCTAATATATACGATTTTGCATTTGGGTTATTCTTAGTATTATACGATGCTATATTAGCCGTTTTTATTCCAGCCAACGCCGGACCACAATAATACGCCAAAAAATTCTCTATAGGCATATCCACACCTCCAAACAGTATAATTATCTCCTTTGGTTAATTATGGTTAGTTTTAACTAACTTACTTTCAAAATTTATGGTTAGTCTTTGCTAACCATAAACAGTATACCATAATATAAATGTTATGTCAATACTTTTATAAAAAATATTTTATTTCTACAAACTATTTATAACTACTTCCTGCTATGATATTATAATATATTACATATAGAAAGCATATCATGTTTTACTCTGTATTCTTTCCCGTTTTTTATATTATATACCGGCTCACTTTCCGAACTATGATGCGCAATTTGTATTCCTCCTCAAAGTTTACAAATTCCACCGTCCTTATATAATAAACTGTAAAGCTGTTCTGCAATCTTTTTATACCGTTCTTACTTTAAAATTATCAGTATAATGAAATTTTACATAAAAAATTCAAAAAATAATTGATTCATCTCTTTATATAATGTATAATATAAGTATATTAAAAGTCTTAAGGATGTGTTTATATAATGATATTCGGAAAACATTGTGTGTTTTGTCAAAAACGTTTTAAAAAAGAACACATTGTATGGAGTAAAAATTTTATTTGTATATGCAAAAACTGTATGGCTGAAATAGATGCGCAAAACACGCCGCGTATTTTTGAAACTACTCCTCATTTATCTATCATTATTCCATCCACTACATATACAGGTATTGTAAAATCTGCTATTCATAGATATAAATTTGACAATCAAAAACAATATGGTAACGCATTTTCATACATAATAGCGCGTAATATAATTAAATATACAGACTTCTATAAATATGACGCCGTTGTTACTGTTCCCATTTCCGGCAAACGTCTAAAAGAACGAGGATTTAATCAATCTGAAATTTTTGCACGCACCGTTGCCAATGTATATGGAATTGAACTTCATAATGAATATCTTGAAAAATTTATTGACACCCAGCGTCAAAGTGAATTAAATCAATACGAAAGATTATTTAATCTAAAGGGCGCTTATGCGGCTTCTCCTGAAGTAAAAGACAAAAGCATTATACTTGTAGATGATATTTATACGACCGGAAACACAATGGAAGAATGTGCTGCTATGCTAAAATTCGCCGGAGCAAAGGTTGTAGCAGGATTTACATTTTCAGCTACACTTAGGAAAAAACGTCCTGAAATTTATAATCCTTTCGAATAAATTTATATCAAAAATGGGGCTGTAGCAAAATATATACTTATGCAGCGACAACCCCTTTTCCGTTTTTGCGGCTTACAAACAGGACAGACGTAGATTCTCTCCAAACACATCAGCTATTATCGCTTTATATGTATCATTTGTAAGCTTTAATCTTGATACAATATACTCAACAGACTCCAATCGTGCAATATAAAACATTATCCGGAGCGATATCTTTTTATGACATGCCGGTTAAGTCGATATATTGATTTTCTATTGTAATACCTGTTACATCTCCAATTGTTTGAATTTTATTAAATCTGTAATATATTTCACCTATACCCGAATCTTTGTCATGATAAATCCCCTTATCATCTATTATTTCGTTAATTGATACTTCGCCTTGAACAGTATGAAGCACAATCGTCAGAGCATAATCTCTTAGAGAAGACATCTTATCTGTTTGTACATATAAAGATATTGACAGCGGTGACAAATATATTTGATTTACGATAACAGCAGAATTGTTTCTTGATAAGTTAATATTGGTATTTAACAACATATTATCACTTTCGCTATCGGAATTCCAGTTTATCATCCAGTTCCCGTCTATTGTATGCTGTTCTGTAAATATTTTGTTTATACTAAGTCTTAACTCATTCTGCGGCGTTATTTTTTCGGGTGTGTCATAAATGATCATCTTTTGAACTGTATTTGCATTGATCGACAATGTTTTTGTAGTGTATGTTCCGTTTGCAATTCCATCTATGGTAAATGAGAACGCATCCGGATCATTTTGATCAACTGCTGTTTCATAATGCGGAAGAACTATTTCATATAACACATATACAGTTTTGTTATCCGATAATGTTTGTAAAATATTAACACGAACATCTTTGTCAATACATGAATATTGTTGGCTATCAGGTTCAATATATTGTATTTCTTCTTCATTGCTGATTCCAAAATACTGCTGCAACAGCTCATGAATTACACCTTTGTTTGCAATAACAGCAGTTGTAATTATCGATAAAACAGATATTACTGCGGCACAAGCCGCCAAAGTTCGCAGCCTAACGTATTTCTTCTTCTCTTTATGGACATTGTTATCCATAATGTTCAGCAAAATCTCCTTTTTCTTTTGAGTATCAAAACAAATTTCCGAAAAATATTTTTTTAAATCATTCTCTGTCATTTTTTGTGTCCTCCTCTATCAATAACTTTAATTTCTTCTTTGCATAATGGATACGCATTTTTACTGTCGAGATAGGAATTTTCAATATTGTACTTATTTCCTTATACGAATATCCTTCATAATAATACAGATAAATAGGGAGCATATATTCTTGCGATAATTTCTCCAATGCTTCACCTACATATGAGGTACTATTGTTTTCAGAGTACGCTTTACTGTCTTGAATATCGAAAAGATATTCGTTCTTGCAGTGATTATTTTTTTTGATTATATCCTTGCAAAGATTCTGTGTCACACGAATAAGCCAGTATTTTAAATGATACTCATCTTTGATTTTAGCCTGATTTTTTAATAATTTCATAAACACCTCCTGTACTGCGTCTTCAGCATCAGTCTTATTCTTTAGACTCAGAAAGCATATTCGATACACCATATCTGCATATGTAATGTAAATATGTTCAAAGTTATTATCAGAAAAAAACATTTTCCAACCTCCTTTCACTTATAATACGATATCATGTGGGTATTTGTTTTAAAAAATAATAATTTTTTACAATCACCCATAATTGCCTTTAAGAGAGGTTGGTTTTGGAAATGACAACCGGATAAATATAAACACAAAGATAATTATAAAGATATACGCAAAAACTTCAAATGCCATGATTATCGAACACGGAAGTTTTTATTGAGAACAAATAAATTGTAGGGGTGCAGCAAAACTCACGTTTTACTGCACCCCCATTTTTAATGATTCTATATACGGAATTATTCCTCTGCTGCGAGCTTAGCAAGCTTGTTATACTTCTCTTCAGCGTTCTTAACAGCCTTCGCGAACAATTCTTTTGCTCTCTCCGGATTTGAACGAGCAAGTGAGTTATAACGAACTTCGCCCATGATGAAGTCCTCATATGAAGCAGTAGGCTTCTTTGAGTCGAGCGTGAACGGATTCTTGCCATCCATAGCCTTTCTCGGATCATATCTGAAGCAGTGCCAATATCCTGCCTCAACAGCCTTCTTTTCTTCTGTCTGAGCAATCTTCATACCGCCCTTAATACCATGGTTGATACATGGAGCATAAGCAATAATAAGTGACGGACCGTTATAGCTTTCAGCCTCAAGTATAGCGTCAAGGCACTGCTGCGGGTTGTAACCCATAGCAACCTGAGCAACGTAAATGTAGCCGTAGCTCATAGCTATTGCTGCAAGATCCTTCTTCTTTGTTTCCTTACCAGCAGCAGCAAACTGAGCAATAGCTCCTGTCGGAGTAGCCTTTGATGACTGACCGCCTGTGTTTGAATAAACCTCTGTATCGAATACGAGGATATTGATGTCATTGCCTGAAGCAAGAGCATGATCAACACCGCCGAAGCCGATATCGTAAGCCCAACCGTCACCGCCGAAGATCCAGCATGACTTCTTTGAAAGGTAATCCTTATCAGCAAGTACATCCTTAGCTTCATCGGAAGAAAGTCTTGAAATTGCTTCTATCAATTCCTTAGTAGGAACTTTGTTTGCAGCACCGTCATTCTTTGTTTCGATAAACTTATCAAATGCAGCCTTAACATCAGCATCTGTTTCAGCGATCTTTTCAGCTTTTGCAATTGTCTGCTCTCTCAATGTATCCTGAGCAATGAACATACCAAGACCGAACTCAGCGTTATCCTCAAAGAGTGAGTTAGCCCATGCAGGACCCTCTCCCTGAGCATTTGTTGTATACGGTGTTGAAGGTGCAGAACCACCCCAGATTGATGAACAGCCTGTTGCGTTAGCAATGAACATTCTGTCACCGAAGAGCTGAGTAACAAGCTTAGCGTATGGTGTTTCACCACAACCTGCACATGCACCTGAGAACTCAAGGTATGGCATCTTGAACTGTGAACCCTTAACCTTAGTCATCGGGAACTTATCAAGAACAGCCTGCTTTTCACCGAGAGCTGCAGCATAATCATAGTATTTCTGCTGATCAAGCTGTGAGTCAAGTGAATTCATAACAAGAGTATCCGTCTTCTTATTCATCGGGCAGACATTAGCACAGCTTCCGCATCCTGTACAGTCAAGTACCGAAATAGCCATTGTATAATAAAGACCATCAAGCTGCTTAGCCGGAGCATATTTAATTCCTTCAGGAGCATTGTTGAGCTCTTCTTCGGTCAATACAACAGGACGGATACAAGCGTGCGGGCACACATACGAACAGTTGCCGCACTGAATACATGTTTCATTATTCCATGTAGGAACATCTATAGCAATTCCTCTCTTCTCGAATGCTGATGAACCCAACGGAACCTCACCAGTCTGATACTTTGTGAATGCCGAAACAGGAAGCTTTGAACCTGCAAACGCATTAATAGGAACAAGTATATCATTTACATAATCGATAAGCTTGCCTTCGCCTTCATGCTTAACAGAAATATCTTCGTATTCACAATCTTTCCAGCTTTCAGGAACATCTACCTTTACAACCTGCTGAGCGCCGGCGTCGATAGCGTCATGATTCATCTTAACAATAGCTTCGCCCTTCTTTGAATATGAAGCTGTAGCTGCATCCTTCATGTACTGGATAGCTTCTTCCTCCGGAAGAATACCTGAGAGTTTAAAGAATGCTGACTGTAATACAGTGTTTATTCTGTTTCCAAGTCCGATTTCCTTACCGATCTTCACACCATCAATTGTATAGAACTGGATATTATTATCAGCTATATACTTCTTAACCTGACCCGGAAGATGCTTATCAAGCTCTTCACCTGACCATGAACAGTTAAGGAGGAATACACCACCCGGCTTAACATCCTCAACCATATCGTACTGGCGAATATATGATGCCTTATGGCAGCCTACAAAGTCAGCCTTGTTTATAAGATATGTAGAAGTGATAGGTGAATCACCGAAACGCAAATGTGAACAGGTAAGACCACCTGACTTCTTTGAGTCATAGTCAAAATATGCCTGAACATACTTGTCTGTATGGTCACCGATAATTTTAACTGAGTTCTTGTTAGCACCTACAGTACCATCAGCACCGAGACCCCAGAACTTACAGCTTGTTGTACCGGCAGGAGTTGTATCCGGATTTTCATCAAGCGGAAGTGAAAGATGAGTAACATCATCTTCAATACCTACTGTGAAATGCTTCTTTTCTGTATTCTTGTATACAGCTATGATACAAGCAGGAGTTGTATCCTTTGAAGCAAGACCGTAACGACCTGCAAATATTTCTACATCCTTGAAGTCATCGCTCTCTTTCAAAGCAGCACATACATCAAGGTAAAGCGGCTCACCAAGTGCGCCCGGCTCCTTTGTTCTGTCAAGAACAGAAATCTTTTTAACAGTCTTCGGAATAGCCTCAATGAATTTTTCTACGCAGAACGGACGATAAAGTCTAACCTTTACAAGACCAACCTTCTGACCTTTAGCATTCAAATAGTCAATTGTTTCTTGGATTGTATCACATACAGAACCCATAGCAACGATGATCTGGTCAGCATCTTCAGCACCATAGTAGTTGAAGAGCTTATAGTCTGTACCGATTTCAGCATTTACTTTATCCATGTACTTCTGACATACTTCCGGAATAGCATCATAAGCTGAATTACAAGCCTCTCTTGCCTGGAAGAATACATCACCGTTCTGAGCTGTACCTCTCTGAGCCGGATGCTCAGGATTAAGAGCAGAACGTCTAAATTCATTTATAGCGTCCCAATTAACCATCTTTGCAAGCTGTTCATTATCCCAGCAAGCGATCTTCTGGTACTCATGCGAGGTTCTGAAACCGTCAAAGAAATGCAAGAACGGAATTCTGCCCTCAATTGCAGTCATATGAGCAACAGCTCCAAGATCCATTGCCTCCTGCGGATTTGTTGAAGCGAGCATAGCAAAACCTGTCTGACGGCAAGCCATTACGTCTGAATGATCACCAAAGATCGAAAGCGCATGTGAAGCAATACATCTTGCTGATACATTAAATACGCACGGAAGCTGTTCACCGGCAATTTTATACATATTCGGGATCATAAGAAGAAGACCCTGTGAAGCTGTATATGTTGTTGTAAGTGCGCCGGCAGTAAGCGAGCCGTGTACTGTACCGGAAGCGCCTGCCTCAGACTGCATTTCTACAACCTTAACAGTGTTTCCAAAAATGTTTTTCTTACCTGCAGCGGCCCATTTGTCTGTAACCTCTGCCATTGTTGATGACGGTGTGATAGGATAAATAGCAACTACTTCTGTAAAGGCATATGATGCCCATGCAGCAGCGTTGTTACCATCCATGGTTTTCATTTTTCTAGCCATCGGAATGTTCCTCCTGTAAATTTATTTCAAGGGATGGGATTATGTCCCAAGCCTCAAGTGTATTATTTTACATACACATATATAATATCACTTTTTTGCAACAAAATCAAGCTATTTATAATAAAAAGTCAAAAAATTTGTATTATTCCGATAGTAGTGTCATTATAATCAGTTTGATACGTGAAAAATAGAAAAATATTTACCCTTTCTTTATGAAATTCAACAGATTTTTTTCCATATATAAAAAACGCTTGACTATTTTAAAGCATTTTAATGAAAGTGCAATGAGAAATGGCGTGGTCATTGATTTGCCTAATTTGATATAAAACCAAGTGATGATATTAAAAAACTTATAAAATGCCGAAGCATATAATCCAAACGCAGTAAGACAAACAGCTTTATATAAAATTTTCATATAATTTAGCCTCCTAAAAATAAAACTGAATAACCATATTATTTGCATCATTTAATTCTTCACACCATGTAATTTATGTAACTATTGATATAATTAAGTATATTTACCTACAACCGTTTCGGTTAAATTTATAAATAACTATAGTATACAAAATATACAAAAATAAAAATGGGTCTTGATTTTTACATTAGCGGTGAGTATAATATATTTTAACAGAACAAACCACAACATATAGTTGATAGTGTATGGAAATATATACATAATGTAGATTATTTAGGTATATTAATAAGGAGAAGCTTTATGAGAGTAGTAAAAAAAGACGGCACAAAGGAAGCATTCAACGTTCAAAAAGTTGTTAATGCCGTAAATAAGTCAGCTTTTCGCGTGCTGGTAAAATTCACGCCCGAAGAGGAGGAATTTATCTGCAAATTTGTTACGCGAGAATGTGAACGCATGAACAAAGAAGATATTGCTATTGCAGAAATGCACAATATTGTAGAAGGAGCTTTAGAAAAGGTCAACCCAAAGGTCGCGAAAAGTTACCGTGATTATAGAAACTATAAACAAGACTTTGTTCAAATGCTTGACGAAGTTTACAGAAAATCACAGTCAATAATGTATATAGGCGATAAAGAAAACTCGAACACAGATTCAGCTCTTGTGTCTACAAAAAGAAGTCTCATTTTTAATCAGCTTAATAAGGAGCTTTATAAGAAATTCTTTTTGACCACAGAAGAGCGTCAGGCAATCCGTGACGGATATATTTATATACATGATATGTCAGCCCGCCGTGATACGATGAATTGCTGCCTTTTTGATGTTGAAAATGTTTTAAAAGGCGGATTTGAAATGGGAAATCTTTGGTATAACGAGCCTAAGACACTTGATGTGGCTTTTGACGTTATAGGAGATATTGTTCTCAGCGCCGCATCACAGCAGTACGGAGGCTTTACAGTGCCAAGTGCAGATTTGATATTAGAGCCTTATGCTGAAAAATCATATAATAAGTATGTTGAAAAATATACCTCACTCGGTCTTGACAATGAAACTGCTGATAAGGTTGCAATATCTGATATAAAAAGAGATTTCGAGCAGGGCTTTCAAGGTTGGGAGTATAAGTTTAACTCGGTATCATCAAGCAGAGGCGACTACCCATTTATAACAGTCACCATAGGAACCGGAACCGGATTTTTTGCTAAAATGGCTTCAATTGCAATGCTTAAAGTCAGAAAAAACGGTCAGGGTAAAAAGGGATATAAAAAACCGGTTCTTTTCCCAAAGATAGTATTCTTATACGATGAAAACCTTCATGGAAAAGGTAAGCCCCTTGAAGATGTATTTGAAGCAGGAATAGATTGTTCCGCATCGGCGATGTATCCGGATTGGCTTAGTCTTACAGGTGAAGGATACGTTCCTTCAATGTATAAGAAATACGGAAAGATTATTTCGCCTATGGGCTGCCGTGCATTCCTTTCTCCTTGGTATGAAAGAGGCGGAATTGAACCCGCTGACGAAAATGATAAACCTGTGTTTGTAGGTCGATTTAATATAGGAGCAGTGTCTTTGCATTTACCTATGATACTCGCTAAATCCATGCAGGAATCAAAACCGTTCTATGAAGTTCTTGATTATTATCTTCAGATAATCAGACAGCTTCACTTAAGAACATACGCATATTTGGGAGAAATGCGTGCTTCTACAAATCCTCTTGCTTATTGTGAGGGCGGATTCTACGGTGGACACCTCGGGCTGCATGATAAAATAAAGCCCCTTTTGAAATCTGCTACCGCTTCATTCGGTATAACAGCATTAAATGAGCTTCAGGAGTTATATAACCAGAAATCATTGGTTGAAGACGGAGAATTTGCTTTAAAAACACTTGAGCATATAAATGAAATGGTAAATAAGTTCAAACATGAAGATGGTAAGCTTTATGCGATTTATGGAACTCCGGCCGAGTCTCTTTGCGGGCTTCAGGTAACACAGTTCCGTTCCAAATACGGAATAATCGAGGACGTTTCCGACAGAGCTTATGTCTCAAATTCTTTCCATTGTCATGTAAGTGAAGACATTACTCCGATACAAAAGCAAGATTTGGAAAATCGTTTTTGGAATCTTTCCAACGGCGGAAAAATACAGTATGTAAAATATCCTGTTTCTTATAACAAGGAAGCGATAAGAACTCTTGTACGTCGTGCAATGAACATGGGATTATATGAGGGCGTAAACCTTTCTTTAGCATATTGTGATGACTGCGGACATCAGGAACTTGAAATGGACGTATGCCCTGTATGCGGAAGTAAAAATCTTACAAAGATCGAAAGAATGAACGGTTATCTTTCATATTCGCGTGTAAAAGGAGACACAAGATTAAATGCTGCAAAGATGGCAGAAATAGCTGAAAGGAAAAGCATGTAATGAGATATCATAACATTACTAAGGACGATATGCTTAACGGTGACGGATTAAGAGTAGTTCTATGGGTTTCCGGCTGCGAGCATCACTGCAAAGGCTGCCATAACCCGATAACATGGGATATAAATGGAGGTTTAGAATTTGATGAAGCCGCAAAGCAGGAAATTTTTGATGAATTATCAAGACCATATATATCCGGAATAACATTTTCCGGAGGAGACCCGCTTCATACTCAGAATAGAGCAGAAATAAAAGAATTGGCAAAAGAAATAAGGGAAAAATTTCCTGATAAAACGATTTGGCTCTATACCGGATATAACTGGGATGAGGTATGTACTCTTGGAATAATGAAGTATATAGATGTCCTCGTAGATGGAGAATATAAAGAAATTTTACGCAATGTAAATCTTCCTTGGAGAGGAAGTTCGAATCAGTGCGTAATAGACGTGAAGAAAAGTCTTCATTCAGATGAACTTGTGCTTTGGTCGGAATAGGAGAATTTATGGAAACAATAATAATTAAATATCTTAATGGTGAAATTGAACGTCTGCGTTATATAGACGGAAAATCTGATTGGATAGATTTAAGAGCTGCGGAAGATACCGAGCTGAAGAAAGGAGAATTCAAGCTTATTAATTTAGGTGTTGCTATGAAGTTGCCCAAAGGCTATGAAGCTCATATTGTGCCAAGAAGTTCTACATATAAAAATTTTGGAATAATCCAGGCAAACCATATGGGGATTATAGATGAAAGTTATTGCGGAGATAACGATTTTTGGAGATTCCCAGCTATTGCAATGCGTGATACAATCATACATAAAAATGACCGTATATGTCAATTCCGTATAATGAAGCATCAGCCATTTATAGAATTTGAGGAAGTTGAGATTTTAGGAGAAAAAGACCGCGGTGGATTTGGCAGTACCGGAACAAATTAAAATATCAGATTTTATGTGTATTTTTCATGGGCTGTATCAAAACTCATTTTAGTTTTGATACAG
The DNA here is from genome assembly GCA_905215805.1 of uncultured bacterium. Classification (GTDB taxonomy): domain Bacteria; phylum Bacillota; class Clostridia; order UBA1381; family UBA1381; genus UMGS1958. Next base: position 20 of record CAJMRL010000021.1, on the reverse strand, counting down.
CCCATAAACAAGCTATGCTT
>CAJMRL010000020.1 GCA_905215805.1 uncultured bacterium | reverse complement strand
GAGAAAAAGAGCCGTGAACAAAATGATTTAAAAAATCATTTTGTCACAGCCCCTTTGCTTGTTGCAAAAATAAGTATAATGTGATATAATGGCAGTAAAATGATATTTTATGTAATATAATGTTGATGATAATTTTGGAGGATATAATGGAGCAGGGATTGTTTATAGCGTTTGAAGGAATAGACGGAAGCGGCAAAAGCACACAGATAGATTTGCTTGGGAAATATTTAAAAAAAATGGGTAGAGATGTGTTTGTAACGTGCGAGCCGTCAGATTTCAGAGTAGGTAAAATGATAAGGGAATATTTAAGAGGAGAGATAAAGGGAGATAATAGGGTCATAGCGGCGCTGTTTGTGGCAGACAGACTTGAGCATATATTGGATGAAAATAACGGAATGCTGAAAAAACGTAATGAGGGAGCAGTGGTTTTGACTGATAGATATTATTTTTCATCGTATGCTTACCAAAGTGTTGATATGCCGATGGAGTGGATAATAAATGCAAATTCAGAGGCGGCAAAGCTTATGCGCCCGGATGCTACGATATTTTTGGATATAAGTCCTGAAGCGGCGATGGAAAGGATACGAAAGGGCAGGGAAGAAACGGAGCTGTTTGAAAACAAGGAAAGGCTCAGGGCAACAAGAATGAAATATTTTGAAGCGTTTGAGAGAATGAAAGACAGCGAGAGAGTGGAAATAGTTGACGCTCAGAGATCGGTTGAAGAAATACATAACGATATAAAAAATATAGTTAAAAGCCTTTTAGATAAATAAGGCGTATTTTTGCCATAGTTTAAATGTTTTTTTGGTTTTTTTAACAAAAATCTTGATATCATGGATAAATTATGATAGAATATATACAATAGTATTTTATCTGTAATAAAGTAAGGAGGAAAAACAATGAACTTTAAGAAAGCTCTGTCGCTGCTGTCTGCGGCGGCAATGGCAGCGTCGTGCTTTTCCGGCGTGATAGCGGCGTCGGCAAAGGAAACGACGGCGAAGATAGGACAGATCTATAATGCCGATGAAATATGCGACGCGTCCGGAAATACCGAAACGATTGTACCAAATCAAAACGAAGCGTATTATAATGATACCTTGGGAGCGCCGTTCGGTGACTTTGAAGATCTGGCGAACTATCCCAAGCAGTCAAGTGCAGGAACTGGTACGACATGGGAAAGCAGCCTGACGTATGATATAACAACCGATGGCACATATACTTTCAGCGTCTTTGTTGTGGAATACGACAAGAGATATCCCACAATAACTCTTGACGGAACACAGCAGCTCGTTGACGGAACTACTCTGACCGGTTTAACTAAGCTTGGTACATACGGTTCGGGCAGAAGTCTTGCTATAATTCAGTGCAAGTCACTCGAGCTTGATGCGGGACAGCATACGATTACAATGGCGAATATAGGAGAAAGGGCAGAGATACAGGGCGTTATAGCAGCAGTGCTTACCGATGATAATGCGGCGGCGTCAACGCCTTCTCCGAAGCCTACGGCTGTACCGGCGGGAACACCGTTTACGCAGGTCTATAAAGCTGACGGCTCGGATATAGTAAACGGAAGCGTGCGTTCCTCGTCTGACGGCACATATACATTTGTAAGCGGAATGGACGATATTGTTTATGATATGTTCAAGGACGATTCAAATGCTGACCAGGTAAATTCTGAATATACTGCGAATTATATCAATTTTATCGGCAACGGAACAAAACCGGAGATAAATAATCTTAATCTTCCGGAAGGAACATATAAGATATATTATGTAGGGTATAATAATGATGGAGATTTCACCGCTGAAATAGACGGAGAGACGGTTGGCTATACGTCAAAGAGCGAATTTGCCAAGACTGCAACAAAAACTCTTAATATGTATACCTTTGATGTTTCGTTAGAAGAGCCGGTACAGGACGGTACCCTTGCATTTAACCGCTCTGATTACTGGCTGCCGGATCTTTATGCTGTCGGTATAACAAATGAGGCGGTAAGCTATAGTGTAAGCGGAACGGTTTCAGGAGCTGATGATGGATATTCGTTTGAGGGAAAGACTCTGAAATTTACATCAGCAAGAGGTAAAGAGTTTACTACGGAAATAGATGAGAGCGGCAGCTTTGCGATAGAGCTTCCAAAGGCAGAGTATACGGTATTTATAGATGATATATACTATAGAATATCGAGCGGAACGGTCGAGGTCACAGATAATATGTCTGATGTGGCTTTAACTGTAGAAAAAGAAGAATCGCAGGAGGTCAAGGTAACTCTTATAAATCCCCCGGCTGAAGGAACTACAATTACATTGGGAGAAACGCCGATTGAATTTAGTGCGGGAGAAACGGAGAAAACAATAAATCTTGCTCCGGGTTCATATGAGGTATCATCTTCAAACGGCACAATGTCGGAGTTGTCTAAGACAGCGCTTACAGTTTCGCATGATGCTACATATAAGAATATATATTTCCCGGAGGATATCCCGGCAGCGTCAAGCTTTAATGTTAGTGCAGGACCGAACGGCGAGTATAAGACAATATCGGATGCACTTGAGGGAATAGCGAAGCTTGGTACGCCGACTGCTGACAACAGAGCGACCATCACGCTTGAGGGCGGACAGATATACCGTGAACAGGTTCAGATAAACATACCTTATGTTACAATTACAGCTCCGGCAGATGATCCGGCTACTATTACATGGTATTACGGAATAGGAAATACGTATTACAGTCTTGGCGCAAACGGAAGATATGATAAGGACCGCGCAATGACCAAGATCGATAAATTGATGGGCGTAAATCCGGCGTCATGGGGTTCAACTGTTCTTACAAATCAGGACGGCATAAGAATGGAAAATGTTAAGATAGAAAACAGCTTTAACCAGTATTATACCGATGAAGAGTTTGCTGACGGAGCAGAGCCTAACGGCGCGGAGCAGTGCGGACAAATGAACAGAGCAGAGCTTAAGGCAAGCGGTATTAATGCGGATTCCACTACTGCTACCGAAAGAGCGGCCGCACTTTATTCTCAGGGCAAAAACTGCGAGTTCTATAATTGTACTGTTATAAGCAGTCAGGATACTATAGGAACAGGCGGTTCGATGTATTTTAAGGATTGTACTCTTGTTGGAAATACGGATTATATTTGTGCAGGCGGCAATTGTGTATTTGACAACTGTGATTTGTTGTTCGGAGGATATAGTGATACGGCAAAGGGCGGCGCGCTTACGGCGGCTCATACAGGCTCCGGAGAAAGCTATGTTTTCAGAGATTGTACAATAGGAAATTATGGCGAGGATATTGGAAGACAGCACGGTAAACACAGCTATGGACGTGACTGGGGCGGCGCAGATGCAAGCGTATATTTCTTTAACACGACTATAGAAGAAGGTACAGATATATTCGGCTGGGGCGATATGGGCGGTGCAGTAAATGCCGGAACGGCGGATCTGCATGTTTACAATTTTGATGCTCCAAACGAATATACAGAGTCGGGAAGCGACCAGAATAATATTAATAAGGTTCTTACATTTAATGAAGCAAGAGCTAAATATGAAGGAGCGCTGGATGCTCTGGGCTTTAAGCCGGCCGAGATGGTAAATGCTGAGTCTGTTAAAACGGCAAGCGAGCAGGATACCGAAGCAAACGACTATGTTTACGGCATTATGACGGAGGTAACTACCGGAGAAAACAGTGCGGTAAGCAATATAAAGTGGACAATAAGCGATGGAACAAAGGTATATAATGTAGATTCCAAGAATTTAACAGATACTTCCGGTCAGGCATGGGAAGACGCCACAAAGGTAAGCGGCGGAGCTACAGCAAATTATATTTTGATGTTCCACGCACCGCAGGGAAATTATGACGTATTGTCACAGGCTCAATGATGGAGGTACAGTATTATGAAAAGATATATAGCTCCTGAAATGAAAATAAAGGGATTTTCAAAAGCAGATGTGATAACCGCAAGCGATCCGGTCACATTGACGAGCGCAGAGCAGAAGGTGTATGATAATCTGACCGGCGGCTCTGATGGAGAAAGCGGTACATACATTGTGCATTTGAATGATATTGCAACAAAAGAATAATAGGTTTTTGGAGGCTGCTGTGCAAATACAGCGGCCTCTTTTGTTGTGAAAAACATACAAAAAAAGCGAAAAAAATATGTTTAATTTATCTGCAAAAAAGAAGCAGAAAATTATAAAAAAGCTTGCAATTTTTATGAAAATAGGGTATAATAATAAATGTTGTGACACATAGACAAACGATGAAGTCGGAGGTTGCGTCTGAAAAAAGGCGGTTTTTCGATGGAGTATGTCCGATTCATGAAACCGGGCGACAGTCACGCTACAATATTTTTCTGCTCTATTGCGCTTACCTGTGTCACGCGCGGTGGAGAAAATGCGGTCATTTTGAAAGGAAAGATGCGCCTTTTGGGATATACCGATCAGAGGAAGAATGCGGCGAAAATTGACTACTTATGCCCGAAAAACGATGAGTTTTTCGGTTTTTTTATGGGGGTGTTTAGAAACACCCGGAAATGTGTACAATTTTCTCTATGATGGCGCTGTCGTGCAGATTACAACACAAAACAAAACAAGGAGGGAAAAGTATGGCAGCAAACCAGAAAATCAGAATCAAGTTAAAGGCTTATGATCATGTGGTACTTGACCAGAGCGCAGAGAAGATCGTTGAGGTTGCAAAGAGAACCGGCGCTAAGGTATCAGGTCCTATCCCGCTTCCGACAGATAAGGAGATCATCACTATCTTAAGAGCGGTTCATAAGTACAAGGATTCGCGTGAGCAGTTCGAAAGAAGAACTCACAAGAGATTGATCGATATAGTTGTTCCCGGAGATAAGACAATGGAAGCAATCGTAAAGATCGATTTACCGGCAGGCATTGATATTGACGTTACACAGAAATAATTATGCTTTGCCCCGAATATGAGGGAGACCTCGTATTGCAGTAGCTTAAATAAAGCTATGATGCAGGTCAAGTCTGCGGCGGCTTTTACGCAGACCAATAACTGTTAAGGAGGAAATGACAATGAAAAAAGCAATTTTAGGTACAAAAATCGGCATGACTCAGATTTTTGGCGAAGGCGGCGTTGTTATACCGGTAACTGTTGTTATGGCAGGACCGTGTGTGGTAACACAGAAGAAGACCGTTGAGACAGACGGATATGACGCTGTTCAGGTCGGCTACGGCGATGTAAAGGAAAAGAAGCTCAATAAGCCGCAGCTCGGACATTTCGCAAAAGCAAACGTTGCAAACAAGAGATATGTCAGAGAGTTCAGATTAGAGGATTGCTCAGCTCTGAACGTTGGAGACGAAATTAAGGCAGACGTTTTTGAAGCAGGAGAAAAGGTTGATGTAACCGGTATCTCGAAGGGTAAAGGTTTCGCTGGTCCGATGAAGCACGGTCTTCACAGAGGTCCTATGACTCATGGTTCAAAGAGTAAGAGAGTATCCGGTTCAATGGGTATGTGTTCAAATCCGGGTCGTGTATTTAAAGGAAAAGTATTGCCGGGTCACATGGGTGTTGATAAAGTGACAATCCAGAATCTCGAGGTTGTAAGGGTTGATGCGGAAAACAACCTTATCCTTATAAAGGGCGCTGTTCCGGGAAACAAGGGCGGTCTTGTTACAGTAAGAAACAGCGTAAAGGCATAATCGAGGTTATTGGAAAGGAGGAAATATAATGGCTAAATTGGCTTTATATAACATGGACGGCGCAAAGACCGGTTCATTCGAGGCATCGGATGCGGTTTTCGCGGCTGAAGTGAATACAAACGTAATGCATCAGGTAGTTGTGAACTATCTTGCAAGCCAGAGACAGGGTACACAGTCGACAAAGACCCGTACAGAGGTCAGAGGCGGCGGCGCAAAGCCCTGGAGACAGAAAGGCACAGGCCGCGCAAGACAAGGTTCGATAAGAGCTCCACAGTGGACAGGCGGCGGCGTAGCTTTAGGTCCTAAGCCGAGAAGCTACAGATTCAGCGTAAATAAGAAGATAAAGAGAATAGCTTTAAAGAGCGCTCTTACAACAAGATACAACGAGTACAAGGTATTTGTTGTTGAGGATCTCACAGTAGACGAGATAAAGACTGCAAAGATCGTAAATCTCTTAAAGGGTCTTGAGGTAAATGAGAAGGCTCTCATCGTTACAGCGGACGCTGACGAGAAGATCTATAAGTCGGCAAGAAACATCAAGGACGTTACTCCGACACATGTTGGAACGCTTAACACCTACGATGTTCTTAAGAACAACGTGATCATCCTCTCAAAGGATGCCGTTGAAAAAATCCAGGAGGTGCTTGCATAATGAATTCATACGATATTCTTAGAAAACCGGTCATCACCGAAAGAAGTATGGACGCTGTTTACGACAGAGAGGGCGAACAGATCTACAAGTACACCTTCATAGTACCTGTAACAGTAAATAAGATTGAGATAAAGAAGGCTGTTGAGGAAGTATTCGGCGTAAAGGTTGCAAAGGTAAACACAATGAATTACCAGGGCAAGCTTAAGAGAATGGGCCGTTACGAGGGAAGAAGAGCTTCCTTCAAGAAGGCTGTAGTAACACTTGCAAAGGACAGCAAGACAATCGAGTTCTTCGAGATGTAATCATACTCGAAGGGAAATTTTCGTGAAGAAGGAGAGTAAAGGATCATGGCACTTAAAAAGTATAATCCTACATCGCCTGCAAGAAGATTTATGACAGTATCCGATTTCGCCGAAATTACAAAGAAGTCACCGGAACGTTCACTCCTTGCAACAAAGAAGAAGAACAGCGGCAGAAACTCATACGGCAGAATCACAGTTCGTCATAGAGGCGGCGGCAACAGAAGAAAGTACAGAATCATTGATTTTAAGAGAAATAAGGACGGCATGAACGCAACTGTTATCGGTATCGAGTACGATCCGAACAGAACAGCAAACATTGCTTTGATCAAATATGAAGACGGCACATTGGCATATATCCTCGCACCGGTTGGTCTTACAGACGGCGACGTTGTAGTATCGGGCGAAGGCGCAGATATAAAGCCGGGCAACGCTTTGTTTATAAAGGATATACCGGTTGGTACGCTCATCCATAATATAGAGCTTTATCCGGGCAAGGGCGGTCAGCTTGTAAGAGGTGCCGGCGTAAGCGCTCAGCTTATGGCTAAGGAGAACGGCTATGCACAGATAAAGCTTCCGTCAGGCGAGGTTAGACTTGTTCGTCTTGACTGTAAGGCTACAATCGGTGTTGTAGGCAATCAGGAACACTCAAACATTTCTATCGGTAAAGCTGGAAGAAAGCGCCACATGGGCTGGAGACCTACAGTTCGAGGCGTAGTTATGAACCCGAATGACCATCCGCACGGCGGTGGTGAAGGTAAGTCACCAATCGGACGTCCGGCTCCTGTTACTCCGTGGGGTAAGCCTGCTTTGGGTCTTAAGACCAGAAAGCATAAGAACAGAACGGATAAGTTCATTGTTAAGAGAAGAAACGACAAATAATTGATAGATAGAAAGTGAGGAACAGTAAATGGGCAGATCACTTAAAAAGGGACCTTTCGTCGAGGAACGTCTTATGGCAAGAATCGATGCTATGAATGAAGCCAATGAGAAAAAGGTAGTAAAGACCTGGTCAAGAGCTTCCACAATTTTCCCTGAAATGGTAGGTCATACAATTGCCGTACACGACGGCAGAAAGCATGTTCCGGTTTTCATCAGTGAAGACATGGTAGGTCACAGACTCGGAGAGTTTGCTCCGACAAGAACCTTTAAGGGACACGCAGGCGCAAAGACTTCCTAATCGGATAAGGATTGGCGCAGTTAAAAACGATAATATCTAATAAATATAATCCGCTGTTATTTTGGAAGGAGGATTTACAATGGAAGCAGTAGCAAAGTTAAGATACGCTCGTATATCCCCGAGAAAGGTTAAGATAGTTCTTGACCTCATCAGAAACAAGCCGGTGAACGTTGCAATGGGTATCCTTAAGAATACACCGAAATCGGCATGCGAGTATTTGGAAAAGCTTCTTGCATCAGCAATAGCAAATGCAGAGAATAATCACGATATGGATAAGAGTAAGTTGTATGTTGCGGAGTGTTTCGCGACAGCAGGTCCGACTTTAAAGAGAATTCAGCCTCATGCAAAGGGCAGAGCTTTTAAGATTTTAAAGAGAACCAGCCATATCACCTTGGTATTGAAGGAAAAAGAAGACTAATAGAATAGGAGGTTAACTCATGGGACAGAAGGTTAATCCGCATGGACTCAGAGTCGGAGTTATTAAGGACTGGGATTCAAAATGGTTCGCAGGCAAAAAAGAATTCGGCGACCAGTTGGTTGAAGACTATAATATAAGAAAGTTTGTCAAGAAAGAATGCTACGCGGCAGGCATTGCTAAAATCGGAATAGAGAGAAAGAACGGAAGAGTTTATCTCACAATCCATGCTTCAAAGCCCGGTATAATAATCGGCAGAGGCGGCGCTGAGATCGAGCAGCTCAAGGCAAAGCTTGAGAAGCTCACAAAGAAGAGCGTTAACGTAAATATTATGGAGGTTAAGAACCCCAACACAAACGCACAGCTTGTAGCAGAGAATATAGCAGCACAGCTTGAAAGAAGAATTTCCTTCAGACGTGCTATGAAGCAGGTTATGAGAGACGCTATGAGAGACGGCGTTGGCGGTATAAAGACTGCTGTATCGGGTCGTGTAGGCGGCGCGGAAATCGCAAGAACAGAGCAGTATCATGAGGGTACAATTCCGCTTCAGACATTGAGAGCAGATATTGACTACGGTTTTGCTGAGGCTGCTACAACCTACGGCATCATCGGTGTAAAGGTTTGGATATACAAGGGCGAGATCCTCAACATTGCGGAAGGCAGAGCTAAGGAAGCTAAAGCAAATGCGCAGGATGGCAGAAATAATCGCCGCCGCCGTGACAGAGGAAACGGTGAGAGACGCGGCCGTGGTGAAAGACGCGGCGACAGACGCTCGAAGGGAGGCAATGAATAATGTTATTACCTAAGAGAGTTAAATATAGAAGAGTTATGCGCGGTCGTTTGAAGGGTAAGGCAACACGCGGAAACGTTGTATCATACGGTGAGTATGGTCTTCAGGCAGCTGAGCCTGCATGGATCACTTCAAGACAGATCGAGGCAGCCCGTATCGCTATGACAAGATATACAAAGCGTGGCGGTAAGGTTTGGATAAAGATATTCCCGGATAAGCCGGTTACAAGAAAGCCTGCTGAAACTCGAATGGGTTCAGGTAAGGGCGCTCCGGAGTATTGGGTAGCAGTTGTAAAGCCTGGCAGAGTAATGTTTGAGATCGCAGGCGTAAGTGAGGAGATAGCAAGAGAGGCTATGAGACTCGCTATGCATAAGCTTCCGATAAAGTGTAAGTTTGTAAAGCGTGAGACAGAGGATGGTGAATAAATATGAAAATAAATGAGCTTAGAGATTTATCAACACCCGAGCTGGAAGAGAAGCTTGCAGACTGCAAGCAGGAGCTGTTCAATCTGAGATTCCAGAACGCTATAAATCAGTTGGACAACCCGATGAGAATCGGCGACGTTAAGAAGACTATCGCTCGTATATTTACCATCATTAACGAACGTCAGGGTTCGGAAATGTAATCGAGCGTTTATGAAATGCTGAAAGGAGGCACTTATCTGTGGAAGAAAGAAACAGCCGTAAGGTTATGATTGGTAAAGTAGTAAGCAACAAAATGGATAAGACAATCGTTGTTGCTATTGAATATAACGTAAAGCATCCGTTGTACGGAAAGATCGTAAAGAAGACCTACAAGCTTAAGGCGCATGACGAGGAGAACATCTGCTCAATCGGCGACAAGGTAAAGGTTATGGAAACAAGACCGCTCTCAAAGGATAAGAGATGGAGATTGGTTGAAATAGTAGAGAAGGTTAAATAATTAGACAGTCCCGGAAGGAGGAGTTTTTAGAATGGTACAGCAGCAAACACTTTTGAAAGTGGCTGATAACACAGGAGCTAAAGAGCTTATGTGTATCCGCGTAATGGGCGGATCCAAGAAAAGATACGCAGCAGTAGGCGATGAGATTATTGCAAGCGTTAAGAAAGCAGCACCGGGCGGCGTTGTAAAAAAGGGTGACGTTGTAAAGGCTGTTGTTGTAAGAACCGTGAACATGAGCAAGAGAGCAGACGGTTCATATATCAGATTTGACGAAAATGCGGCGGTTATCGTAAGAGACGATAAGAACCCGAGAGGTACTCGTATCTTTGGACCGGTTGCAAGAGAGCTCAGAGATAAAGAGTACATGAAGATCCTTTCATTGGCTCCGGAAGTTCTTTAATTTAAGGAGGAAATCGCAATGAAAAAAATGCATGTTAAGCGCGGCGACGAGGTTCAGGTAATCGCCGGCAAGGATAAAGGCAAGAAGGGCAAGATCGTTGAAGCGTTTCCGGCAACAGGCAAGGTAATTGTTGAGGGCGTTGCTATAGCAAAGAAGCACCAGAAGGCAAGAATGCAGGGTCAGGAAAGCGGTATCATTCATAAGGAAATGCCCATTGATGCATCAAACGTTATGAGAATCTGCTCAAAGTGCGGCAAGCCGGCAAGAACCGGTGTCCAGATACTCGCAGACGGCTCAAAGGTAAGATACTGCAAGAAGTGCAAAGAAACATTTAACGACTAATCGAGGGGAGGTTCATTTCTAATATGAGTAGAATGCAGGATAAATACGTAAAAGAAGTTGCTCCGGCTCTTATGGAGAAATTCGGTTACAAGAGCACAATGCAGATACCGAAGCTCGTGAAGGTAGTTATAAATATCGGTATGGGTGAGGCTAAGGATAACCCGAAGGCAATAGATGCAGCTTGCTCGGATCTCGCAAAGATCACAGGTCAGAAGGCTATGGTTACAAAGGCGAGAAAGTCGGTAGCTAACTTTAAGCTCAGAGAGGGCATGAATATCGGCTGTAAGGTAACGCTCAGAGCGGACAGAATGTATGAGTTTGTAGACAGATTCTTCAATGTAGCTCTTCCGCGTGTACGTGACTTCAGAGGTATCAATCCGAACGGCTTTGACGGCAGAGGAAATTATTCAGTAGGTGTAAAGGAACAGCTTATCTTCCCGGAAATCGAGTATGATCAGATTGATAAGCTCAGAGGTATGGATATTAACTTTGTTACAACGGCGCAGACAGACGAAGAAGCACGCGAGCTTTTGAAGCTTCTTGGTGCACCGTTCCGTTCATAAGGAGGAAAAATCATGGCAAAGAGATCTATGGTTGTAAAGCAGCAGAGAAAGCCGAAGTATTCAACACAGGCGTATACAAGATGTAAGATTTGCGGAAGACCGCACGCTTATTTGAGAAAGTTCGGCATATGCAGAATCTGCTTCAGAGAATTGGCTTACAAGGGTCAGATCCCGGGCGTTAGAAAAGCAAGCTGGTAAAGAGCGCTTTTCACGCGGGCAGACCGAAGTTTACAGATATAGAGTACGAATTCATTGAATTCGGAAGGAGGTAAAATTATGCAAATCACTGATCCTATCGCAGACTTGCTTACAAGAATCAGAAACGCTAACACTTCAAAGCATGAAACAGTTGATGTTCCTGCTTCAAATATGAAGAAGGCTATCGTTGAGATCCTCAATAATGAAGGCTATATCAAGGGCTACCAGGTAATAGAGGACGGCAAGCAGGGCGTAATAAGAATCACATTGAAATACGGACCGAAGAACGAAAAGGTAATAAGCGGTCTTAAGAGAGTATCAAAGCCGGGTCTTAGATACTATGCAAGCGCAGATGAGCTTCCGAGAGTGTTAAAAGGTCTTGGTATAGCTATCATCTCGACTTCAAAGGGTATCATGACAGACAAAGAAGCAAGAGCTCAGCATATCGGCGGAGAGGTTCTCGCATTTGTTTGGTAATCGAAAGATTTTAATATAAAGTATAAAACGGTTGTGAAACGGAGCTTTCCGTTTCGCACTAACCCCCGTTTAGAACTGAAAACCTGCAATGTATGCAGAGTAAATTTAAGTTAAGGAGGAAAAACCTATGTCAAGAATAGGAAGAATGCCGATACAGGTACCGGCAGGCGTTGAAGTAAAGCTTACAGACGACAACGAAATCACTGTAAAGGGTAAAAACGGAACCCTTACAAGACAGCTTCATCCGGATATGATCGTTGAGATCGCGGATAATGAGATCCTCGTAAAGAGACCGTCAGAGGATAAGATGCACAAGTCACTTCACGGTCTTACAAGAACACTCGTAAACAACATGGTTATTGGTGTTACAGAGGGATTCACAAAGGAACTTGAGATCAACGGTGTTGGTTACAGAGGTCAGATGCAGGGCAAAAAGCTCGTATTGAGCCTTGGTTATTCACATCCCGTTGAATATACAGCAGCAGAGGGCATTACATTGGAAATGCCGGCTCCGAACAGAATTATAGTAAAAGGCGCAAACAAGGAGCTTGTTGGCGCTACAGCGGCTAAGATCAGAACCTTCAGAGCACCGGAGCCTTACAAGGGCAAGGGTATCAAGTACGTTGATGAACACATCAGACGTAAAGAGGGTAAAGCAGGCGCTAAGAAGAAATAATGAAAGGAGTTGTTCTTAAATGATTAAAAGAAAAGATACAAATGCTGCAAGAATAAAGCGTCATAAGAGAGTAAGAAAGAATATCTCCGGTACAGCCCAGAGACCTCGTCTTAACGTATACAGAAGTCTTAACAATATATACGCACAGGTTATAGATGACGTTGCAGGCAGAACAATCGTAAGCGCATCCTCAATGGATAAGGGCTTCGAGGGCTACGGCGGCAATGTTGAGGCTGCAAAGGCTGTCGGCAAGGCAGTAGCTGAGAAGGCAATCGCAGCAGGCATCAAGGAAGTAGTATTCGACAGAGGCGGATATATTTATCACGGCAGAGTTGCAGCTCTTGCGGAAGGCGCAAGAGAAGGCGGCCTGGAATTCTAAGAAAAGGAGGACGAGTAAGTGGCTGAAAGAATAGACGCAGCAGCTTTAGGCGAGCTGGAAGAGAACGTAGTAGCAATCAACAGAGTTGCAAAGACTGTAAAGGGCGGAAGAACAATGCGCTTCAGCGCTTTGGTTGTAGTCGGTGACAAGAACGGTCACGTAGGCTGCGGTCAGGGTAAGGCAGCAGAAATACCGGACGCTATAAGAAAGGGTATAGAAACTGCAAAGAAGAACATGGTAGAAGTTCCGTTGGTAGGCACAACGATTCCTCACGAGGTAATCGGAATTCACGGTGCCGGTAAGGTATTGCTTAAGCCGGCTAAAGAAGGTACCGGCGTTATAGCAGGCGGTGCTGCACGTGCGGTGCTTGAGCTTGCAGGCGTGAAGGACATAAGAACAAAGTGTCTGCGTTCAAATAATAAGAGAAACGTGGTAAGTGCCACTATCCAGGGCTTATCAGAGCTTAAGAAGGCTGAAAATGTTGCAAAGCTCCGCGGTAAGACTGTAGACCAGATTTTAGGTTAAGGAGGGCACATAAGCAATGGCAAAGTTAAAGATAACATTGGTTAAGAGTACAATAGGCGCGAAGAAAAAGCAGATCGCGACTGTTGAGGCTCTCGGACTTAAGAAGATAAGATCGGTTGTAGAGCATGAGGACACACCGGCTATCAGAGGAATGATAAACAGGGTTAATCACCTTGTAAAGGTAGAAGAAAACTAATTTACGGGATAAGGAGGTGCAGCAAATGAGATTGGACGAACTTAAACCGGCAGAAGGTTCAAAATTTACTCGTAAAAGAGTAGGACGCGGTATCGGTTCAGGTACAGGCAAGACTTCGGGCAAGGGTCATAAGGGACAGAATGCCAGAAGCGGCGGCGGTGTAAGACCGGGATTTGAAGGCGGTCAGATGCCGTTGTACAGACGTTTGCCTAAGCGCGGCTTCAATAATATATTTGCAAAGCATTATGTTTCTATCAACGTTGAGGAGCTCAACAAGTTTGAGGACGGCGCTGAGGTAACTAATGAAGCTTTGATAGAGAAGGGCATTATAAAGAAAGCTCTTGACGGAGTTAAGATCCTTGGCAGAGGTGAGCTTACAAAGAAGCTTAATGTTAAGGTCGCAAAATACAGCGAGTCCGCAAAAGAAAAAATAGAAAAGGCAGGCGGAAAGGCTGAGGTGATGTAAGGTGCTGGAGACAATCAGGAATGCATGGAAAATTCCGGACTTACGACGCAGAATCCTTTTCACTGTTTTAATGTTGATCATCTTCAGATTCGGCGCACATATACCTGTGCCGTATCTGAGTGCGGATGCAATGCAGGCCTTTCTTGGAAACGGAACAGACCTGTTCAGCCTATTTGATACGTTTACTGGAGGCGCGTTCTCAAATGCCACCGTTATGGCGATGGGTGTATCACCATACATCAACGCGTCGATTATTATACAGCTTTTGACTGTCGCAATACCTTCGCTTGAGCGTCTTGCGAAAGAGGGTCCGGACGGAAGAAAGAAGCTTAATAAGATTACAAGATATTTAGGTATCGCTCTTGCATTTGTTCAGGGCGCGGGTCTTTATGTTACACTTCTTAACATGAGAACACAGGGTCTTGAGGCTATATCAAATCCGGGCGTGCTGACGTTCTTTATTATCGTTCTCACATTCACGGCAGGTACGGCATTTATTATCTGGCTGGGTGAGAGAATCACAGAAAAGGGACTCGGAAACGGAGTATCGCTTATTATCTTTGCGGGTATCTGTTCAAGAATTCCGAACGGAATAATGACGATATACAACCAGTTCCTTACACCGTCGATAACAGCAAAGGGTCTTGTAATAACCCTTCTTATCGTAGTGGTTGTTTTCGCGGCTATCGTGTTCGTTGTATACTTCTCAGAGGCTGAGAGAAGAATAAGCGTTCATTATGCAAAGCGTGTTGTTGGAAGAAAGATGTACGGCGGTCAGAAGACCAATATTCCGATAAAGGTCGCTGCCGGCGGTGTAATGCCGATCATCTTTGCTTCATCTATCATGGCGTTCCCTGCTACTATCGTAAGATTGGTAAGCGGCGGACAGATGCCTACAGAGGGTGTTGGATATTATATCCTTGGCTGCCTTTCGGCAGGCTACGGTCCGGCATGGACGAGTGTTGTTTATGCGGTACTGTACTTCCTCCTTATAATCTTCTTCACATATTTCTATTCGACGATTCAGTTCAATCCGATAGAAATTTCAAATCAGCTGAAGAAGAACGGCGGATTTATTCCGGCAGTAAGACCGGGTAAGCCGACCAGCGATTATATAGCAAAAGTAACTTCAAGATTGAATCTTATAGGTTCTATCTTCCTTGGTCTTGTTGCTATTTTGCCGATTATTATCGGCGCTGTATTCAATATTGCTTCGCTTCAGATCGGCGGTACATCACTGCTCATTATGGAAGGCGTTGCGCTTGAAACAGTTAAGCAGATTGAATCACAGATGAAGACCAGAAGCTATAACGGCTTCTTATATTAATAGTTGTGGAAGATAAGATATATTTCTTTTTCACATTAAACAGCAGCGTTTATTCGGAGCGGCGCATTGCGCTGCCCGAGAAACGTATAAATAGATTTTTATATGAAAGGCGGTAAGATTTGTTATGAACTTGGTATTGATGGGACCTCCGGGAGCAGGAAAAGGCACCCAAGGAGAAATTTTAGCAAAGAAGTTGGGAATAGACACTATATCAACTGGTGTAATGCTCAGGACCGCCATTAAGGAACAGACTGAGGTCGGAAAGCTTGCAGAAAAGTATATAAACGACGGGAAGCTTGTTCCGGATGAGGTTATTGTTTCGGTTGTAAAAGAAAGACTTTCAAAGCCGGATGTTGAGAAGGGATTTATCCTTGACGGATTCCCCAGAACGACAGCTCAGGCTGAAGCTCTTAGTGCATCCGGCGTTAAGATAGATAAGGTTCTTTCGCTTGAGGTTGAAGATGAGAAGATTGTCGAAAGACTCAGCGCAAGACGTGAATGTTCAAGATGCGGAGCGCCGTACAGCACAATATATAATAAGCCGAAAATGGAGGGAAAATGTGATAAATGCGGAGGCGAGCTTATTCAGAGAGCCGATGATGTTCCGGAAACGATCCAGAACAGACTTGACATTTATCATGAACAGACAGAGCCGATAAAGGAGTATTACGAAAAGCTTGGACTGCTTGTAACAGCAAAAGGCGAGGAAAAGCTTGAAGATACTACAAAGAACGTAATGAATGCTCTTGGACTTGGGGAGTAGGATCTGAATGATAACCATTAAATCAGCAAAACAGGTCGAAAAAATGAGAAAATCATGTGCTTTGACAAAGGAGCTTTTGGAAATCCTTGAAGAACATATTAAGCCGGGAGTCAACACAAAGCAGCTTGATAAGATTGCATATGATTTTTATACTTCAAGAGGTGCAAGACCGAATTTCCTCAATTACGGCGGCTATCCGGCAAGTATATGCGCCTCGGTCAACGATGAGGTTGTTCATGGCATACCGAATAAGCGCTGCATACTTCATGAAGGCGATATAATAAGTATCGATCTTGGCTGCGAGCTTGACGGCTGGAACAGCGATGCTGCAAGAACATTTGCGGTAGGGAAAATCAGCCCCGAGGCTCAGAAGCTTATAGATGTGGCACGGGAAAGCTTTTTTGAGGGAATAAAATATGTCAGACATGGTGCTAAATTAGGTGATGTTTCATCGGCTATTCAGAATTATGTTGAAAAGCATGGATTCGGAGTAGTGCGTGACTTGGTAGGTCACGGCATAGGCAGAGATATGCACGAGGATCCAAGCGTTCCGAATTTCGGAAAGGCGGGACACGGTGTTAAGCTTGCGGCAGGAATGGCGCTGGCGATAGAGCCTATGATAACGGCGGGTGATTATCATGTAAGTGTGTTGGATGATGACTGGACCGTTGTTACGGATGATGGCAGTTTGGCGGCTCACTATGAAAATACGGTTATAGTAACTCGTGAAGGCTGCGAAATACTTACGCTTTAAGAGGTGCGGTATGGAAATCAAAGCGGGTTCTATAGTACGTTCCATAGCGGGACGCGATAAGGGGACGGAATTCATCGTTATTTCAAAAGACGGAGAATTTGTGTTCCTTGCAGACGGTGATATAAGAAAGGTTGACCGTCCGAAAAAAAAGAAGCTCAAGCACATACAGGCGAGCGAAAAGGTTTCCGAATTTGTTGCGGCAAAGCTTGCGGATACAGGAAAGGTTTCAAACGCTGAGGTGCGAAAGGCATTGGCGAGTTCACGGGAAAATACACCTTTAGGTGTGTAGGAGGAATCATGGCTAAAAGTGATGATATAATTGAAGTTGAGGGCATTGTAAAGGAAACTTTGCCTAACGCGATGTTTAAAGTAGAGCTTGAAAATGGTCACCAGATATTGGCACATATTTCAGGCAAGCTGAGAATGAACTTTATAAAGATATTGCCGGGAGATAAGGTAAAACTTGAATTGAGTCCTTATGATCTTACAAGAGGCCGTATCACATGGCGTTCAAAATAATATAGTAAGCAGTTGTGAAGCGCAGTTTTGTAATTGCTTGGTTATAAACGGAAACAGGAGGTAATTATAATGAAAGTACGTCCGTCAGTAAAACCGATTTGCGAAAAGTGCAAAATCATAAAGAGAAAAGGCAAGATAATGGTAATTTGCGAAAACCCGAAGCATAAGCAGAAGCAGGGTTAATTATATGGTTTTTTATTGCATGACGAAATTTTTTTTCATTGATTCAAATGGTGAAAAATGAAAAAAAATTTCGTTTTGTACTGATATGGGAACAATTTATATGAAAAAATAGGGTATAATAATTGTTATGGTTTTGAGTATAGTTATGCCCAAATACTGATAAATTCGGTTATTTCCTGTACGCAACACGCGGACAGGTTGTAATAAATATATGGATGCTTTATTAATAAGCTCCGAAAGCAACACTATAAAATTTTTGATGATATCTTTAAATTAAATGGAGGTGTAGAAAAGTATGGCAAGAATAGCAGGTGTTGATTTACCAAAGGAAAAGAGAGTTGAGATTGGTCTTACCTATATCTACGGCATTGGCGTTCCGAGTTCGAGAAAGATCCTCGCTCAGAGCGGAATAAATCCGGATACACGTGTTAAGGACCTTACTGATGCAGAGGTGAATAAGCTTCGTGAAATCATTGATGCTGAGTATACAGTTGAGGGTGATTTGAGAAGACAGGTTGCATTGGACATCAAGAGATTGATGGAAATCGGATGCTACAGAGGTATCAGACACAGAAAGGGTCTTCCGGTAAGAGGACAGAATACAAAGAACAATGCCAGAACCCGTAAGGGTCCCGCAAGAACAATTGCAGGAAAGAAGAAATAATAAGGGAGGGTAAGCTAAATGGCTAAGGTAGCAAAAAGAGCTACACGTACAAGAAGACGTGACAGAAAGAATGTTGAAAAAGGCGCGGCGCATATCCGCTCGACCTTTAATAATACAATCGTTACAATTACAGATACAGCCGGAAATGCAATTTCATGGGCAAGCGCAGGCGGCTTAGGCTTCCGCGGTTCAAGAAAGAGCACTCCGTTCGCTGCTCAGACAGCTGCTGAAACAGCTGCAAAAGCGGCTATGGAGCATGGAATGAAGACAGTTGAGGTTTACGTAAAGGGACCGGGCGCAGGCCGTGAGGCTGCAATTCGTGCGCTGCAGGCAACAGGTCTTGAGGTTACAATGATTAAGGATGTAACTCCGATTCCTCATAACGGATGCAGACCGCCGAAGAGAAGAAGAGTCTGATTGACGATAAATTATTAAAGGAGGAAAACAGAGCATGGCCAGAAATATACAGCCGGTATTGAAAAGATGCAGAACATTGGGCATCACACCGGGCACAATGGGTATAGACAAGAGTTCAAAAAAGAACCCTAAGCAGTCAAGAAGAAAGCAGTCGGAATATGGACTTCAGCTTAACGAGAAGCAGAAGGTTAAGTTCATTTACGGCGTTCTTGAGAAGCAGTTCAGAAAGTACTATGTAATGGCAACAAAGAGAAACGGCATTACAGGTGAAATGCTTCTTCAGATTCTTGAATCAAGATTGGACAACGTAGTATACAGACTCGGACTTGCAAACACAAGACGTGAAGCAAGACAGCTTGTAAATCACGGACACATCACATTAAACGGCAAAATAGTTGATATTCCGTCAATTCTCGTAAAGCCGGGCGATGTTATCTCAGTAAGAGAAAAGAGCAGGAATTCTGTAAGAATCAAGGAAATCGTTGAAACAAATGCAAAGAGAGTTATTCCGGCATGGCTTGACATGAACAGAGATACTCTTACAGGCAAGGTAATCAGACTTTCCGAAAGAGATGATATTGACTACGAGGTAGCCGAGCATCTTATCGTCGAGTTGTACTCGAAATAATAACATTTTACCCTCGGTAAGTGGATATAGATACATGTTTGCAGTGGCGGCTGCGCGCATATGCGTGCTGCGCTCCGCTTTAATATAAAAGGAGGGTTCTGAATGATAGAAATGGAGAAGCCGAACATTGAGCTTGTTGACATGGCGGAGGACGGAAGATACGGTAAATTCATCGTATCGCCGCTCGAGCGCGGTTACGGAACTACGCTCGGAAATTCTTTGAGAAGAATTTTATTGTCATCACTGCCGGGCGCTGCGGCAACCTCGATCAAAATTGAGGGCGTACAACATGAGTTTTCTACTGTTCCCGGTGTGACGGAAGATGTTACGGAAATTATATTGAACATCAAGAAGCTTGCTATAAAGCTTCATAGTGATGTTCCTAAAACTGTGTACATCGAAGCTAAGGGTGCGCAGGAAATTACGGCAGGGGATATAAAGAGAGACAGCGATGTTGAGATTCTTAATCCCGATTTGCATATTGCAACGCTTAATGATGAAGCAAGGCTTTATATGGAGATCACTCTTTCAAAGGGAAGAGGCTATGTAAGTGCTGAAAAGAATAAGCAGAATATGCAGCCGGCTATTGGAGTGATTCCGGTAGATTCTATCTATACGCCTGTAGAAAAGGTTAACTATACAGTTGAAAATACTCGTGTAGGTGCCTATACGGACCGCGAAAAGCTTTCGGTTGAGGTTTGGACCAATGCAACCATAAAGCCTGATGAAGCGGTTTCATTGGCGGCTAAAATCATGAATGACCTTCTTAAGCTCTTTGTCGATCTTTCGGATGATGCAAAGAATACCGAAATTATGGTTGAACCCACAGAGAACAAGAAGGAAAAGGTTCTTGAAATGACAATAGAGGAACTGGATTTGTCAGTTCGTTCTTACAACTGCTTGAAGCGTGCCGGTATAAATACGGTAGAGGATCTTACCAACAAGTCTGAGGAGGACATGATGAAGGTAAGAAATCTCGGAAGAAAATCGCTTGATGAAGTTATAAATAAATTACAAGGATTAGGTCTTTACCTTAAAAAGGAAGAGGAATAATATAGGAGGTTAATGGTATGCCCGGAACAAGAAAGTTAAATCTGCCTACCGACCAGAGAAAAGCTCTTTTGAGAAGTCTTGTTACTAATTTTCTCAAGTATGGCAGAATAGAGACAACCGTCACAAGAGCAAAGGAAACTCAGGCTCTTGCTGAAAAAATGATTACTCTCGGCAAGAAGAATACTCTTGCTTCACGCCGTCAGGCTTTGGCTTTCATTACCGAGGAGGATGTCGTTACGAAATTGTTCGCAGAGATCGCTCCTAAGTATGCTGAAAGAAACGGCGGATATACAACTATTGCAAAGCTCGGTCCAAGACGCGGTGACGCTGCTGAAATGGCAGTTTTGGCTTTGGTTGACTAATATTAGAGAATATATGTGCTGCATAAAGCTAAGCTTTATGCAGTATTTTTTTACGCTAAGGCAAATGCATGAATTAAATAAAATTCGCGAATCAAATGAAAATACCGTGCTGTTTTGCACGGTATTTTCTATTAAATTTTTAAATATTAAGTTTTAATATTATTATAATCCAAGCTGCTCTTTAACATCAGCTAAAACCGCATCAACGGTTTCCATAGCCGCGTCAAATGTTTCGGCATTTGAACCGAGATAAATTTTAATTTTAGGTTCCGTACCGGAAGGTCTTATTATAAAGTATGTCTTTCCGTCGGAGAGGTCGTATCTCAGAACATTGGATTTCGGAAGCTCACTTCCGTCAACGAGCATGATCGTCTGCTCCTTGTAATCCGTATATTTAACAATATCCATGCCGTTTGCGCTCTTAGGCGGATTTGTTCTCAAGCCTGCAAGAATATTTGCCATTTTCTCCATTCCGTCCTTACCGGGCATGGTAAAGGATACGGTTTTTTCAGCGTAGAAGCCGTATTTCTTGTAAATGTCCTGCAATGCCTCATAGAGAGATTTACCTTTCTGCGCATAATAAGCAGCCATTTCAGCGATAAGCATGGAGGCTACAACGCCGTCCTTGTCGCGGGCGTGATTACCAACGAGGTATCCGTAGCTTTCCTCAAAGCCGATAAGATATGTATAATTCTGCTTTTCGGTAAACTCTGTCATTTTTTCGCCTATATACTTAAAGCCCGTAAGAAGACTCATGCACTCCATTCCGTATGAATGAGCTATTGCCGCGGCAAGCTCGGTAGTAACGATAGTTTTTATAACCATTCCGTTTTGCGGAAGAGTACCCTTTTCCTGCTTTGAGCGAAGTATATAATCAACAAGTAAAGCGCCTGTCTGGTTGCCTGTGAGTGTGCGGTACTGACCTTCAGCGTCGCGTACAACTATACCTACGCGGTCACAGTCGGGGTCTGTACCTATGATAACGTCAACGTCGTTTTGCTTTGCAATTTCAATAGCGATCGTGAAGCCCTCTTTATTTTCGGGATTCGGTGATTTAACGGTCGGGAAATCTCCGTCCTCAGTATCCTGCTCCTTAACAACGAGAACATTTTTAAAGCCTATTCTCTTCAAAATTTCCTTTACAGGACGTGAGCCTGTACCATGGAACGGTGTGTATATAAGCTTGAATGTATCTGCAACAGCAGTTACAGCCTCGGGATTCTGCTGCTGAGTCTGTACTGTCTGAAGGAACTTTTCGTTAAGTTCCGGACCTACTATCTCAACCTTTCCCGAATTTATCGCATCATCAAGATCAGTGAATTTTACATCAAAGATATTGATAGAGCCCATAGCATCAATGACTGTCTGAACAGCCTCGGGCGGGAGCTGTCCGCCGTCGGGACCGTATACCTTATAACCGTTGTATTCCTTGGGATTATGAGATGCTGTTATCATAACACCGGCTGCGCAGCCCAGCTCTCTAATACCGAAGGATACCTCCGGAACCGAATGTACAGTGTCAAACAGGTATACCTTTATTCCCTCGTTAGCAAGAACCTTTGCGGTTTCTTGTGCGAACTCACGCGAGAAGTGACGCGTGTCATAGCCTATAAGAACGCCCTTTGCGGCAGCTTCTGCTCCGTTATTATTTACATAAACGGAAACACCGTAGCTTGCCTGTCTTACGTTATATATGTTAATTCTGTTAGTTCCTGCACCGAGAACTCCTCTCATTCCTGCTGTTCCAAATTCAAGAGTGCGGTAAAAACGTTCTTCTATTTCCTTTTCGTCGTCCGCTATATTTTTTAGTTCGGCCTTTGACGCTTCATCAACCACATCCGAAGCAAGCCATTCATTATATGTATCTTTGTAGCCCATCGTAGGTCGCCTCCATGTTTATTTTCTATATATATTATACAATACTTTTTACAATTTTTCAATAGCTTTTATGTAAAAATTTATTAAGATTATCTGTATATTTTGACAAAAAACGAGCGCATTTTTATATAAAGGGAGTATTGAAAGAAAAATATGCGCAAAAAAAACGGACAGATATCTCTGTCCGTTAAATGTTTTTGCTTTATTCAGCTGCAGTAGTGAGACCTGCTGCTTCTTCAAGAAGCGGTTCAATATCTGAAATGCTTGAAAGAGCTATTACTTTGTCGCCTTCAACAGGAGCGTTTGTCCAGGTGAGAGCGTTCTGACCTGCGCTGAGACCTTTAACACTTTCAACAGATTTAAGTCTGTCGTTCTCATAGCTTGCTTTGATGATTACTACATCGTCAGAAGCTATATCTGATGTAACAGTCGTAAGGTCATCTGAGAATGTTAAGTTAGGCTTAACAACCTCCGGCGGTTCCGGTTCGCTTATAGTCGGAAGATATTTCTTCTCGAACGAAGCTGAAATCTGGTATGCCATGATATTATCAACCATAACAGTTGACCATGAAGTAGATTTTCCGTTTGTTACTGCGAGCATCGGAAGATGAGTTACAGAAACCGAAGTAGCGCCTACGCCTACTTTTGTGCCCTGAACAACAGGGTTATCATAATCTCCGTTCAGATATACTCTGTATTTATCCGCCGATACAGCAACAGCAACTGTGTTCCAGCCTGCATAATCAACATCAACGCCTATTTTTGTATCGCCGTTTGCATAGTTGGCGCCGTCTCCGGCAGTTGTGAATACTGCGAGAATGTCTCTTGAAGCGCCGTTATCGTCTGTATTTGTGTTATTGTCAAGCAAATAAAGTCTGCCGCTTCCGCCGTCCTTCAACGCTCTCGCGTCAAAAGCAAACGCCATTATAGATGTTTTGGTGGTATCTTCGGCGATACTGAGATTATCTGTCAAGGATACTACAGCGCCTCTGCCGTTTGTGGAGAATTCTCCGCCTGAAATAGTGAGAACATTATCAGCGTACTTATCTACAAGAGCTGAAGTCTGAGTATCATTATTACGAGAACCTACAGTCATTGTAAGACCTTCTATACCTGTATAAGCCTCCTGAGCTGAGTCTTTCTGGCTGATACCGTCGCCTACAGCTGAAGCGCTGAAGTCCTGCGTGTAAAGCTTCTCAGCTGTTTCATGAGCTGTAAATACAGGAGCCGCTTCCTTTACAGCCGGTGTGGGCGGAAGTGTAGCCGGCGGCTCGGGGGTAGCTATAGTTGACTCTCCGCGAAGTCCATCTGTTGTAAGAGCTTCCGGTGCACCCTGATAAATATGTATATTGTCAAGGGCTATTAAGCCACTTCCGGAATCGCCTCTGTTTGATACAACGTAGATATACTGGATTGAATTTTCAGCGTTTGTATATGCAGTATTATCAACAATCTTGTTTCCTGCATTGTCTATAATATTAACAGTAGTAGTATTACCGTTTACGGCAGCTTGAACTCTTACCCATGTATTATCCGTAATGTCAACGGCAGTTTCCGGGAATGCAACAAGCTCAGAAGTCGAATCATCATTTATCATCCATTGGTTTGTCATATATGGTCTTAAGTCGATCTTTAAAGCCGCATTTGCAATGCTCGCGCCGTAACCGCCATCAGTATTATATTTTGTTGACAGTTGATTATTTACCTCTTCAACTATGTTAGCTCCGGGTCTTGTATCTCCGTTAGATGCAAAAGTAGCATTGTTTGTAAAAGCAATCTGCGCACTGTGCATAATGCGTCCCATACCATTGCCTCTGGCCATAAGGGTGTCAAATTCTATTACATATTCACCGGAAACAGCATTCGGCAATGTATAGCTTGTTGTGCGGTTGCCGGAACCTGAACCCTGGATAGTAAGATAGTCACCTTTATCGTCATTTTCTACTTTTATGGATCCTGCGGCAAGTTCCGACCAGCCGCTGTTTGACGAGCCGTCAAATGAATAAATATCGTCAGCCGCTATTGCAGGAATTGCAGAAGCTGCTGTGATTGCGCCCATAGAAACAGCGCATAGCAGTGAAATAATTTTTTTACTTCTCATTTACATTTCTCCCTTTCATATATAATATAAGAGAATGATCAGCCGTTTCCCGAGTGTGTCCGCTCACACGACAAACAGCCTAAAGTTTCTCTCCCTTACTTATCCGTTTAATGCAAAACGGTATAGTACACTAATATTATAACATAATCTCAAGATTTTAACAAGTCCTTACTGAATTTTAGCCACGTCTATTTTATACAAAATCTCAAATAATATTTTGTATAAAATAAACAAAAGCCATGTTGCCATGGCTTTTGTTTCCTGTGCATAGTATTATTTATTTGTGCTTCACATATTTACTGTAAATCTTCTAAATTGACTACATATGTTCCGCTTACTTCAGTTTCGTCATCGGTAAGACTGTTGAGAACTGCTTGTTCAGCATTGTCCTGCTCCGGTGCGGATTCGTCAGATGATATTGAGAGCTCTGTAATTCCGAGAAGTCTTTCTGCAGGAGCGCTTTTAGCAGATACAAGCTTAATTGAAGCAATATTTGTTGCATCAGGATTTATAGTAATATCTGCATTCATTTCACCAAAGCTTACAGTTCCTGTTCCGCTGTTTTTGTCAATAGTAATTGTAACAGGTCCGGTCCATGTATTGTATGCGATGGCATTATCAACGCTTGCTGTTGCATTGTCAATAGAGTCATCTCCGGCAGTGCCGCCCACGCTTAATGTTGCCCAGCTATAGCCGATTACATCATTTATAACCTTATTACCGTTGCTGTCATAGATTTCGATTGTTCTCGGTTGACCGCAGGTTGCCTTCTTTTGGTCTGCAGCCCAAACGCCTGTCATATAAGTTATTGTTTTAGTACCGTTAAGATCAACAGGTGTTCTTAATGTAACAGTACTTGAAGTTGAGCTGCCCGGGAATACTATGGCGTTCTTGTCAACGACATTCTCAATACGACCGTCCCATTTAGCAGATACGATTCCGTTCTTTACATTCTCATAGAAATCATACGAGTATGCAGTGAGAGTATATGTCTTTTCGATATTGTTTATTACTGCCTTTACGTCAAAATCAGCTGTTGTATTTTTACCGATCACAAAATCTGAACCGATAGTAACAACTCCGTCTTCAACACTAACTCCTGCTGTGTCGCATGACCACTCAACATCGCTTCTTGTGATTTCAACAGGATTTTCGTTTTCATCCACAACATTTTCAATTGTAAGAGTTACAGAAGTTCCGTCAGCTGCTTTTATAAGCGGCTGGTCGGTTGTGATATCATAATCGGTTATACCGTCAACACCGGACTGCACCTCAAATATTGCAGTAAGTTCAGTATCCTCGCGGAGTCTGAATGTGTATTCTGCATTAGTAGATACCGTTGTTCCTTCAGCATTTTGCCAGCCTGTAAAGATATATCCCTGTTTAGGCTGTGCTGATACTGTTATTGCTGTATTCATAGTTGCTTTATCAGTTGTAGCTGATACTGTTCCGAACTCATCATTTGAAGACTTAACGGTAAGTGTTCTTTCAGGAAGAGTATCGGATTTAAGCTTTGCAACTGTAAGGTTTGAGATTCTTATGCCGAATGCTACCTTATTAGCGGAAATTACAAAGTGAGTAAGCTTTTCCGGATTAATTACAGTATCTGTTGTTGAGTAGTTAGGCATATCGATTTCAACAGGATTGCCGCCTGCTACTGAGAGGCTTGCCTTGCCGTAGTCCATATCAAGAACATACTTAACTGTTGTCCAGCTGTTGGTGTTTAAACCTCCTGCTTCTTTGTCGCCTATCATAAGCTTTCCGTCTGTGTTGATTGTAAACAGGTCGATAGCTTCCTCAACAAACGGTGACTTGCTAAGGAATCCGTTTGAAAGCTGAACTTTTGCGCCGTTACCGGAGATGTACTGCATATCCATCTCAACCATATATTTTCCTGTTGTGCCCATTGTAGGAGCAGGATCATCTGTCTTGTTTCCGAACTGTCTTGCCAAATAGAATGAACCCTGATTTGCATTGCCGTCTTTTTTGCCGTCAGATATTACATTTGCATAATATCTGTCTCCATCCTGTCCGAGAGTTACGTCCTTTCCGGCGCTTCCCTGAAGATTCCATGAGTTATATGATGAAAGTGAAGAACTACCGTCATATTTTGCTCCGTAATATACAAAATCTTCAGTTCCGTTGCCATCCTCGTCCGGGAGAAGTGCTTGGTCGATATCTGTAGGAACATATACTGCCGAATAGTCAAGCGGATCTTCAGTATCGACTATAAGACTGTTGTCGGGGGTCTCAGCAGCTTTACGTACTATAGCGCTGTAGGTATCGCCTTCCTCAAGCTTTACATCAGACGTAAATTCCACGATTTGGCTTGTTGTGCCGTCGGCCCATGAGTTGTCGACTTGCTTTGTAGAATAGATCTTGCCTTTTTCTTCTCCGTCGGCTTTGTATATTGTTATCTCAACGATTCCGTATGCACCCATATCAAGCTTTGCAGCCTGCTTGTATACGGTCACATTATTTACTGTTCCGTCCTCGTTGAACTGTACATCTTTTATTACTATAGGAAGCTCTGCAAGATTATCCGGAACATAAAGATCCGGCCAGCCCGCAGGAGCATTGCCTGCCTTTACTATTTCCTCGGGGACTACATAAGGAGAAGCGTCTCTCATTCCGGTCACAAGCGGTTCAAGAACTGCCGCTTCAACAGCCATTATTTCAGAGCTGTCCTTCTGGGCTATAGTTTCCTTTGCTCCCTCAAAGAAGAATGAAGCGGTATTGTCCGCGCCGCCGTCGTTGGCATGAGTTGGATCAATTGAGCCGCCCTTTACTCCGCGGAAGTAATAGTCAGATGCCGTCGCTCTGTAAGTATCGCTGCCCTCAATATTTTTTACATATTCACATACTTCTGAGAGCCAATCAAGCGTTGGCTGGTTAAGGTCAACAAACGCTACGTCCTTAACGCCGTCAGCTGTTATGCCCTGAGCGATGACTTCATCTGCCCATGCAAATGTAGAATCGGCAATATTTATACCGTCTGCTGATTCCTCAGTTGCCTTTGAAACAAATTCGTCTGCCTTTGCTTTGCCGGCGGTTATAAGGATCTCTGTATAATATTTTGCGGTCTTGCTGAAGCCGTTAAGTGAAGAGTTCCATATATTTGTTTCGGCGTTGTACTGAGAAGCGTTATGTCTGTCAATAGGACCTGCATAGATAGTCATTGCGCCTACATTATGAGCATGCTCATAATATTTTGGTATTGACTTAAGGTATCCGAGATTTCCCGGTGCAACCGTGCTGTCTGATTTATGGTTATGTCCGTACTGAACATATACATAATCTCCGGCTGTTATATTATCCTTAGCCGCATTCCAGTGCTCGCTGTCGGCAGCATTTAATCCGCCGTCGCCCTGATTGGATATTGTTATTCCCTCAGGAAGATATTTTGTAAAATACTGACCTGTTCCACCGTAATTCTGAAGCTCAAAATACGGGAGCAGAGCCGCATAATCACAGCCTGTTGAGTC
Source organism: uncultured bacterium (assembly GCA_905215805.1). GTDB lineage: Bacteria > Bacillota > Clostridia > UBA1381 > UBA1381 > UMGS1958. The sequence goes on along the minus strand of CAJMRL010000020.1, from coordinate 22,261 downwards.
TGTGTAGAGCCACATGGTAGGCTGGTGTTCGATCTCGGTAACTTCAATTGACGATACAGCCACGTTATCGCCCAAAGCAACAACATTGAGCATATCGTCGGCATATGTTATTGTTTTATCAGCGTCGCGGTCCTTTATAGCCACATTCTGGAGAGTTGCTATAAATTCAACGGATTTTGATTCTCCTGCGGGAATTGTTTCATCTGTAATGATCGGATGGCGTCTTTCCGAGAATACAGTTGCGTTCGCCGCTTTTGTCTGGTCAAGTCCTGTAAGAGTTACCTTTACTTTATAATAGTGGTTATTTTCAGCTTTCATACTGAATCTTACAGGATAGTCTCCGGCAACCTTATAGTTTGCTTCCTCCTGAGGAGCAGAACCAATGTAGTCGTCATCAGCCGAAGAAATACTTTCCTTTTGACCTTCCTTAAGAACAATCACCTGTCCCTGCTTAAGTTCCATTCCGTCTATGTATGTTCCAAGCTTGTAATCATTTTCATCAGTACCCAGAAGTCCGAACTGAAGTCCGTCTACAATATTTGAATTGTAGTGTGTATCCTTAGTAACCGAATAATACCCATCGGCAACATTATCACCGGAGCCAAAGTCGAACTTAATTGTTTCGCCTATAGGTTTGGGCTCATCTGTTCCCGGAGTAGAAGTAGGTTCGGAAACGTCCGCCGTAGGAGTAGGCTCGGAAACGTCTGCTGTAGGGGTGGGTTCGGCTGCGTTTACAGTCGCAGCGTCCGTAAGGGGTTCAATGTTATCGGTTCCGTCCCAAAGAAGAACCTTATCATTTTCATTGACTGTAACAGTTTCGGTAGCTCCGGCTGCTATATCCTGGCTTTTTATGCTTTTTAATCTGCCGTCTGACTCATAAGACGCAACAAGTATTTTTCCGTCCTTGTCGGAAGATACCGATGCGGTTGAGCCATCGACATTTATAGAGGTATCAGCGGATACTGCTGTCGGTATGACCGCAGAAGATGCCGCGATAGAAAAAGCCGCAAAAGCGGAAAGGAGCTTTTTGTAGTTCTTTTTCATTTTTTCTCTCTCCTTAAAAAAATAATAGTATCCGATTTGTTCAGATACTATTATCATACCATAAATTTCACAAAAAATAAAGAGGTTTTTAGAAAAAAATTCAATATTTCTATAAATTTTTTTGCTTTCCGCGTCTCAGCATCGCACCTGAAACAGCTTCGCCGTCAAGAGGCATATAAACTGTCATAGTGGCATGAGGCGCGCTTGTTATATCAAGTCCGCCGGCGTCTTTCATATTTCTGGCAACGGTCTTAAAAAACGGTTTTCCCGGCTGCAGCACTTCCATCTCTTCTCCCTCTGAAAATTTATTGCGCTGAGATATTTTAGCTATCCCCGTCTGAGGGTCATATTCCTCTACAATTCCCACAAGATCGTAATCTCTTATATAAGAGCTTGAGGTGTATACCTGTGAATCTTCATCCGGCTTGCCGAAATAGAAACCGGTACTGTAAGGACGATGGCTGACCTTGCAAAGCTCAATATACTCGTCCTCATTAAATACATAATTATCCGGATCGGCACAATAGCGGTCTATTTCGCGCCTGTAAGCGCCGACAACAGTGGCTACATAGTACGATGTCTTAACACGTCCCTCAATTTTAAGGCTTGCAACTCCGCTTTTGACAAGCTCGGGGATATGGCGTATCATGCAAAGATCCTTGGAGTTAAAAATAAAAGTTCCGCGCTCATTTTCATATACGGGCATATATTCACCGGGACGCTTTTCCTCGACAAGCGAGTAATTCCAGCGGCACGGATGCGAGCATGCGCCGCGGTTGGCGTCGCGGTGTGTCATATAATTGGAGAGCAAACAGCGTCCGGAATATGAAATACACATGGCGCCGTGGATAAATACCTCCAGTTCAAGCTCCGGCGGTATCTTCTTTTGAAATTCCTCTATCTCTTTAAATGACATTTCTCTTGCAAGTACAACTCTCGATGCTCCGAGCTTATGCCATGCGGCGGCGGAACGCCAGTTAACATTGTTTGCTTGTGTGCTGACATGCAAAGGAAGCTCCGGCGCAAGCGTACGCAGCATATCAAACATTCCCAGATCCGATACGAGGACAGCATCAAAGCCCATAGGGCGTATTTCCTCTATAAATTTTTCAAAATCGTCTATATCATCATTATGCGGAATAATATTGGCCGTAAGATAGACCTTTTTACCGCGTTCGTGCGCGTATGCTAAGCCCTCGAGCATCTCCTCGTGCGAAAAATTTTCGGCGGCAACTCTTAAGCTGAACATTTCACCGCCTATATAAACTGCATCCGCGCCGTAATCGATTGCGGTTTTCAGTTTTTCAAGACTGCCGGCAGGGGCAAGCAACTCCGGTTTTTTCATTATATAAATCATCCTTTCTTTGTATTGCTAAAATCCGAAATATTCCAAATCGGATTTTATTTTAACAGACAGCGTAATGCCGTCTCCGAGCGGTAAAACTGAGCTTTTAAGCTGTGGGTGCTCACAAAGAGTATCGATAAATTCCCGCAGCCTGTTTACTATTGTAATTTTACGCTTTATAACATGAGCGTCGTCTGCCGTCATTCCCTTATAAAGCACATTGTCGCATATAAGCACGCCGCCCTTTTTCAGCATTCTCACGCAATCGTCAAGCATATAGTAATAATGCGCTTTTGGACCGTCAAGGAAAATCAAATCAAAGCATTCATCCTCATCGATATATGAAACATAGTCTTTGGCATCGGCTTCTATAATACGTATTCTGTCCTCAAGCTCAGCTTTTTTGATATTTTCCCGTGCTATAGCCGCCATTTCCGAACTGTACTCTATAGTAGATATCTGAGCGTTGGGGCAGGTTTTAGCCATAAGAATGGACGAATAGCCTATAGCGCAGCCTATTTCAAGTATATGCTCCGGCATTTTCATCGAGCATATTGTTTCAAGAAAACGAGCACTTTCGGGTTCGATTATCGGCACTTTGTTTTTTTCCGCATAATCCTCAAGCTCATGCAGAAACTCATCCTTATGAGTACTGTGAGCTCTCAGATATTCGGTGATATATGGAGGAACTATCGCCTCAAGATCATATTCTATCATCAGTTTGCTCCATTCTGTAAATTATCTTCATTATATATTGCATCCTCATCGACCTCTATAGCAGCTTCTGTACTCTGCATTGCGGCAAGATGCTCCTCATAGGTTTTTGAGAATATATGCTGACCGTCTTTGCCCTGAACGAAATAATAATATTCCGTATCCTCCGGATAAAGCGCCGCCTGCAGGCAGTCAAGCCCCGGATTTGCGATAGGACCGATGGGAAGTCCCGAATACAGATATGTATTATACGGCGAGTTTATGGTCGTGTCACTGACTGAAAGAACCGGTTTTCTTTCTCCGAGGATATACTGGACTGTAGCACAGGATTGGAGCTTCATTCCATCGTTTATCCTGTTATAGAAAACTCCCGCAACCTTTGCGCGCTCATTTTCGCTGTCCGTTTCGCGTTCTATTATTGACGCCATGGTAACTATCTGGTCAATGCTGTAGCCCATATCTTGAGCACGCTGGCGCATTTCCGGAGTGAAGCACTCGTTAAAACGGCTCAGCATCATAGCTATTATATCATGTGCGGAGGCGTCTTCCGGGATAAAATAAGTGTCGGGGAAGAGATAGCCTTCGAGGTATTTTTCTCTGTCGGGAAGTCCTTGAAGAAAATCATAGCCGTAATCGTCATGCGCAGCGGCGTTGAATTCCTCTTCTGTACAAAGTCCGGCATCGACGAGTCGCGCAACGATTTGTTTCTGCTCATAGCCCTCCGGAATTGTTATGGTAATGCTATTGCGGTTATCTACGCATAAAAGCTCGAGGATCTGCTTATAACTCATTCCGTCTGTTACCTCCAGCACTCCCGGCTGGAATTTTTGAGCATAATCGCCCATGCGGGCCTGAAGCTGGAATATCAGCGGGTATTTTATAATATCCTCCTGAGCAAGCTCATTTACCACATCTGATGCGCTCGAACCTGATTTTATTTCTATTCGCTTCGTTCCGTCAGCAATATTTACTCCAAGGCTGTCCGCAAGAATTATTCCTCCCGATATGGCTCCCGCCACAACAAGAGCTAAAAATATTATAAGAATAACAGTCGATTTTCTGACCTTTTGTTTTACTATCTTTACTGCCATATGATTACCTCTTTTCGTAAAATTAATAATCTGAATGTCTATATAAACATTTTACAACAAAATATCCTAAAGGTCAAGCTTTTATTATGTTTTACAACAAAAAGAGCTTTTGCCAATACGGCAAAAGCTCCGGATTTTGATATTTATCCCGGGCATCTTCCATAAAGTCGTGTAACATTCGCGATTTTTGCGGCAAGCTTTTTTGTAAGCAGACGCTTTGAATTCATCCTCCATTGCCAGTTCCCGCTCGGAACGGAAGGAATATTCATTCTTGCCTCGCTGCCAAGTCCGAGATAATCCTGCATTTGAATTATGAGCGTATCGCCTACGCATGCGAATGCACGTTTTATAAATGTTTCTGCAAATTCAGCATCGTCCGCGCTGTCGGGAATATCAAGATATTTACGGCAGAAGGACATTGTTTCCTTATCCATTGTTTTCATCCAGCCGAGAATTGTATCATTGTCATGCGTGCCGATATAAACGGCGCAGTTTTTGCTGTAGTTATGCGGCAGATAATCGCTCTCTTCCCGCGGGTCGAACGCAAATTCAAGCACCTTCATACCCGGATATCCGGACTGCCTGAGCATGTCGCGAACATCCTCGGTAAGAAAACCGAGATCCTCCGCTATTATAGGAAGCTCGCCGAGCTGCTTGGTGATGAATTTAAAGAACTCAATTCCCGGACCCTTCTCCCATTTTCCGTTTACGGCATTCTTATCACCGTAGGGAATGGTATAATACCCTTCGAAGCCGCGGAAATGATCTATCCTGACTATATCGAACAGCTCTGAAGCCGCCTTTAAGCGGTCTATCCACCAGTTATAGTCAGTTTCCTTATGGCGCTTCCAGTTATATATAGGATTTCCCCAAAGCTGACCCTCTGCCGCAAAGGCGTCAGGAGGACAGCCGGCAACTGTTTTGGGTACCAGATCCTCATCAAGGTCAAACAAGTCAGGATATACCCACACCGCCGCACTGTCGAGCGCGACATATATAGGGATATCTCCTATAATTTTTATGCCTTTGGAATTTGCATATTTTTTAAGCTGCGTCCACTGCTCAAAGAATTTAAACTGTAAAAATTCCCAGAACATGACCTCGTCCTCGTGGGAGCTTTTAAACAGCCAGAGGGAGTGGGGGTCGCGTTTTTTCAGCCCATCTTCCCATTCAAGCCAGCACTTGTTCTCGTTTTCTTCTTTTATACTCATGAATAGGGCGTAATTTGAAATCCAGTTTTCATTCTCATCAAGGAATTCATTAAAGCCTGTCATTTCAGTTTGCTTGAATTTTTCAAAAGCCTTTTTTAAAACCTTGAAACGGTTATTGTATATACTTTCGTAATCGACCCTTGATTTATCCGATCCCCATTTTATTTTTGAATAGTCTGACTTTGTTAAAAGTCCCTCTTCCTCAAGCATATCGAGGTCTATGAAATACGGATTTCCGGCATGTGTTGAAAAGGATTGATATGGAGAATCTCCATAGCTTGTCGGACATACGGGAAGAATCTGCCAGTAAGTCTGATGTGCCTCTTCCAGAAAATCCACAAATTTATAAGCCTCTTTGCCCGTGGTTCCTATACCATAATCCGATGGAAGCGAGGAAATATGTAATAAAATACCGCTTGCTCTCATAAAATATACTCCTTATTTTATTATTCCCATGTTAAGTCGCTGTAATTTAATTCTGAGATATTTCCGGAGTCCACTCCTGCATGGTTCATTTTATCTTCTATAGTTTCAGTACTCAAGGTAAGGATTTTTGCCTTATCAAAGGATGATATTTTTATACTCGGTTCTATATATTTTTTCATTTATATCCCTCCGTTATTCAACCTCAACAGAACTAACGCTGATGTTGGCAGCGCTGTCTTGTGCTGTTCCTCTTATTATGATACCGTATGAAACAGTCGCACCCTTTTCCAATGTTACGGTTGCCATATCAGTTTGGGTATATTCGGATTTCTTATTATCCGAATCATTGAGATTCCATATTATGCCGGATATTGTCTTATCCTCGCTGTAATTATTTTTAACGCTGACAGAAAAGCCCTTGTCATATGGCTCATTATCAGATGTATATGCTGTTATTTCGCTTAAAGTAAACTCTCCGGAATCGGGTAGTTTAAATTCAGGTGTTGATCCCGAAAGTTCCCATGATTTGTAGATCGTACCGTTTTCCGATAAGGCTACCCATGCGTTAAGAGCGTCGGTAAGCTTGTTGTATGATGTACCCGAAACTGTAAATTCGCCGTCTGTATCCTCGTTAAAGAAAGCACAGTCAGTTATAGTACCGCTGCCGGAAAGCTTTGCAGCGGTATTTGTAAGGGCATAGCAGTTTGAGATCGTCCCTCCGCTTTTTTTGCCCGCAACAGCTCCAACTGTTGAGCCTGAAACAGTTCCGCTGTTGTAGCAGTTAGCAGCTGTACAGGTAGATAATCCGAATAATCCGCCGCTGTTTTGGCTGCCCGAAACATCACCGGTATTGTAGCAGTTTGAAATAATTGTATTGCTTCTGTATGGGTATCCGACTAAACCTCCGGTCATACAATAAGAGCCGCTTGCGCTGACCTGATTTTTATTGGCGCTGTTTCGAATGATAATGCACCTGTCAAGGGCTGATACCGAGGCTGAGCTTTGAGTTTCGGCATATCCCGATAATCCCCCGGCACGTGCTGTGCGGACGCCTGAAACATTTATCTCACCATAGTTTGTACAGCCGTCCATAACAGAATATCTGTCCTTGATTATGCCGCCGGAAATATATCCGCATATTCCGCCGCCGTATATTTGTGTGAGATTATTGGATGCCGCAGTGCATATTCCTGTAACATCACCGTAGTTAGCGCAGTCTATGATGCTTGAATGCCCAGTTACCGTTGATGTTGTGTCGAAGCCGACAATGCCTCCTATACAAATAACATCGCTAAAGAGCAGCGAAGTTGATGTGGCTTGTATATCTGCATAATTTACGCAGTTCTCCGCCGTGCCGTTGTTTACGGCGATCATGCCCGCCGAATATGTATTTTCAGTTCCTTTATCAATTGTCATTCCCACAGTTCCGCTTCCAAGCGTGAGATTTTTGACCGTTCCGACATTTAAAGCAAACAGACCGGAATTTTTATCGGTTTGGTTAGAGTTTAAATTTGTTATTGTTTTGCCGTTTCCGTCAAAAACACCGTAAAAAGCATTATCAAGACCTATCGGAGTCCATGGATTGGAAGCAAGGTCTATATCGTCTTCGAGAATATAATAAGCGGAGTTATAGCTTTCATTTCCGGCATTGACCTCCTGAGCAAGATATGCAAGCTCAGCACCGGTTGAAATAACATACGGGTCAGTATCAGAGCCGGAGCCAGCGGAAAATGACGAAGCTATATCCGAAGACCAGGTATCCTCGGCATATGCAGCATATGAAGGCAGCAAAAAGGCAATTGCTGCTGCCATGCTAAATTTAAGAATTGTTTTATTCATGCTATATTTCCTTTCTTTGTTATTTTATAAAATATTATATAATACACATATGTAATATGTCAATACTTTTCAGTAACCAATTTTCATTTTATATAAAATATATTTTTAAAATTTAAGATGATGTTTTCTCAAACTTTTTTATTTCGTTCATAAAAAGCTCACCGTATCGCTGTGCTTTTACCTCGCCGACGCCGTTCACCTCCAGAAACTGCATACGGTTTTTAGGGCGCTTTACGCACATATCCCTGAGAGTTGCATCGGAAAATATAGTAAATGCGGGGACACCCAATGAATTTGCTTTTTTTAGCCGTATAGCCTTAAGGGAATTAAACAACCGCTCATCCTCGGCAGAGAATTCGCGCATAGGACGCTGCCGCACTGCGGGTCTGTCTGTATATCCCGAATAATATACGCTTGTCGAACGGCTGCTGTCAACAATTCTTGTTTCGAATCTGCGTTCGGGCAGGCAGCTTGAGCAGTTGCCGCATATGCACACACGGTTGTCGCCGAAATAGTCAAGTATAAATTGCCGCAGACATTTGTCTGTAGTACTGTAAAAGGTCATTTGTCTCAGTCTGTCATAATCACGTTTTTTTAGTATTTCTTTCTGCTCTTGTGTAAGCTCCTCATTTGGGGCGGGGTGTTCTATAAAATATTTGATCGTATGGTAGTCCTTTTTTGAGTACAGCAAAATACATTCCGCTTTTTCGCCGTCACGTCCGGCGCGTCCGGCTTCCTGATAATAGCTTTCTATATCTTTAGGCATATTATAATGTACCACAAATGACACATTGGATTTGTCTATCCCCATACCGAACGCATTAGTTGCGACCATTATCTGTGCCCGGTCAAACAAAAAATCATCTTGATTTTTGAGCCGCTCCTCATCATCAAGACCGGCATGATAGCGTGTGACGCTGAAGCCGTTAAGGCGCAGATTGTCGCATACCTCTTCGACATTGCGGCGGCTGGTGCAGTAGACTATGCCGCTTTTATCCTTGTTTCTTTTTAGAATGCGTATAAGAGAGCTCATTTTATCCTTGGGGTGCTCTACGCCGAAATATAGGTTTTTTCTGTCGAAGCCGGTAGTTACAGTAAACGGGTTTCGCAGCGCAAGTATGCGTATAATGTCGTCTCTGACGCGGGAGGTGGCTGTGGCGGTAAATGCCGCCGTTACAGGACGGTAGGGGAGAGAGTCCGTAAACTGCCGTATTTTTATATAGCTCGGACGGAAATCCTGTCCCCATTGTGATATACAGTGCGCCTCGTCAACAGCCAACAGCGATATTTTCACGCTCATTGCAAGACGCATGAAACCTTCGGTTTCAAGCCTTTCCGGCGCGGCGTATATAATTTTGTACGCTCCGTTATAAGCGCGCGAAAGCGCAAGCCGGAATTGTCTTTCCGTAAGCGAGCTGTTTAAATATGCTGCTCTTATACCCATTTGGTTAAGCGCGTTGACCTGATCCTTCATAAGAGAGATAAGCGGTGATATGACGACGGTGATTCCGTCAAACAGCACCGCCGGGATCTGATAACATATCGATTTTCCGGCGCCGGTCGGCATAATGCCCAAAGCATCGCGTCCGGAAAGAATAGCGTCGATAAGCTCCTGCTGTCCCTCGCGGAAGGAGGAGTGTCCGAAATATTTCTTTAAAGCCTCAAATTTATCCATGTCAATTATTCCTGTCGATTTTATTTTTTATAAATATATTGTACACCCTATATCCGGCTTTGTCAAATATGAAGATGTAAAAAATGTGGGAAATATAAGAAATTTGTATTGTTATATTCTATTGGGTAAAAAAATCGACAAAAAACGAGCTAAAAATAATTTTAAATTTTCATTAAAATTTATCAAAAAACACTGTTAATTTTTTCAGTTTTATAGTATAATAAAAAGTATATTAGGAAATTTATGCAGAAAAGAGGCAGGTAAAGAATTATGGCTCTTAACAGAATACAATTAACCATTAATTCGCGTATGTATACCGTTGTGGCAGACGAGCCGCCGGAGTATATGGAGATGCTGGGCGAGCATATAAATGAAAAGGTGCGCACTGTTGTGGAGGGCGGAAGAAACATCATGGGCGAAAGACCGATGGTGCTTGCGGCTCTTAACATATGTGACGAGTATTATAAGCTTTTGCAGTCAAAAAGCGATGTAAGCGTTGAGGAAATGACTGCATTAAGAGAAGAAAACAGGGGCCTGAGAGATGAAAACAACAGATTAAGAACTGAAAACGAGAAGCTTGAGGAGCATTTAGCAGAGCTTGAGGAACAAAATAACGAAAAACTCAAGACTCAGGAGGTTGAGCAGAGCGCAAAAACAAGCAAGGAGCTTGAGGAAGCACAGACACAGATAAAATTCCTCGAGGGGCAGATAAAAATGCTTGAGGAGAAATCGGCGAAGATGAAGAAGGAATACGAAAGACGGGAACAGGAAATTTTTGATATGTTTGATAATCCTTCAAAGCTTACGGGAGACACGCAGAAAATACCGTCTGTCGGCTCAAATAATCAGCGTTCCGGAAATTCACAGAAAAACCGAAGAAAATGATGAGAGAGAAAATAGAGCTGCTTGCTCCGGCGGGAAATGAGGACGCGCTTCGCGCGGCGGTGCAGTCCGGAGCGGATGCGGTATATATAGGTGGACCGAAATTCGGAGCAAGACGCAGCGCAAAGAATTTCAGCATTGAAAGCATAAAGCAGCAGGCGGATTACTGCCATCTTTACGGAGTTGACCTGCATGTGGCGGTGAACACGCTCATAAAGGAAAAGGAGCTTGGCGAGGTTGTTGACTATGTCCGTGAACTGAATGATGCCGGAGTGGACGCGCTGATCATTCAGGATATAGGCGCGGCGGAGCTTATTCATAAAGCAGTGCCCGATATGGCTTTGCACGCAAGTACGCAGATGACTGTCACGAGTCTTGAGGGAGTGAAATATCTTGAAGATATGGGCTTTTCAAGAGTGGTGCTTGCAAGAGAGCTCAATGCCCGCGAGATAGAGAAGATATGCCGCGGCGCAAGGGCAGAGATTGAGGTGTTCGTGCACGGAGCGATTTGTATGTGCTATTCCGGACAGTGTCTTATGTCGAGCATACTTGGAGGAAGAAGCGGAAACAGAGGAATGTGCGCACAGCCGTGCCGTTTGCCGTACACGCTGATTGAGAAAGGAAAGCCGGTCGGGAATGCTTATCTTCTTAGCCCTAAAGATATGGCTTTGATAAATGACATTCAGGAGCTTAAGGACATAGGAGTGACATCTTTAAAAATTGAGGGAAGGCTCAAGCGTGCCGAATATGTGAGCGCTGTTGTGGGCGTATACAGAAAGTACCTTGACGACACAAGAAGAGCGTCAAAGGAGGATATGCGCGAGCTGCACAATGCTTTTTCGCGCACGGGCTTTACCGATGGATATTTCACGGGACAGCTCGGAGAGCAGATGATGAGCCATAAAAATCCCGGAAACGGTGATAATAGCTTTACCGACGAAGCGAAAAGGCGGGCTGCTCCGGACGCAAATATAAGAAAAATTCCGGTGAGCATATCGGGGCGGATATATACAGGAGAGCCTGTAACGGTGACGGTATTTGACAATGACGGAAATTGCGCCGAAGCAAACGGTTCGGAATTGGTTCGGGAAGCTTTGAGCAGACCTATAGATGATGAGAGATTGCGCGCTCAGCTTGCAAAAACCGGAGCAACTCCGTATGAGGCGGTCGAGGTCTATACCGATATTGACAATAAGGCAGGAGTATCGGTAAAGGAAATCAACAGCGTAAGGCGCGAAGCTCTCGACAGGCTTACTAAGCTTAGAATGAAACGGTCTTTGGGACGCAGCCTTAATGTTGAGCTTCCGAAACGCAGTCAGATCAAAAAAACGGAGCTGAAGCTAAGTGCGGAGGTATCAAATATAGAGCAGGCGAAAGCGGCTTTGAAGCATGGTATAGAGCTTATATATGCGCCGCCGGAGACAGCCGCGGAGATAAGCAAGTTAAAAACGGATGAAAATACGGAAATAGTTGTTAAGACAAGGGATATATTTGCTCCGGAAAAGCTTGCGGGACAAGCGGCGGCCGTATCGTCAAACGCAGCGATATATTATTACAGAAAAAAATATCCGCAGATGCGTCTGTACGGGACTCACAGACTGAACATATTCAATGCTCAGACGGCTGAACACTATAAAGCCTTGTCGCTTATAACGGTCTCGCCGGAACTTAATCTGCATGAAATACATGAGCTTTCGGAAAATACCGACACTCCGCTTGAGGTCATAGGTTACGGCAGGATACCGCTTATGCTTATGAAAAATTGTCCTGTAAAGGCAGCGGGAAGATGTCAGAAGCATAAGAATATATACAGTCTTAGGGACAGGAAAAATGAAGAATTTCCCATTTTATGCTCACAGGGCTGCATAGCGCAGCTTATTAATTCAAAGCCGGTATTTATGGCGGATAAGCTTCAGGATTTGAATAAATTGAAAATTTCTTATGTAAAATTAATATTTACAGTTGAAAATTTTTCACAATGTGATAAAATAATAGGGATGTACCAAAATGCTTTAAACGGAAATATTTCAAAATTGAGAGAAAATACCTTCACAAGAGGGCATTACTACAGAGGTGTGGAATGAATAGATTTATTTTAGCGTCCGCGTCTCCGAGAAGGCGGGAGCTGCTGTCGGGGATGGGGATCAAATTTGATGTGGTTGTTTCGGACACTGACGAAAGCGCAGTGTCCAAAGAGCAGGAGCCGGGACTGTATGTTCAGGAGCTTGCGCTTATAAAAGCGGCGGCGTCCGCAAAAAAAGTACTCAATGAAAAAGACGCGCTTATAATAGCCGCAGATACTATAGTTACGCTTGATGGAGAGATTTTAGGAAAGCCGGCTGATGAGGCGGATGCTTTCGATATGCTCGCAAGACTTTCCGGGAGAACTCATGAGGTCTATACCGGATATTGTGTTATGCGGGTAAAAGACGGATATACATTTTGCTCAAGCGTAAAAACAGAAGTTACGTTTAAGGATATAAGCGGAGTAAAGATTACACGCTATATCGCCACCGGAGAGCCTATGGACAAGGCAGGAGCTTATGGGATACAGGGCTGCGGTGCAATGCTTATAGAGAAGATCAATGGGGATTACTTTAATGTGGTCGGACTTCCCGTATCGGCCTTGGCGGATACGCTTGAGAATGAGTTTAATGTCGAGCTGCTGTAGCCGCATGATTTCAGCAATTGCTTACAATAGAATAAAAGGAGAAATAAAATGGGATTTTTATCTAAAGATATTGGTATAGATTTGGGAACAGCAAATACTCTTGTCTATGTTAAAGGAACAGGAATAACGGTAAGAGAGCCGTCGGTTGTGGCTATAGACAAATATACCGGAAAGGTGCTTGCGGTCGGAAATGCCGCTAATGAAATGATAGGAAGAACGCCGGAAAATATTATAGCTGTGCGCCCGATGAAGGACGGCGTTATAGCTGATTTTGATATAACTCAGGCTATGATAAGAGCGTTTATCCGCCAGGCAAAAAGCGGAGCTGTGTTTAAGCCAAGGGTCATAGTTTGTATTCCTTCGGGGATAACCGAGGTTGAAAGAAGAGCGGTAGAGGAGTCCGTAATGCAGGCGGGAGCAAAAGAGGTTGTGCTTGTTGAGGAGCCTATGGCTGCGGCGGTAGGCGCGGGACTTCCGGTCGATGACGCAAAGGGTAGCATGGTCGTTGATATAGGCGGCGGAACAACCGAGGTAGCGGTTATATCGCTTGGCGGCATAGTGTCTTCAAAATCCATAAGAATCGCCGGAGATGCTCTAAACAGCTCAATTATAAATTATCTTAAGAAAATACACGGAATAAACATAGGCGACAGAATGGCGGAAGAAATAAAGATGAATATAGGTTCCGCTTATGAGGATAATGAAGAGGGAATGTATGACGTCAGAGGACGTGATGTGTCAACCGGACTTCCGAAAAATATACAGGTCAAGGAGACAGAAGTGCGCGAGGCTATGAGCGAGAATATAGAGGAAATGGTCGAAGCGGTAAAATATACTCTTGAAAATACACCTCCTGAACTGGCGGCGGATATTATGGAAACAGGTATAATGCTTACCGGCGGAGGAGCGCTTATAAAAGGACTTGACAGGCTTATAACCGAAACTACAGGCATACCATGCCATGTGGCGGAATATCCGCTTGACTGCGTTGCTGTGGGAACAGGAAGAATGCTTGACAACATAAAGAAGCTTATAGATAAAAGAAAGGGCTTTAATGAATAAAAATACAGTTGCCTGAAAGGCTTTGTCTTCGGGTAAATATGGAAAGGAACATAATCAAAATGCCTAAAAGACCGATTTTAAAAAAGCGCGGCGTTATGATAGCGATCATTGTTGCGCTTTGCGCGGCGGCCTGCGTGCTCGTTGTACATTTTACAGGCTCAAATCCCGTCTCAAACGCTGTTAGGACGGTGTTTTCTCCGTTTCAGAACGGTCTGTCATATATAGCGGCAAAGGTAGACGGAGTGATAAGCTTTGTATGGGAGGCGGACAGCTATAAAAAACAGAATGAGGAGCTTGTTGCAAAGGTAAACGAGCTTACCGCGGCAAATAGGGATGCGGAAAGCTACAGGCGTGAAAATGAAAGATTACAGTCGCTTTTGGAGCTTAAAAACAGCATAACTGATTATTCAACGGTGGCTGCGTCCGTAATAGCGTATTCTACAAACAATTGGTATGACACGCTTGAAATAAATAAGGGAAAAAATGCCGCTATTGCGGTTGGAAACAGTGTTGTTACGTCGGAAGGCGTGGTAGGAAGAGTAATAGCGGTAGGAGAAAACTGGGCTACGGTGTCATCGGTTATAAACACCGGCAGTGCTACGGGAATAAGAGTTCCGAGGACCGGAGAAATAGGAGTTGTTGAGGGAGACGGAGAGCTTTGTATGCAGGGGCTTTGCAGAGTGTCCTTTATAGGAAACGAGTCAGGATTGATAGTCGGGGACCTTTTGGAAACCTCCGGCTCCGGCGGAATATATCCGGAGGGATTTGTTGTCGGACGCATAACAGAGGTAGAGGCTGACAATACGGGACGCATTAAAAATGCTCTTGTTCAGCCGGCGGTGGATTTTGCGCAGCTGCGCGAGGTCTTGGTTATAAACGGAATGGCGAGGTAAATGAGGAATCTTAAAATTATAGTATGGATAGTGCTGTTGTTTCTTGTTCAGACGGTGATTGTGAATTATATAAAGATAGCGGGAGCAAGACCGGATTTGATACTTCCTTTTGTGCTGTGCGTTGCCATTATGGAGGATTCTTTTAAACGCTCGGTCACAATTTCTGTTGTATGCGCCGTTCTTGCGGCGTCGCTTTGCGGAAGAAATTTTACGCTTGCGCTGCTTTTTTATACTTATATTTCGATTATTGTATTCAATATGCGTACACATCCCAGGTATATGCCGGATTTTGCGAAGTATATGATTTATATGTTTATCGGCAGTGTTGTACTTGAAGGACTTTCTTATATTATGCTGTATTCGGGCATTTCCGGATTTGGGATAGTATTTTTGAGAGTTCTGGTATTTACGGTTTTGTACGATACAGCGGCGGCTCTTGTAATATATCCCATAGTTAGGAAAACTGTGTACAAGTCAAAAAAGAAACAGCTTATTATAGAATAGGGGTAGAGACATGCCTAACAGTAAAGTGAGATTTTTTATATTAAAGCTTATGATGCTTGTGATGATGTGCGCGATCATATGGACGCTTTTCAAGCTTCAGATTTTGGAAGGAAAGCAGTATAAGGAGGTCGCGGACAACCGCATCACGATAAATCAGGTGGAGAAGGCTCCGAGAGGAGAAATACTTGACCGTTACGGAACTGCTCTTGTGTCAAATAAGGTCGGATACAGCATTCTCATACAGAAGGCGGGAATGGATAATGCTGAGCTTAACAGTGTGTTTGAGAGTGTGACTGATTTATTGATGTCTTCGGACTGCGAATATTATGATACGCTTCCGATAGGCAATGCTCCGTACACATTTGAGTTCGAGGACGAGAACGGTAACGGAAGCACAGATGATGAAAGTCAGGCTTGGTTTGATGATAATGTATATAAGGATGAGGATAAATATAAGGATAAGCATATTTCCTCAGATATGAGCGCTGATACTGTAATAGAAACGTTTAAGAAGATATATGAGATCTCTCCGGAATACAGCGAGGATCAGGCAAGGCGAATAATAGGCGCAAGATATGAAGCGGATCTGCACGGATTTTCAACTGTCACTCCGTTTACGATTGCCGATGATGTTAACGTAAATATAGTAACGAGAATAAAAGAAAATCCGGATCTATATAAAAACGTGACGGTATCAAATGATTATGTGAGGGTATATAATCAACCGGGACTTGCTACTCATATTTTAGGCCGTACAGGAAAAATAAGCGCTGAGGAATACAGTGCGAAAAAAGATGAAGGCTATGGCATGAACGACATAATCGGTAAACAGGGAATAGAGCAGTGGGCGGAAAGCTACCTAAGAGGCGAGGACGGAACTACAGGCTCGCTTAAGCAGGTGGACGGCGAGGAGGTCACTGTTATAGACAATAAGGAGCCTGTGCCGGGAGATTATGTGATTCTTACGATTGACAGTGAGCTTCAGAAGTATACAGAGGATAGTCTTGCGAGAACAATAAAGAGTATAAGCGCTAACGGAACAAAGAACAAAGGAGCGGACTGCGACGCCGGAGCAGCGGTGGTGATAGACGTAAAGACGGGCGAGCTGCTGACCTGCGCGTCATATCCGACATATGATATGTCCCGCTTTGACGAAATATACAGCGAGCTTTTGAAGGATGATGCAAATCCGTTGTGGAACAGAGCGGTGAGCGGAACATATTCCCCCGGTTCAACATTCAAGCCGCTTTCGGCGATCGCTGCATTGCAGTCTGGAAATCTTACGGTCGATGAGATCATCACTGATGAGGGTATATATAAATATTATGGCGATTATCAGCCTGCCTGCTGGATATGGACTGATTATCATTTGACTCATGGACCTATAAATGTTTCGCAGGCGATAGAAAATTCCTGTAACTATTTCTTCTATGAAGTGGGAAGGAGAATGGGAATAGAAACGCTTGACGAATATGCCAAAAAATTCGGCTTAGGCTTAAAGACGGGGGTTGAATTGAGCGAAGAGGTAAGCGGACATATGGCAAGCCCGGAATATAAAAAAGAGGTTGTGTCATCTGTTACAGACCAAAGCTGGTTCGGCGGAGATACGCTTCAGGCGGCGATAGGACAGTCATACAGCTTGTTCACGCCTATACAGCTTGCAAACTATGCTGCTACTATCGCAAATGACGGAGTAAGGCATAAGGTAAATCTGATAAAGAGTATACGTTCTTCAGTTGATGGAAGCGTGGTAAAGGAATTTGAGCCTCAGGTCGAAGAAACAATAGATATGAGCGACGAGGTCTTAAACGCTGTTAAAAACGGAATGAGAAAGGTTACGGACGAGGGAAGCGCGAGCGATATTTTCGCGGATTATAAAATTGCGGTGGGAGGAAAAACCGGTACGGCTCAGCTTGGAAACGGCTCGAATAACGCCGTGTTTATAGCTTACGCACCGTTTGATGATCCGCAAATCGCGGTGGCGGTTGTTCTTGAGCATGGTGTAGCCGGAACAAATGCCGGTTACGTGGTAAGAGATATATTTGATAAGTATTTTGAAAAAGAAATAGCCAGCGCGAACGCAGCGCAGGCACAGGCACAGGCGGCTGCACAGGCAAGTTCACAGCCGTCATCGTCAAACCAGCCGGCGGAACAGACGCAGACTCCGGTGCAGTCATCATCGCAGCAGCTTCTGCCGTAATTAAAATAAAGAGAAGAGGTTCATAGGAACTGATAGGGGTGCTCGATTTTAGATGCAGAACGGACAGAACTCACCCGAAGGTGTACTTTGTGTACATCGAGAGGTGAGTTCTGTTCGTAGTTTAAAGGCTTTTACAGCCTTTAAACGTTCTGCGCTAAAAGCGACAGCCCCATTTTTATGCCTTGTATACCAATTCTCCTTCTATAAATGTCATTTTGCATACTGAATCAAATTTGGTAGGCAAATCGGTAAATACAGCAATATCTGCATCTTTTCCTTTTTCAAGAGTGCCTACGCGGCCGTCTATACGGCAATTTTGAGCCGCCGTTACAGTTATTGCCCTGAGGGCTTTTTCTTCGTTCATACCATTTTTTACGGCAAGCGCGGCGCATAACGGAAGATTATTTTCGGTGATTTCCGGATGATCTGTTATGATTGCAACATCAAGCCCTCTGTCAGAAAGGTTTTTATATGTTGCAAATGTCAGGTTCTTCAGCTCCGGCTTGCTTCTGTCGCCGAGAGTAGGACCGAGATTTATCGGCAGATGCTCTCTTTCGAGTATATCAGCTATCCTGTCGCCGTCGGAGCAATGTTCTATTGTAACATCTATATCGAATTCCTTTCCGAGTCTTATCGCGCTGCATATGTCGTCAGCACGGTGTGCGTGTATCTTAACCGGTATCTCACGCTTTAACACAGGAAGCATAGCCTCGAGCTTTATATCAAATTCGGGACGTTCGTTATCCTCGCTGTTATCGTTGTAAGCGTCAAGCTGCTCTGCATATATTTTTGCCTTAAACATAAGCTCCCGTATAAGCGACATTGTTCCCATACGGGTCACAGGTGCATCGTCCTTTTCGTTATGAACGACTTTTGGGTTCTCGCCCAAAGCCATCTTCATAGCGCATGGCGCTTTTATGACCATATCGTCAATACATATTCCCGCAGTCTTCATGGCGGCAAATTGCCCGCCCACAGGATTGGCGCTGCCCGGACCGGTTACAACGGCAGTAACTCCGGCTGCCCTTGCTTCCTCAAAGCCGCGGTCGAATGGGTTTATAGCATCAATAGCGCGTAGCTGAGGAGTTACAGGCTCGCTGTCTTCATTTCCGTCGTCACCCTCAAAGCCGAGAGAATCCTCGAACATGCCCAGATGTGAGTGGGCGTCCACAAGACCGGGCATTACAATCATTCCGCCAACGTCAATAATTTCAGCTTCGGCGGAAGATTCAAATGCGGAATTGTCTTCTCCGGCATAAATTATCTTATCGTCAAATACGAGCTTTCCGTTTTCAAATATTTTTCCCGTCATTGTAACGAGCATTGCATTTTTTATTATTTTCATATATATATTTTCCTTAATTTTAAAGACTTAAACAGTAATTTACCGCACTTGTTGCGGCTACGGCTCCGTCCGCGGCGGCTGTTATGACCTGTCTGAGCGGAGTAGTCCGGCAGTCCCCCGCCGCAAATATACCCTTGACATTTGATGCGAGGTAAATATCGGTCTTTATAAAGCCGAGGGGGCATGTTTCAACACCGCATTTTTTTGCAAGAGCTGTATCCGGAGTAATGCCTATAGCTACTATAACGCCCGAAACATTAATAAACCCTTTTTCGCCGTCCTTTATCATATAAATGCGTTCAAGAGTTTGAGAACCTTCAAAGCGCTCGCATACAGCATTTGTATAAATAGTGATATTCTTTTTTTCGCGTGCTTTTTCCACAAGAACCGGAACGGCACGGAATTTTTCGGAACGGTTGAGAATATATACATTCTCGCAGATTCCCGAAAGATAGAGCGCATCCTCAAAGGCAGTATTTCCTCCGCCGACAACAGCCACGTCGCGTCCCTTGAAAAAGGCTCCGTCACAGGTGGCGCAGTAGCTCACACCTGCGCCTGTAAATTCCATTTCTCCCGGGATCTCCAGCTTTTTTGGCGAAGCGCCTGTTGCAAATATTATCGCTTTTGTTTTGTATTCATGCCTTCTCGTTTTGACAGTTTTTATGTCCTCTCCGGCATCTTCTATTGATTTTACATTTTCAACCGCAAAATCTGCTCCGAATTTTCTTGCATGCTTTTCTATGCGTTCGGCAAGCTCCGGCCCGGTCGGGTTATCGCCCATGCCAGGATAATTATCTATTTCATAGGTCTTTACAGCCTGACCGCCGTAGGAGATTTTTTCGAGCAAAAGAGTTTTCATTCCGCCTCTTGCGGCGTATATAGCAGCGCTCATTCCGGCAGCGCCGCCGCCTATTATAATAATATCATATATATCATTCATCGCTGTTATTAACGTATGCCTCGATAATATACCGCGGCCTGCGTTTTACCTCCTTATACATTTTTCCGATATATTCTCCGATAAGTCCGACAGCAAGCAGCTCGACTCCTCCCAAGAACCATATCGATATCATCAATGACGCCCATCCGGAATTAGCATGTCCGGTGATTTTTGCGACAATTGTGTATATTGCCATTATAATTGAAATTATACATACAATTGCTCCCAGCGCGGATATAAGACGTATCGGACTTATACTGAATGAAGTTATGCCGTCAAAGGCGAACGAGAGCATTTTTTTCAGCGGATATTTTGATTCACCGGCAAAACGTTCGTGTCTGCTGTAGTATACACAGTCGGATTTATAGCCGACAAGAGGCACCATTCCGCGCAAAAATAAATTACGCTCCGGAAATTCTGATAATGTTTTTAAAGCGCGGGCGCTCATAAGGCGGTAATCGGCGTGATTAAATACAACGTTCACTCCCATTGCCTGCATGATATGGTAAAATCCTTCGGCAGTGGTACGCTTAAAGAAGGTATCGGTATCGCGCTTGTTGCGTACGCCGTAAACCACATCGCATCCCTCGTCTCTGAATTTACGTACCATTTCCGGGATCACATTTATATCATCCTGTAAATCGGCGTCTATAGAAATTGCGCAGTCGCACTGATCCTTAACGGTCATAAGACCGCTTAAAAGAGCATTTTGATGTCCTGCATTATGCGCCAGCTTTATACCGCCGATCTCCTTATGCTCCATTGAATATCCATATATAAGGCTCCATGTTTTATCCTTTGAGCCGTCGTCGATAAATATTATTCTGCTTTGTGAACTGATCAATCCGTCATCCTTCATTCTTCCGAACAGCTCAAGCATCTGCTTTGACGTTTCGGGAAGGACTTCTTCTTCGTTGTAGCATGGTACAACAACATAGAGTTTTACACTGTTTTCCATAATTATTCTCCCTTATATAAAGTAGCGAATTATCATCTTATAATTATATCATAGATTATGTAATTTTTAAAGGGAAAACGGCAATTTTAAAAAAAATGTAACAAATATACGGAATAAAACTAAAAGAAAGCCGCAATTACGGCTTTCTCATATATTCAGTGATCTTATGATTGTTTGAGAAAAAGTCGAGATTTGCATCAAAATATAAATACGATGATTTGCCGGAAGACCTTTCTCCGTTTTCTATTCTGTTAGGACAATCCCATGTAGTATCTAATATGACCCAGCGTCCTTTTACATATGCTTCATTCCATGCATGATTTTGTTCGTCCGAATTAATTGTCTGCTGAGTCCATTCAGTGTCCTCTCCAACGCCGAGCGCATAACCGGAAACAACATTGCACGGTATATTTACAGCTCTGCACAATGCTGCGGTAAGCGTTGAAAATCCAAGACAAACCGCGCTTTTATTTTCAAGTACCTCCTCTGAAGCATAGGGGACTGTTTGGTCTAAATTGATACTGTCCATATCATACCAAATATTTTCACATACCCAGTCATGGATAGCACGCAGCTTCTCATAGTCATCGGCGCAGTCGCGGGTTATCTCATTTGCGAGAGAAATAATTTCGTCGCTTGAGCTTTGGATAGAAGCGGTACTTTTTAAAGCGTCGCTTATTGAGCGGTCCTCCGAATACAGCGCCTTGTTACTGTCATATACCGGAGAACGCCATACCTGCCAGCCTCCATCGGCGGTTTTTTCGAGGTATAAATAATTATATATCCAGCTCGTAAAATCGCCGTATGCTTTAGGTCCTGCATACACATCCACGCGTATTTTATCATCGCTGCATTCGGGGATCTTTATAGTTTTGTCAAATTCACCCTCAGCATCGGTGCTTACAGAGATCTGGTCAAGCTTATCATCGGAATCAGATGCAAAGCGCACAATAAGATGACTTTTTTCTTTTGAAGCGGAAATACCGAAAATACGCACATAAGAGCTGTCCTTCATTTTTATGCTGAGGTTTTCATCAGGGTAAAACGACAGCATTGGACTGTTTTCTATGTAAGCGTTTACGGCAACGTCCGAAGGATCTATAGGAAGCTTCTCATTTTTTATCAGAGCAACAAGCTCCGAAGGCGAGGGGATAAGGTCGGTAATATCCGAAATATATGCCGAACCCTTTTCTATGCCTCTGACTACATCAGGAAAACGTTCCTCTATAGCCGGAGCATGGCTTCCGAAATCGGAGAAGAAATCTGTTTGAGCATTAACTGTAAGAAGTGCCGCCGCTATAAGCACAAAGGCGATAAATTTTTTCATACCTACTCCTTTTAAAGCGCTTCGGATAACTCCCAAAGCCATTTCCCGCATAGCACAAAAGACGCATCAATGTGCGTCTTTTTAAATGGAGCGGAAGACGAGATTCGAACTCGCGACGTTCACCTTGGCAAGGT
>CAJMRL010000019.1 GCA_905215805.1 uncultured bacterium | reverse complement strand
TAATTATATTCTACCACAGAAGGCTTCATATTTACAGACTTTTTTTCGCAGGCTCCCTTTGAAAGAAACCGGAATGGAGGATGTTGTTCCACCATCAAATTTATGGTTATGGGAGTTATATAATAAAGCCGAGAAAATTTGTTCAAGGTATCATTTGCATTTGGGCCCTAGTTGTTCAGCATGTCAAAATAATACCCTTAGTCTTCCATTTGATATTTTGAAAGAAAATTATATGGAGAAGTAATATTTATACATTAGAATGATGATTTGGATAGAAAATTTATACGTTCCCAAGGTGGTATATAATAGATATGCCGCCTTGGGAAAAATACGTAATATGTGAATTTTGTTTTGTCATATCATCAAAAATTATTGTTTCTAATCTACACTAACATATCCATAAATATTTTGTGAATATTTAGTTTGATTGAATATCACTGTTATATAAATGATCCAATACATCACATTGTTCATCTAGCAATTGAATTTCTAAAGTGTCAATACATATACCAGCTAATTTTAATTTCTCAACTTTTTTTGTGAATTTTTCAATTATATACTCTGATTTTTTATTGGGAAAATGTATATCGGAGGATTTATTATCTTTCCATTTTTGTTCTTGTTTAAGTAGATCAATTCGTAATTTTAATGTCTCTATTCTGTCACTAGACAAATCTTTGGTAGATTCTTCACTTGTTTTTATATTCTTTTGATCTATGTTTGATGAAGCATCAATATTTTTTTTGTTTTGGCGATACTTATGGAGTTCATATAATCCATTAATAACAGTAGCAACATTTGCGGCATCTTGAAAGGCAGCAGATAAAATAGGATGTACAACGTTCCATGTGGTTTGTAATAGTTTCAATAACTCATCAATGTTTCCTACGGGAAGCCAATCAACTATATTGGGGGAATTATGACGTATTTCCATATGCTTGCTATCTAATGTTACACCACATTGCTCAGCTAATTCATCTAATAGACGCATTAGCATCCCTAAATTATCAAAATCGTCTGAATCAATATTGGTATGAAAAGAAAGCATTAGCGTAGGTTTATTGTGTGGGTTGTCAAACATCAACTGTTTAATCATTGGAAAGTAATGTCTGAATTCTAAGTATTCTGCCCTAGTTAAATCCACAGCCGTTAACAATTGATTTATTTTATTATAAAGTTTATGTCGATTAATCGCACTAACATTTAATTCTTGAGTGGCTTGTACACAAAAGAAATAAAGCTTTCTAAAATCGTGTAAAGATGCACTAGTCACTATTCCAGTTTCATTTGCCGATTCCGCAAAGGCATACTGATTATTTGCCAAATAACAATTTGCTAAAGGAAAATAATCATTATGACCGCTAAAAAAGGCAATCAAATTTGGCAACATATCTTTATATTCTTCAACTGAAATCAATGGACGTGATTTATTAGTTGTTGCAATCTTAATATTGTCATTTGTAGTGAATATATACCTCATTCCCCCAAAAGTGTAGGGCATTTGCATAAAAGGGAGAATAGAATCATGCATAGATATATTACAAAAAAATGTATATTTAAGCGCTAGATTGCTAAAATCTATATTTTGAAAATTAGTATTTTGAAACTTGCATAATTCAAAATTAGAATGTGCAATTATTGCATCCTGAAAGCTAACATGGTTAAACGTTGCTCCTGTAAAGGCGCATCCATTAATTGGGCATTTTTTTATTATGCTCCATGTGAATGTACTATATGCAAAATTACTACCATCCATCTCGCAGTTAAAAAAAACTGAATTATCAAATAATGTGTGCTGTAATGCGGCATTATATATTTTACTCGAAAAAAAAATCACAAGTTGTAAATTTACATCCATTACCGCTCAGACTGTCCCAATTCCCATTACCCCAAATACATTCATTAAAAGATGATTCATATAAAATAGAGTTTGTTAGATCTGTAGGCATTTCCATTCCGTTTGCAGATCCCAAAGAACCTTTTATATTATAATCTTTTTCAATATATAGATAAATAATATCTTCTGCTTTTTTTATATCCTCTTTGGAAAATTGGGGTAACATAATAGATTCTCCTCTAACATACTAGATAATTTATAGTTATCCTTTATTTTCTCTTGAATAGATAATAGTATAGGAAATCAATGTTAACACATTTCACAAAAACGCTTTATAATTAATTAAAACTTGCACGCTAATCAACTTTTTGTTGAGCAGTGCAAGTTTTATTTTTATGTTTTGGATCAAACGAAAAAGTCCATAAAGTCAAAACTATATTTATTCAACAAATTAGTACGTTTTTCTATTAAAACTGTTATGATAGTGTAATCTAATTCAACCTTATTTATGTGTGGTCAATTCTTATATCTTACAGCTGAAGTGAAATTGACAAAATGAGAGGTGAATGAGTTTTTATGCTTGATTGCAAAATTAATTTCTTTATTGCTAACTATAGCTTAGTATATAAGAGCTATAATGAAATTGTGGGAAGGAGGTGCAGAGATGGAAGGCAAATTGTCGGCATTTGAACGACGCATGAAAATATTGTCGGTACTTGTAAACGGTAAATTGATTTCCAGATTAGAATTATCCAGATGGTTTGATGTGTCGGATGTAACAATAAATGCTGATATTATTGCCATTAGTACCGTTGTGCCCATAACGAGCAAAAAGGGAAGATATGGAGGGGTTTATCTTCTGGACACATTTAAAGCAGATAAAGCATATTTGTCAAAAGATGAAGAGGCTTTGCTGAGAAAACTTTCCAAAAATTTGAGTGGATACGAGAAAATATTGATTGAATCAGTTTTACATAAATTCTCACTACCCAAATAAGTAGTCATTCATATAAAGTTTATCAGTCTATCAAAGCATATGATGTTAAATGTGTGTTTTGATAGACTGATAAAGTCTATTGTACAAAGAAAGCGGCAGAAGATAACGCTGTCGCAGAATAGAAGGCAAAACGAATACGTTCCGGTACGGACGAGCCATTTACAGGATGCGCCAAGACGCTGTATGCAGCTTTTACCTATGAAGCATTATCCCAGCATCAAATGCTTCATATCACCAATATGACATGTATGTAGCAGAGCGATAAACATTGCTGTCAAACCCGATTATGCAGATCGGACGGCGACAACTCCGTATCGGTATAATGATACTTCTGCTGAGTCGAGCTTGAGCGTTAAAAGCGTCGCACGCCAGACAGCAGTCCGGGCGGATGCCGGGAAGGTGGAACTCCTATGGAGCAGTCTTGCAAACTGCCGTTTGTTGATGCTTGTGCTTATTGTAAATAGATATCAACTCTTGATAGATGATGTTATCGAAAGCTGATGTGTGTTTACAATAAAATTTCATGAAAGCGGGTAAAGAAATGAATTATATAATAAAAAGAATTGATGATAATAAGGCAGTTATGGAGATGGAAAACGGAAGTAGGATCACGATAATATTTAGAAAGGAAGATAATCAGGATATTGAGGATATTGTGACTAACAATCTTATGATGTCATACGAGCAGAGGATGAAGCAAATCGATAATGATTACAAAATTTAAAATTTCATATCTCAAAATAGATCAAAGCAGTCTTGCTCTCAATGGACTTTCAATAATTTTGATATAAAATTAGTTTAAAAGGTATTGACAAAATTAATAAAATAGCATATAATATATATAACAGTACCCGACGCGCCTCTTAACAATGCGGACCATGTCGGGTCATTTTTATTTAGGAGAAATTAACGATGAAGAAACATCAATTACCAATGACAGTCGAGGAGCAAATAAACAATTTAAAAAGTATAGGACTTATTATATCTGATAATGAATATGCAGCAAAAATCCTTAACGAAGTTTCATATTTTAGATTGGTAAAAGCATATAGCTTAGGGTTAAAAAAAGATGGGAAATATAAGTCAGGCGTAAGATTTGAAGATATAGTCGAATTATATATGTTTAATGCTGACTTTCGTCATTTATTATTTGCGCAGATAGAACGAATAGAAGTCGGGTTGAGGTGTCAGATAGCTAATTATTTTTCTGGAAAGTATGGGGTTTTTGGGTATAGAGATATAGAAAATTTTGAAAATAAAATAGCACAGCAATATCTTTTAAGTGAAATAGAGAAAGAAATACAGCGTAATAGAAAAGCACCATTCATAAAGAACTTTCAAGAAAATTATGAGACCGGCAATATACCTTTTTATGCAGTTGTAGAGGTTTTAAGTTTTGGAACTTTATCTAAATGTTATAAAAATATGAAAAATACTGATAAAAAAGAAATTGCAAAAGAATATAATATAAATTTTAAATATTTACAGAGTTGGGTTGAAAGTATATCATATGTAAGAAATATATGTGCTCATTATGGTAGACTTTATAACGCAACATTATCAAAGGCACCACAATTATATAAACAGTATGCATCGATAGGGATTAATAATCGAACGATATTTTCTATATTAATATGTATGAAATATATTTTAAAAGATGACGATGCTTGGAAAACATTTATAGAGGATCTGTCTATATTGATATCACAGTATCCTAAAATACATATAAATAAATTAGGTTTTACAGAAAACTGGCGTGAATTAATTTAATGAATTGCAGAAGAGCGGCAGACATAGATCAGTTGCTTTTTATTATGAAATAAAATATCAGACAGAGGGATTATAGTTTTATGCAGGACAAATAAGAGATACAAAAGGTTGGATCAAAGAAAAATGGAGTATGGGTGATTAAATAATATTTAGACTGAAGAAGTGTTTGTTCAGAAATGTATAGTGGATTTTCCAAGCGTGTGGGATATGATTTAGTTGACAAAAATCCAACAACAGGTATTTACCACCAAGCTAATGAACAGCAAGTCTCTAGCAACAATGTTAGAAAGGAATGAAGCAGTGTAGCAAAGCGTTTGAGCATAGTTGCTTAAATGGTTATTTGGTTACGTTGTTATTATACAATTTGAATATACGTGATAAGAATAATTCTGTAAGTTTGCCAGTTGTATATAGTATTGAACTGTGATATAATATCAGATAATATGTTTTTATGTTTTTCTATAGATATTTGGCGATGCAACGGGATGTTTATTGTCAAAATTACATGTTGAGCATCATATTGAGGTTAAGCTGTATATGGATGAGATGGATTTAGCAGAAGTGGAGAGCAAAGCCATTTACGAAGAACTAAATGGGTATGAATTAGAGCGTAGTTGATTGAAAGTCAGTAATTTTGTATATTGTGCGGGGAAAAAATATTTTGTGTGTGGGGATAGCCCTCCCGAATTGGGGATTTGCAGACATTCGAAATACCAGACATAGAAAGAAGCAGCTACAAGGAAGAAGAATTTTGGACGTTTTGGCACGATTTATGGTATTCTTGATTTTATATATTTGAACCAGTTTCTATTTTTTTATAATGAAAGGGAAATGGACGATGATGATTATGAAAAATAGCATGTTTATCTGTAGCCAAGAAAGAAGACTATTGAAACATAGACTTGTGAAACTGAAAATTTAGCTTATATAGAAAGGCAGATACACAGAGTACGTTATAGGTTGATTTTTAAGTTAAAAACGCATTAATTTAGTGAATAAGAAGTTGAATATATATATAATGTACACGAGGAATACCTGTATTTGATAGGAACATATTGCGAGGTTAATGTGATTTCTAATATATTTTTTCTGCTTTTTTCAGATAACAAACACAAGTAGTACATAGTAAAATTACCTTTTAGAACAAAGGAGAAACACCATGGAAATATGCTTGAAAGAATCAGAGTTTTTGGCATCTTTTGATTTGTTATGGTCTAAGGACTTAGATGAATATAAAAAAAATAAGCTTAATCTTTTTATGCTAAAAATCAATGCTAATGAGTTTAATTATGATTTATTGATAGATAGTCTTATTGATCCCGTAATTGATTATTCTATATCAAGGCAAGTGAAAGAAAAATATAAAAATCGTCCAGGAAAGCTCTCTAAAAAAGCAAGAGAAAAGTTTGTGGAATATACTAAAAATAATGGTGAATTAGGAGAACTTTTGTTATTTTGCTTTTTGGAAACGCACTTAGGGGCACCCAAAATACTTACAAAATTAGAATTAAAAACCTCTACGAACAATTATGTAAATGGTGCAGATGGAGTACACTTTTTAAAAATGTCAGATGGAAATTACCAGTTGATATTTGGTGAATCAAAAACATATCAGAATATAGATAAAGCCATTGGGGATGCGTTTAAGTCCATATATAATTTTAAGAATGAAATAAATGATAAGGGTAATCAAAAAAGTGGTATACAATACGAAAAAAGCTTGATTAGTGATAATCTATTTAAGGAAACGTTCTCGGATGAAGAAAGAGAATTTTTAGAAAGCTTGATTTATCCCACGAAAGACAGGAATTTTGATGTAGATGATGCCTTTGGAATTTTCATTGGTTTTCAAATAAAAGTTAGTGATGAAGAAAAAAGTATGCCAACATCTGATTTTAGAAGATTAGTAAAATCTCGTATAGCTGAAGAAGTTAGTAAACATCTTGCAGGCATACAGCAACAGATTATCAATAACAAATTGCAAGGACATAATTTTTATATATATGTTTTGCCTTTTACAGATATAAATACTAAGAGAAAGAAGATAATAGAGGAGATTATAAAATGACGTGGTTGAACACAATAATCAATCGAGCGCTAAATGATCCATATTTGAATGAACTGACTAGGAAATTAGAACTTAAATACGCCCATAATTTCCTATATCAAGAAGATAGTGTCTTTTTGACGGAAAAAGAATTTGATGACACATTGCGTTTTGCAGATATTTTATCAAGAAGTAGCGAGGCAGAAGGAAGAAATAAAGCATATAAAATTATTAGCTTATTGTATGATGCATATAAGAATGATATACAGTATCAGTATTATGCAAATTCGATATTAACCAAACTAGGAAATTTTGCATCCTTGGACATTGCAGTTGAAAATTCGGAAACAGTGGATACATTGGAATCAGTATTTGAAAAAGAAATAAAAAAAGTTTATCAAAAGGTACCTTTTAATGATTTGGTATTTACTGATCCCCAGTATCGGTTATTTGAAGCTATGAAAGATAGCAACCACTTTAGCTTTTCTGGACCAACATCTTTTGGAAAATCCTTTATCATGGATGCATTTATTCAGTATATAATAAACGAAAGAAACGGGATAGATAATATAGTAGTTTTGGTACCAACCAGAGCACTTATAAATCAAGTTACTGCAAGATTAAAAAGAGTTATTACAAATGTGAACTACAAAGTATTAGCGCATCCGGTAGTTCCAACGATTTACAAGAATAGAATGTTAAAATATGTGTTTGTTTTTACACCGGAACGTTTGATATCGTATTTAGGTGAAAAGGAGAATCCTATAATCGATTATATGTTTATTGATGAGGCCCATAAAATAATTGCTGACAGGGATTCAAGATCACCTTTGTATTATCATGCCATTTTACTAGCTGAGAGAAAAAGTATTAAATTGTATTTTGCATCTCCGAACATTCCAAATGCAGATGTATTTTTGCAATTATTTGAAAAGAGTGTAGATGAGCTAATGATTATTAAAGAATCTCCTGTAGCTCAAAATAGATTTTTTATTGACTATGTTGAGGGGAATGGGCGCATGTTCACGGAAACAGGAGAAGATATAGTTTTTGATGATTTAGGGAAAAAAGAATATAGATATGTAGATAAACTTTTGTGGAAATTAGGTTGTAACTGTAAAAATATTGTATATTGTAATGCGATTACAGATACGATTGATTTTGCATTACGTTTTTCGGAAAATTTACCTGAACAAAGTAATCCAAGAATTGATTCTCTGATTAAATTGATAAAAACATATATACACAAAGAATATTTTTTGATTGATTGCTTAAAAAAAGGGGTGGCATTTCATTTTGGCAGATTGCCGCAGCGTATAAGAGAAAGAATAGAGAAATTATTTGAAGAAAAAGTTATTGATTATATGTTTTGCACTTCAACACTTTTAGAAGGGGTTAATTTGCCTGCTAAAAATATTTTTATTTTTAGTAATGCTATTGGAAACTCAAAATTTTCTGATGTTGATTTTTGGAATTTGGCAGGCAGGGCCGGCAGATTAGGTAAAGAATTAAGCGGGAATATTATTTGTGTAAGAATTGAAAATAAAAAGAATAGATGGGATAATCCCAACAAAGATTTAAAAGTTGTACGGAACAAAAAGATAGACGATGTGCAACCTTTAGTTATTAAGGGACAAAAAAATTTTTATACCAACTTGGATCGTTCTTTAAGAGCAAAGCAATTTACTAGAGTCAACTATAGTCAAACTGAAAAAGAGGTGTGGGATCATTATGCTAATATTGTTTTTACACACCAAGTATCAAAGACCGATTCTATTCTAATGAGTAATTATTTAAGAAAAAATACAGATGGCAAAAAATTGCTTGAACGTATGAATAAAGAGAATCATATTCCTATCTATATTTTAGAACAATGTTCAAATATAAAGGTGTTATATCAAAATAATATATGGGAAAAGATTAGTAAAAAAGAAAGTGCATTTCCGGAAGAAATCACCACCAAAACTTGCGAAGAAACATTGGAGAAAATGTATGATTATTATAATTGGAAGGAAGAAGAGTCAAAGGGAAGAAATCCAATGGTTAAGCAGAAAGAAAGGTTGAAATATTTTGCTGTTTTGATGTATTCTTGGATAAAATCTATGCCATTAAATATGATGATTATTTATATAATTAATTACTATAAAAGGAAAGGTGAGATTTGGTATAAAAATGAGACAATAACATTTGATCCTAATAATCGAGATCACATTAACCTTATAATAAATAATCTTATAGCTGATATTGATAATACTTTGCGTTTTAAGATAAAGAATTACTTTTTGAATTATTATCTGATTGTATCAGAAAAGTTCGGAAAGGAAATTGCAGGGCCGAACTGGGCAGAATATGTTGAATATGGAACAACGGATAGTTTGATTATAGAATTACAGAATATGGGTATACCTCGTCATCTTTCTGTGTTGATCAAAGATGATTATGCAGAATATTTGAAGTTTGAAGATGGTACACTGATTGATATAAATTATGAAGCATTGATGCAAAATATTGATTGTGATAAATATAATGATGAGTTTGAAGAACTAAAAGATATTTTTTCTTGATGTATGAAATCAAAAAAATAAATAAGAAAAGTTACAACTCTATTTTGAAGAGATATTTATTGCTTTTGATAAACCAGGCTTCTATAATGAAAAAGTAATACATATTATAAACGAATATAAAGTATTGAGATTCTCAAAAAACAAATTATTTTTAATTAGAATTATTTGGGTTATTTCTTTAGGATAATGGAGAAAATGTGTTATGATATAAGTGTTGCAAGTACAAGCCTGAAATAATAATAAACTGCTGTAGAATTGTAATAATTGTGGGCGATTGGTTAGAAACGACCAATCGCTTTTTTACTGCAAAAAAATATTATCAAATTTGACGTGAAGAACTATTACTTATATAATATACATATGAACATTGAAAACTGAATACAACAGCAATGCATGTCAAAATGTCGAAAGGGGAAACAACATCATGAAGAAGGCGTATTGCTTATACAGAGTATCCACAAAGAAGCAGGTGGACAAGGCTAAGGATGATATACCGATGCAGAAGATAGCCTGTACCGAATTTGCGGAGCAGAATGGTTGGATAATCGCGAAGGAGTTCTATGAAAAAGGCGTATCTGGGTTTAAGGTATCGGCAAATGACCGTGATGCCATACAGGATTTAAAGGAAGCTGCTCTTAATCATGAATTTGACGTATTGCTTGTATATATGTTTGACCGTTTGGGACGGCGTGATGATGAAACACCGTTTGTTGTGGAATGGTTTGTAAAGCAGGGGATAGAGGTGTGGAGCACTCAGGAGGGACAGCAGAGATTTGAGAACCAGACGGACAAGCTACTTAACTACATACGTTATTGGCAGGCGAATGGAGAAAGCGTGAAAACTTCAATGCGGCTTAAAACACGCATGGCACAGCTTACGGCGGAGGGCATATATCACGGCGGCGCAACGCCCTTCGGGTATCGTGCGGTACATAAAGGCAGAGTCAACAAAAAAGGACAGCCCGTTAAAGATTTGGAGGTCGATTGGCAGGAAGCTGAGTATGTGAAGGTCATATTCGATAAGACGCTTAATGAAGGTTATGGCTCATACCGTATGGCTGAGTATTTGAATAAACTCGGTGTAAAGACCCATAACGGCAGGAACTTTCAGTGTAACTCTGTTAATCGTATATTGAAAAACAGGCTCTATTGTGGTTATTACGTTGCGGGTGAGACGACATCTCCCAAGATTGAGCATTTGGCGATCATAGATGAAAATGTTTTTGATAGCGTACAGGATATTTTGAGGCAGCGTTCAAGAAAGAATGAAGAAAAACAACATATCGCAAGAACGACAAAAGGTAGAACGTTATTGTCCGGAAATATTTACTGTGCACATTGCGGAGGCAGGCTGATTTCATCCGGCAGCAGCGAAAGGTATATTCGCAAGGATGGCACAATAGCGGTAACAAGTACGTTGCGATATGTTTGTTATCACCGATCAAGAAAATTAAATGATTGTGATGGTCAGTCTGTTTATGCTGCCAAGAAAATTGAAGAAGTAGTACTTAATATAGTTGAGCACTATTTAAATACGATAAAGGCAACGCCAAAAGATAAAGCTCTTGAAATGAGATATCAAAAGGAGCTTACAGAAAAACGTCGTATTAAACGTGATTTATTGGTGAAAAAAGAAAAGCTGCAAAATAGACTAACGGAATTATCAATTGAAGTAGGAAAGTGCCTGAGCGGAGAAAATATATTTCCGGCAGATGTACTGTCAATGTCGATAAATTCTACAAAAAGTGAAATTGCAGAAACGGATAGACTGCTTAATGATTGCGATAATGAATTGAATCAGCAGACGGATATGGTAAATAAGCTTGATTATTATTATCAGCAGTTTATAACATGGGCAGATGAATTTAAAAATGCGTCAAATGAGCAACGTAAGATGATCATTTGTCAGCTAATAGATAAAATAAAGGTAGGCAGAGGTTACAATATAGAAATAGAGTTTAATTCGAGTTATAAGCAGTTCTTCGGTGATGAAAATATCATAGAAGAACATGATGTGATCTAAAGTTTTTGATTTTATAGTTTTTATTCCTTTCCGATTATAATATTTGCAATTGGTTGTTTTCCCTACATGTGGCAGAGCATGCGGCTGTTAACCGCAGGGTCGTCCGTTCGAGCCGGACTCGAGGAGCCAAGCGGTGCGGTATCCGAACAATCGGATACCGTTTTTATTATGTCATTCAGCTCCTCTTCCGGCAGCTCGTTTTTACTGTCGAGCATAGGCGTAAAGTTGTATATTATTATGAGCTTATCATCCCACAGCAGTATTTTATTTACGAACGTATCTATAAGTGTTCTTTTTGAACTGTAGTCCTTTATATCAATGCTTCTGAGATCTCTAAAGAATAATTCAAGTTCTGATTTTGAGATCTTTCTATTGTTCAGTTCTGCCTCAGCAAGCTCCTCTCTGATGGTTGCCTGCTTCTCTTCAAGTTCTTCGAGACGATCTTTTGTGCTTGCAGTTACGATGCCTTGCTCAATTGCGTTTAGCAGATTGCCGATCCGCTTCTCTACTTCTGCGAGACTGGACTTTAAAAGCGTTATCTCCGGATTTTCCTTTGCAGAAGCTTGTATTTTCATTATCATATCAATGATCTTATCAGTCAGCTTTTTATTGAGAACTTTATTGAGTATGTTGTCAATAATATAGTCTTCTATTTGATCTTTCGGTATCGGCTTTTTATCACAAGTGCCTTGCTTCTTGCGTGCAGTACATTTGTAATAATAGTATTTCGTACCGTTACCGCCACGGCCACATTCTCCGTGCATCATTTTTCTGCATTTACCGCAGAAAAGTTTCCCGTAAAGCAAATATTGCATTTGCGCCTTGTGTCGAGCTCCTTCCTTGCGGTTGCTTTCGAGAAGGCGCTGCGCGGCAGCATAGGTTTTATCATCGATTATGCGCTGGTTTTCGTCATGGAATACGGCTTCGGCATATGTGTATGTGCCTGTATACCGCTTACGTGTCAATACAGTTCTTATTGCCTGCGGCGTAAATTTGTTTCCATAGGAGGTTTTATAGCCATTTTTGACAAGCCATGCGGATATTTCTTTGTGTGTCACCCCGTTGACGTACATCTCGAATATTTTTTGTACCGCATAGGCATTCACGGGATCTATTTCGTAAGTATTATTTTCGGAGACCTTATAGCCAAAGGGAACATGCCCGGTAATTCGGCCTTTTGCAGCCGTCTCTCTCATACCGCGCTTCACTTTCTGGCCAAGCTCCGCACTGTAGTATTCCGCATAGCCCTCGAGTATTGACTCCATCAGGATCCCTTCGGGGTTATCGCTTATATTCTCGGTCACAGATATCACTCGTATACCGTTCTTTTTCAGCCTTGCTTTATACACTGCACTGTCGTATCGATTTCGGCTGAAACGATCAAGTTTCCATACAAGCACAACGTCAAATAAACGTTTTGCACTGTCTTTTATCATTCGCTGAAACTCAGGGCGGCGGTCAGAGGTGGCGGAATAAGCGCGGTCAATGTACTTACCCACTATCTGAATATTGTTGTTTTCGGCATACTTCTGGCAGTCATGAAGCTGCCCTTCTATGGATTGCTCGGTTTGGTTTGAGCATGAATAACGCGCATATATAACGCACTTAATTTTCGGCATAAAAATAACACTCCTTTTTTCTGAAAAATGTATTGCAAAACAGAGTGTTATGTGATAAAATAAAACTTGGTTAGGGCGTTATTTTATCACAAATAACACTTAATTAAATTGTCTCCGGTTGGTGGTGCGACCGGGGATTTTTTATTGCATTTTTGCGACATCGCGAATATGATTACAGACCTAACAAGTTATATAAGTCCTGCTCATTAATAATCTTGATATCATAACCTTCATCTATGTATTGCAGAGCTTTTTTCATTTTTCCGGTTTTGGCGGTGCTGTTTGTGACGAGATAATCTGTTTTCTTTGTGATATTATCACCGCATAATCCGCCAACGTTTTTTATTTGTTGATAGGCATCCTTTCGGGACATTTTATTAAGGCTGCCGGTTATCACTACAGTTTTTTCATATAACGGATGCGCTTTATTAAAATCTGTATTATCTGCAACAACATCTTTTTGACTCAAATGTTTGCCGTTCCTCTTTTTTATTTTAGGAAAAGAAGATGTATCTATATCTAAAAAGCTATACATTTCCATTTCTGAAAGTATTGTAATATTATGTTCTTGGACAGCATCAAGAAAATCCTTTTCAAATTCTATGGTTTCATAACGCTTTTCACCAACAATAATATGAGTTACTGTATTGAGCAATTCATTTATGGTGGATACAGGGAATGTATATTCATCATAAAAATCACTATCATACTCCTCTGCTCCGTGTGTACTCATTATGCTATAAAATAAACCGTTTGAAGCATAATAAGGTTTATCTATGAGATAGTATACAATACCTTGAGCAGAAACCTTATTCTCAGGATTGTTATATGGTATTGGCACTCTATTCAAGAACTGATATGCAGATTGGCTATTATCATAGTCACATTCTTGCAAAATTGTTTCAGGCATTGATTTTAATATATTATAGCACTTAATAGTCGTATAACAATCATTGACAGCACGATGAGATATATCTATTTTGATATTCAAATAATTTGCGACATTTATAAGATTATAGCTATCCAATGAGGCTATTCTGTTTTTGGCCATACACATTGTGTCGATATAATTATTGCATATGGTTTGCATATTTTTGTTGTATAATTTATTATTCAGCCTGTCGATGTCAAATATAACATTATGCCCCATTATAGTATAGTTACCTATAAACAAAATAAAGCTTTCTATTATGTTATCAAAAGAAGGAGCACCCTTGACCATGTCATTATCGATGCCGGTCAGGGCTGTAATACTTACAGGGATAGGCTCTGTAGGCTTGATCAAGGTTTGGAAGGTATCAACAACCGAATCATTCTCAACTTTAATTGCAGCGATCTCTATAATGTCGTCGTGATA
Organism: uncultured bacterium; assembly: GCA_905215805.1. Classification (GTDB taxonomy): domain Bacteria; phylum Bacillota; class Clostridia; order UBA1381; family UBA1381; genus UMGS1958. Next base: position 40,260 of record CAJMRL010000019.1, on the reverse strand, counting down.
TGCGAAGCCTGTGGTCTCAATGTCAATAGCTACGTAATTGCCGTTTGTTTTATCTACGCGATCGCCGCGTAGATCGCTCATAGATGTTTCGTCAGCCTTTTCATCTATAAAGTCATTAAAATTAAACTCCATTTTTTTTCTCCTCATCTATGTTTATTAAAATCCACGATATACGTGTTCCCTATGCGCCCGATGATTCTTCATCAAAAAATTGTTCTCGGGTGTATTTTTCGTTATACGTTAGATCCTCCACGTACTCCAATGCTCTACTTTTGCCGAGATCATTTAGGGTACGAAAGTTTTTCAATATCTTTTGTTCCTCCTCAGAGAGCGTTGAAAACGATGTGTCGCTATTTGTAGGAGTGATCTCGTCTGTCCAACCCATTATATAAGCGGGACTTATATGAAAAATTAAAGCCATTTTTTCTATTTTATCTGAAGGTATATTTGTTACTATACCCATTTCGTATTTATATATTGTTTGTTTGGTAGTATTAAGTTTTTGCGCCAATTCATCCTGAGACATTCCAGCTTTTTCGCGTAGAAACTTGATTCGCTTACCTTTATCCAATGCGCCACCTTCTTTCTATAAAAAAGTATATCATCAATACTGTAACTTGTCAAGTAAAAAAAGTTATTTTTTTAGTAAAAAAACACTTGACAAGTTATTTTTACAGTGGTATACTATTAGTAACTTAATAAGTTACAGAAAGGAGATTAATATGATTGATACAAACGCGTTAAAAGCCGAATGGGTTAAGAAGGGCTTAAGACAGAAAGATGTTGCTAATATACTAAAAGTTACGCCCAAAACATTATATACCAAATTAAAGAAAGGTGTATTGGGAAGTGATGAAATAGAAACGCTTATTGTAAAATTAGACATTGAAAAGCCGATGGATATTTTTTTTAAGTCTGAATAACTTATAAAGTTACAATAAAAAATTAGCATGAAGGGAGGTGACGGGGAGAATGATATGCAGAGAATGCGGGACAGAATGCAGCGATACAGCTAATTTCTGCAGGCACTGCGGTACGAAACTAAGGACAGTATGTAATTGCTGGATGAAAAAAGGACCATTCAATTGCGGTTTGAAGACATGTCCTGACTGGCTTGAATTTCATAAAAGGTTCGGATTCGAATTCAGGGATCAAGAAGCTTGATCGCTAATTCACAGCCAAAATCAATAACAAATTGCCGTAACCCATCGGCGGTAAAACGTCCAGCTGCAGACAAAGCTTTTTTCACGTGAGAAATTGCAAGCTGAGTTCCCGGAGTTTCGGACATAATGTCCGGAAGAGAACGGCTGAGGCGCTCCTTGTCAACATTAGACAAAGAGTCATCTTCGCATATAAGAGCTTGAGTATTCTTAATAGATTTTTCAGTCCACGGATAAGCTTCTCCGCAGTTGTAGCAATACTTTGGCAGCTTATATGAGCCAGGGAATATTACTATACTGTCGGATTCATACATTCCGCGTATTGGGTTACCGCAATAAGGGCACTTGGTGATAACTTTGGCATTGCATTCTGTACAGTATTTATCAGAGACGGCACGTGTCGCATTGAGTACATGCCCGTTTTCACAGATAGTTGCACTACGATAGTATCCCATTATATAGTCACAACCTTTCAATATATTGTTATAGGTGATTTGTTATTATGTAGTATATCACAATATATTGAACTTGTCAACAGGAGGAACGATATTATGCTTACAGGATTAAAAGCAGAGCAGGCAAGGGCAGGACTCACGAATAGGGAAGTCGCGGATGCTTTGGGAATAGCGGTAAATACGTATATATTAAAAAAGCGTACGGGAAAGTTTTATCTTGAGGAAATACAAGCGTTGATAGATTTATTTGGATGCAGTTTTGAGACGCTGTTTGGAAGGAGAGAACAATCACATGAGAAATAAAATGATCATAATTGTTTCAGTTTTTGCATTTTTATGCTCCGGTTGTTCATCTGCACCGCTGATCGATAATGAGGATGCAAATGAGACCGGCTCAATGTTTGAACTTGTAGAGCGAGGCGGAAGCGCTTATGCAATTGTTTATCATCGGGAGACAAAGGTAATGTATGCAGTTTCTATAGGTTATAATAATGCCGGAACATTTACAGTGATGCTTAATGCGGACGGAAGTCCGCTGCTATGGGAAGGAGAAGATCATGAAGGACAAGAGAGGACGCCGACTGACGCGGCGGCAGAAGGAAACACTTGAAAAGCAGCCGAGGCAGTTGAATACTGAGAATTGGCTGTGCATATCCGATGACGGTATCGGATTTGAGATCAGACACAAGATTTCCGGCAGGATCGCGTATGTTCGGTATGCGTGAGAGGAGAGACGATGATGAACTGTAAGTTGATAGAACCGAGGGCAGTGTACAATAATGCTGCCGAGATCGATTATGATAGGATATCTGAAATAGAACTGCATAGATTGGCGGATGCCTTCTTGAGGATATATACGGATATGATCGAAAAGAAAAATGAAGGGAGCGGCGGAGCTGGTGTTTAAGGATCTCGACGTTAAGGAAATGAGCATTACGGAGTGCGAGAAGAAGATAAGGGCTTTAGCGGATGAAAGGCACAAGAAGAACCGCGGGAACTTCGCTTTTGTATCTCCGAATGAAGCGGACGGCATTATCCGTGAGTTTTATGGGATCCAAGATGCCGTATCCGTGCCGGAGAATCCGAAGGATAAAGAAAGCTCCGGGCTTATCGATCTCGACAGCTTTCTTTGATCGAGGTGAAATGTAATGGAGTATCAAAAAAGCAGGTACAACTTGCCGCTTACGCCTCCGTCCGGACTTAAGGAGTTTATGCATGGGCACCCGGATGATGTGGTCGGTGTTATCCTATATAAAATGGAATACTATACAGACGCGTTTGGAACCGGACGGCGCGGAGTGAAGTGTTCATGCAGTGAATGTGAAACAAGTTTTTTTGCGGATCATGCACCGGATGCTTCTGCAACAGTAAAGTCGGTGTACGGTTGGTTCGATGAATACGGCAACGCGGTGTATGATGGCGATGTATGCATATGTCCGGTGTGCGGCGCATCTGTGACAGCACATCACATAGGAAGGAACAGAAACGGTTTTAAAACATTGGAATGTAATTCAGCGATTACCGTGGAACGGGTTGACGGCAAGGCGGCGGTCGTGCTGTGGTTTTCTGAATACACTTATTACGATGGAGGCAGATTTGAATTTAGGATATACCCGTGGGAGGCATACGTTTTTGACGGACGGAGATGCGTGAAAAACGTTGCATACTCTCAATACGGATATTTTAATCACCGGGAGTATGCTGGGGAGTGGTACGAACGCAAGCGTTTTGTTTTCTAAAAACAAAGACTTTCTCCGAGGTACCTATTATATTCTTAATAAACGAAGAATATTTAGAACGGATAAGCTTGTGGAGTTTATGGACAATGGAGGAGAGAATGTATAAAAACACCGCACAGAATTATTCTGCACGGTGCAAAAATATGAAAATCGATTGGAATTACATTATATCATAAAAGGCAGAAAATGTCAATATTAATTGCAAAAAATGTAATTTATTTATGAAAGGAGCGAAACAATGGATCCATCAGTATTAAACATAGGCGTATGCGCATTGATAGTGGGAACTGTAGCAGTGCTGTCAATCAGGCATGATAACATGCGTAACAGGAAAATCAAGAAGGCTGCCGAACGCCGCCGCCAACTGGAGGAAGCAAGCATCAAGGACGGCGCGAACATGGTGCGGCGTGAGTATGAGCAGGAGAAAAATCGTATAACGGTGGTACATACGCAGAATATAATCTGCAAGAATGCTGAAATGGCAAGGATATTGGAAGGAGAAAAAACAGAATGAAAAAGTATGAATTGACAGATGAAACAATGACCGTAGACGAGGTGACATATCATCGAATTAGGGCGTGCAAAGATTTTGACGTGCAGGGTTATCATGTGAAGGCAGGAGACCTGGGCGGATATGTAGAAAGTGAATACAATATTGACCAAGATAGAAATGCGTGGGTCGGTGGTCTTGCTCGGATCGGCGGTCATGCGGTGATCCGCGATAATGCGCGGGTCTGCGGTAATTCACATGTTCGCGGTCATGCGGTGATCGGCGGTCATGCGTGGATCGGCGATAATGCGTGGATCGGCGGTCATGCGGTGATCCGCGATAATGCGTGGATCGGCGATAATGCGCGGATCGGCGATAATGCGTGGATCGGCGATAATGCGGTGATCCGCGATAATGCGTGGATCGGCGATAATGCGGTGATCCGCGATAATGTGGCGATCAGCGGTCATGCGGTGATCGGCGGTCATGCGTGGATCGGCGATAATGCGGTGATCGGCGGTCATGCGGTGATCAGCGGTCATGCGGTGATCGGCGGTCATGCGTGGATCGGCGATAATGCAGAGGTCCGCAAACCGAGTCACATAATCGTTATAAGTCCGATCGGAAGCAGGGACGATTGTACAACATTTTGCCGAAGCAAGGATAATGATATTATCGTTAAATGTGGATGTTTCAACGGTAATATATCAGAATTTTTGGAAAAAGTCAATAAAACGCATGGAGACAATAAATACGCCGCCGAATATCGCGCAGCTGCAGAGCTTGCAAAAATACATATTGATTTGGAAGGAGAAACAGAATGAATTTATTAGGATTATTCATAACAGCATTAATCGTAAGCACAACGGTATCAGCGGTTATCGCGTGGGCAGTGTATAAGGTAATAGATATTGTTACCAACCGTAATCGAAAGGAGGATAAGCAGTGGAAAAACAAACAATAGGTGATAGATTGCGTCAAATACGAAACGAAAATTGTCTGACAATAAAACAGGCAGCCCAGAAGTTAATGATAAAAAGTGATTCGTGGAGTTCGTGGGAGCATGGTGATAGATTCCCATCAGTTCCATCGCTGATAGATATATGCGAAACATTCAACGTTTCGGCGGATTGGTTGTTGGGATTGGATAAATCATATAAAAAATAAACCATTATCCAATCCAAAACATTGAGAAAAAATAAAATCATATAGATTATACAATAAAAGAGAGTACTTGTCAATTGTAAATAGAGGTAAAATTATGGTCAAAACAAGAGAAATAGAAACAAATATTCCTGATGCAAGAGAATCATTAATCAAAATAAAGCAGCACTATGAGAATAAAATCAAGCGGGGGATGCCGTTTGCTACGGAAATGAGGATAAGAACTGTTATTGCCCATATTAAATTGGCTATAGAGGCATTGGAAATTCTTGAACCGATAGAACTGTATGAAGGCAAGTGTCAGAGCTGCGGACGCGTCTTCTCTGAAAAAGAAATAAAGGAAGGTGATTTCCGTTACTGTCCTCAGTGCGGTCAGGCGCTGCTGGACTGGTGTGAGGCAGACAGTATAACGACTGTGAATGAGGCGGAAGATGCTGACAAATAAGGAACTCAAGAAATTATTAAAGAGCCGCGAACCTGTTATGTACTATGAGCGCGGAGTCGGAGAATGGCTGGAATATGCGTATGTGAATGCGGTTATAACACGTTATGATCACGGTACAGGAGAATTTTACATAACGGTTGAGTTAATGGACAGGACACTTCACGGGGTCGTGGTGGACAAGCCTGAGTATATGAAAAGGAAGGGATAAAGATTTATGATTTTTGAAAAAGTGATCGAAAAGATATGCAGTCAGCAGAAGGGGATTGAGGATACTGCCGCATATTGTGTCGGGGAGCAGCTTAAGGACATTGTCCGAACAACACCGGGCGCGGCGGAACTGGTATTCAAGGATTTTGAAGTTAAAGAAATGAGCATTGTAGAATGCGAGAAGAAGATCAGAGCGCGCGCTGATGAGAAGCATAAGAAGAATGGCGGGAGCTGTGCTTTTGTATCTCCGAAGGAAGCGGACGGCAGAGAGATCATGGAGATGTAATATGGAGTTAAAAGAACTTGTAAATCAAACATTGGCTATATTTGAGATCAGCACAGTGAGCGAGCTTTCATCGGCATTATACGATACAGTTATACACAATCGTACCGAAAAATACATAAGCTTCAAGATGATGGTAGGAGACCTAACCGTTGATTGGCTTCAGAAAATATTTCAGTATTATGAGGCTGACAGAAAAGAAAAGATGCAGGATTATACTCCCGTATCTTTAGCGCGGTTTTGTGCTAAATTAACAGAATCCGATGATGAGACGGTTGTTCTTGATCTGTGCGCAGGTTCCGGAGCACTAACGATACAAAAGTGGAATGAAAACAGGAAATTACGTTTCGTATGTGCAGAATATGACAACAAAGTGATTCCTTATCTTTTGTTTAATTTAGCCATTAGAAATATCAATGCCGTTGTTCTTCATGAAGATGTATTGAGCGGTGAAGTATATAAAATATACAAAATCACAGCAGGAAAGGATTTTTCTTATGTAAGTGACAATGGCGAAGACCGGTACAACGATATGTGCACGAGCTGCGTCTCAAACCCACCATACAACATGAAATGGAGCGTTCCTGAGTTTGCATCGCTGCAATATAGATTCTCTATGTGTGATATTCCGCCGGCGAATAATGCAAATTATGCTTTTGTACTTACGGCAATTGCCAGAGTAAAAGACAGAGCGGCGATGATCTTGCCTAATGGGGTATTAACAACGGATAGCAGAGCGGAAAAAAATATAAGAGAATACCTTATAAAAGGAAACTTCATAGAAGCTGTTATTGCGTGCCCGGATAACATGTTTGAGAAAACGAGTTTAGCAGTATGTATATTAGTATTCAATAAAAATAAAAACACATCGAAAATTGCAATGGTCGATATGAGACAATCATATGAAACTGAGCAAAGGATACAAAAAGGACAATTTGGCGGAGCATCACATGAAAACAGATCATACACCAAGACCGTAAAAGTTTTTACAGACGATATCATGAAGAAAGCTATTGAATGCATACGAGATTTAAAGGAACTACCAAGTTTCTCAAAGATGGTTACAATTGCAGATGTGTCTAAGCAAGATTTTATTCTGAGTCCATCTCGGTATATTGAGCTTACACATATGGAGAGTAACCACAGAGAATATTCTGATATTATGAAAGATATCAATAGGATCATATCAGAAAAAAACAGATGTAAATTAACCATAAATGAGACAATTGCAAAAGCGATTGGATTACATGATGTTTGGCAAAAAATGAAAGATGGCAATAAAAATACTTTTGACAATCTGGATTTATATAAACAGATAGCCGGAGAAGGCATGATAAAAGAAAACTGGATTGCTTGCACAAAGAACAAAGGTGAGTTTAAATTTGAAAATGCCGATAAGAATGAGATTTCAAGTATACTTATAATGATTCTCCAAATGTGGAAGCAGCATATATTTTATCTGAACCGAGAGGAAAACATTTATCTTGCAGAACTCAGGGATGCTCTTTTGCCAGATCTCATGAACGGAAAAATAATGTTAGAATGAATTCTACTAATAAATATTCAAAGCGGCGGAAGCCGCTTTGAGGAAGCCTATGATGTATTATCATATCGACGTACAGGAGGAGCACGGGGATGAAAAAGAGATCGAGCAGATGCAGACAGATCGAAAAGAGATACTGGCATGGCAACTACGGGACCGTGCTCCTTTTCCCGGGATACAAGAAAGCGAACAGCAGGAGCAAGAAACTCAAGCCCTCTTCCGAGACGCAGAAGAAACTCAATGATTTTCATGCACAGGAAAAGTTCCGGATGCTCATAGATAACAATTTTACATCCTCGGATGTTGAGATGCAGCTCAGCTTCGATGTTCCACCGGAGACCTATGAGGAAGCTCTTGCATGTGTACAGAGATATCTTCGGAGGGCGCGTACATACTACGGCAGAGAATTTGATGTTAAGCTCAAGTACGTCGGGGTGATAGAGAAGGGCGTCAAGAGAGGTAAATTCCATGCGCATATAACGATGAATATCCCCGATCCGTCAAGACGCGGCGAGATAAGAGAAAAGCTTGAGGATCTTTGGGAATACGGTACGGCTCGGACTTTCAAGTTGGAATGGAATGAGGAGGGTATGAAGGGGCTTGCGAAGTATCTTGTATGCAATCCGGACAAGCCGGAAATCGAGGGCAAGGTCAAGAGATGGATACAGAGCAAGGGATTGAAGCGTCCCAAGGTGTCGGAGCGTACCGGACGTATATCACATGAAACGGCTAAGAAGATCATCAAGGGCGAGCTCACCGAGCGGGATCTTGAGCCGCTTTATCCCGGGTATACGGTAACATACATAGAGCCGTATGGATTCCAAAAGAATGCTGACGGCGAGACGGACTACAGGCAGGACGGGGCATATGTGCGCATATACCTCTGTAAGATGAGAAAGGAGTGGCAATGGACAACACAGAACACATGAGCGCGGCGGAATACAGGGCGCTTTTGGAGCAGTACCCGTCGCAGGAGGAAAAGAATGCGGCGAGACTTAGAAATTATGCGAATAGCGATCGCGGCAGGATCTTTGAGCATTTGCTCATGAAGGGCTGTCAATATTATGCTGACAGACGCAGAGCAGTGATCGGCAAAGTGTACGAGCCGTATAGGTGCGTGAAAAAGCTTGACGGAGGGAGATTTGTCGGTCAATGGACAGGCCGTGCAGAGCCGGACTTCAAGGGAGTGCTGCGCAGCGGACAGGCGATAGCATTCGAGGCTAAGTCAACAAAAAAGTCGAGGATACAGCAGAATGCACTGACAGAGGAACAGGCGGAATGGCTCAATATACAGGACGAGATGGGCGCACTCGCTTTTATTTGCGTGCAGATCGGAGATAGATTTTTCTCCGTGCCCTGGCTGGTATGGCGTGATATGCGCAGCACGTTCGGCAAAAAATTTTTGATGCCCGGAGATATAGAGCGCTATGAGGTGATCTATGACGGGGCAGTGAGGTTTTTGGATTATGTGAGTGGCACATGTTTGGATTGAGGTGACAGAGGTGGAAAACGAAAACATACAGGTCAACGACAAGGGAGAGCGGAGCGATTGCAGGTTCTGGTCGGATAAATGTTGCACGGCGCTTAAAACTTGGTACAACGTTTCAGGCGGGGGACATTGCGCAAAATGTCCGTTTTACAAAGAAGATCGGGATAGTGAAGACGAGGTGTGAGAATGTCAAGAGAGTATATGCCTAAGTATATAAGACACGAGGTATGGAAGCGCATCACGAGTGTGATCCGTGATTATAAGCAGCTTAAGGCTGAATATAAGAATCAGACTATGAGTTCGCGTCGGCTTGCTGAGATAAAGCGAAAGCTGCAGGCATTCGAGGAAACGTACAATGCTGCGGCACCGGATACTCGCAAGCTTATCAGATATCGTTTTTGGGATGGGAAGCTATACAGGGATATAGATCTTCCCATGAGCGAGAGCACCATGAAAAGACGGGTAAAGGGCTTTGTTATAGACTTAGGGCGCAGCCTTGGCGAAATACAATGAGCAGATGCGGGCCGTTCAAACAAGCGGCTCTTTTTGCTATGCAAAAGTTGACACGCGGGGGAGACAAGTTTGTGATATAATCGTGCTATGGTCAAGAGAAAGGATAGATCGTATGCCATATAAACCGCTAAAGCCGTGCAGATATCCGGGATGCGGAGCATTGACAGCAGACAGGTACTGTGACAAGCATAAGCCGGAGAGAGCACCGGACAACAGGGCGACCGCCAACAGCAGAGGATACAATGCCAGATGGCGCAGAGCAAGGAAGATGTTCCTTGCGGAGCATCCCCTTTGCGCTGAGTGCGAAAAGAACGGACGGCTTACAGCTGCGACTGTAGTTGATCACATCATTCCGCACAAGGGCGATCAGGTATTGTTCTGGGATGAAAGTAACTGGCAGCCGCTGTGCAAGCGCTGCCATGACCGTAAGACGGTTAGAGAAGACGGCGGTTTCGGCAATAAGATAAAAATATACGGACGGTGTGAAGGGGAAGGATGAACAGTCTGAAATTTGATAGATATGCAGGCGGGGCATTGGGACTGTTAGCGTATATTTTAGTTTTTTAGAGCGAAAAGGGGAGGGGGATCTAAATCTCTGCAGGTATCACGCGGAGACCGCAGCCCACCCCAAAACGAAAAAAATCGCGAAAGTTTTTTGAAAATAAGTTTTAGAAAATTACTTACAGGATGAAAACTTTTGAAAACTTTTTAAGTTTTGCGAAAAAGTTTTACGCAGAAACGAGGTGAGAGCGTGGGAAAGCGCGGGCCGGCTAAGGGGCACGGAGGACGCCCGAGAAAATCTGTATCGGATAAGCTGCTTGAAGGCAATCCCGGGAAACGTGCCGTCAAGGTCATAGACAAAAACAAAATAGACGGCGGAACGGACATTGAGGTGATCCCCGGCTCTCTGAGTATAGCCGGGAGAGATATATATTCGCGCACGGTCGAGTATCTCAGACGTATGAAGTGCGCTGAGCTTGTGAATCCGATGCTTGTTGAGACCTTCGCACTCAACCGTCAGCGGTGGCTTGAGGCGGAACGGATCATGGACAGGGGAGAGTTTGACCGCGATCTTGCACGGATCTCGTCCGACTATCAGAGCCAGATGCGCAGGAGCTGGAATGAGATATTCTCGATCGTTAATGACAACTGCACCGAAAACGTTGATCTGGATCGCGACGACGATCTCGAAGGACTGCTTTCGATGGGCGGTGAGGGCGGTGTATGATGAAGCCAAAGCACAGCAGGCAGTCAGGTTCATAAACAGCCTGAAGCACGGCATCGGCGAGTTCCATGGTCAACCATTCGATCTGTTTCCATGGCAGGATAAGATAGTTCGCGATATTTTCGGGACAGTCAAGCTCAATGGATACAGGCAGTACAAAAAGGCATATATCGAGATACCGAAGAAGAACGGCAAGTCTGAGTTCGGAGCGGCGATCGCGCTCAAGATGCTGTGTGCAGACGGTGAGCAATGCGCTCAGGTGTATTCCTGCGCAGCGGACAGGCAGCAGGCGTCGATCGTTTTTGATGTGGCGGTAAGCATGGTCGATCAGGCTCCGGCGCTCAAAAAGCATATAAAGCCGGTGCTGTCGCAGAAGCGGCTTGTATATAAGCCGACGCGATCTTTTTATCAAGTGCTGTCGGCGGAGGTAAACACCAAGCACGGGTTGAATGTTTCCTGCTGCATCTTCGATGAGCTTCACGCGCAGCCCAACCGCGATCTTTGGGATGTTATGACCTCGGGCTCGGGCGATGCGCGGCGGCAGCCGCTGTTCCTGACACTCACCACGGCCGGACAGTCACGGCACGGGATATGCTACGAGCAGCACAAGATAGCACGGGGGATACTGGACGGTACGCGAGTCGATCCGACTTTTTATCCCGTGATATACGGTCTTGAGGATGACGAGGACTGGACTGACGAGGCAAACTGGTATAAGGCTAATCCGTCCTTGGGGCGGACGATAGACATTGAGACAGTACGCGAATGGTATCAGTCATGTCTTGGTTCGGCGGTCGCAGAGGCAAACTTTAAATGGCTCAGACTTAACATGTGGCTGGACGCATCTACGCACTGGCTCGACATGACCAACTGGGATGCCTGCACCGAGACTGTCGATCCGGAGGAGCTGCGCGGCCGCGACTGCTACGGCGGGCTTGACCTTTCAAAAACACAGGATCTTACCGCATTCGTACTTTGTTTCCCGCCGAGGAACGAGGACGAAAAATATATATTCCTACTGTGGTGCTGGATCCCGGAGGAGTGTATGCATGAGCGCGTGAACCGCGACAAGGTACCTTATGACCAATGGCACCGAGAGGGACACATAACCGTTACAGAAGGAAACATAGTTGATTACCGAAAGATACGAGCGGATATAGAAAAAATAGCGGAGTTTTATAACATACGCGAGATCGCGTATGACCGCTATAACGCTACAGAGACGATACTGGAGCTCATGGACGACGGACTTACAATGGTCCCGTTTGGGCAGGGCTACAGGGATATGTCACCGCCGACAAAGGATATAGAGACAAAAATAATAGCGCGCAAGATCATACACAACGGAAACCCTGTACTGCGGTGGAATTTTTCGAATGTGGTCGTAAAGACGGATGAGGCGGGTAATATCAAGCCGGACAAAAACAAGTCAGTCGAGAAGATAGACGGTGCAGTGGCGGCTATAATGGCATACGGCCGCGCTTCGGTCAGCCGCGACGACAGCGAGAGCGTGTACGATACGCGCGGGATGATAGTGATATGAGGAGGATACAGTGGGAAGAATAAGAGATTTTTTTAAGTCTAGAGATAAGCCGAAAAATTATCTCGGTGACGATATAGGAACACACGGGTATTACTTCGGGCGGTCTGTAGCAGGGAAGCTGGTGACGCCTTACAACGCTATGCAGCTCACGGCAGTATATGCGTGTATACGTATCATAGCTGAAACTGTAGCAAGCTTGCCGCTCAATGTGTACAGGTATTCGGACGACGGCAAGGAAAAGGATTATGAGCATCCGCTTTACAAGCTGCTGCACGATGAGCCGAATCCGGAAATGTCGTCAATGACGTTCCGCGAGACGCTCATGCACCACATACTGACTACCGGAAACTCATACTCACAGATAATCCGTGATGGATTCGGCAGGGTGAGGGCGTTATATCCACTACTGCCGAACAAGATGAGAGTGGAGCGCTCGCTTGAGACGCGACGGCTCAGATATATTTACAGCAGCGACCGCAACGGGCAGATCACGCTGTCACCTGACGACGTTCTGCATATCCCCGGACTGGGTTTTGACGGCATAATTGGGTACTCGCCTATAGCGATGTGCCGTAACTCTATTGGGTTGGCTATGGCGGCGGATGACTACGGCAGCAGTTTCTTTGAAAGCGGTGCGCGGCCGACAGGCATACTTGAGCATCCCGGAAAGCTGAAGGAACCCGAAAAGGTCCGTGACGCGTGGGAAAACACCTACGGAAACGGAAAGCACCGCACGGCTGTGCTCGAGGAAGGCATGAAGTATCAGCAGATAGCGATAAGCCCGAATGAGGCTCAGTTCCTTGAAACGCGAAAGTTTCAGGTAAATGAGATATGCAGGATATACAGGGTACCACCGCACATGGTGGCGGATCTGGAAAAGTCCTCGTTCTCAAACATTGAGCAACAGTCACTCGATTTTGTGCAGAACACTATAACTCCATGGCTTATACGAATAGAGCAGAATATGCAGCGTCAGCTCCTACTGCCGCGGGAGAAGTCGCAAATATTTATCAAGCACAATGTAAACGGGCTGCTGCGCGGAGATTTCAATACGCGCATGAACGGATATGCGATAGGTATACAGAACGGATGGTATTCCGTAAATGACGTGCGTGAGCTTGAGGACATGAACAGGATCCCTGCCGACCAGGGCGGAGATGAATATCTGTGCAATGGAAACATGACAAGACTGAGGGATGCGGGAAACTGGAATGAGGAAGCGGGGTGATAACAGGTGAAAGAATTGGATCTGAATGGCGCAGTCATAACGAATGACGACGCATTGATATACGACTGGCTCGGTATGGACAGCATATCACCGGGAAAGGTCCGCGGATTCCTTGACGGAGCGGCGGGCGATGCCGTTGTTATAAACATAAACAGTGGCGGCGGTGACCTTTACAGCGGCGTCAATATCCACGACATGCTTCAGGCATACGGAGGAAACGTTGAGGTGCATGTGTGCGGGATAGCGGCGTCGGCGGCGAGCGTCATAGCTATGGCGGGAAAATGTCTTATGTCCCCGGCGTCGGTCATGATGATACACAACACTGCCTGTGAGGATTACGGGGACAGGCGCGACAAGACAAACACAGCTGGGGTGCTCGGCGTGCATGACAGGGCTATAGCATCATTGTATGCACAGAAAACAGGCAGGGATATCTCGGAGATCGCGCGTATGATGGATAAGGAGACATATCTTGATGCGCAGACGGCGCTTGAGTATGGATTTATTGACGGGATATTGACAGAGACGGCTGCACCGAGGGTTGTAAATTCTGCGGGCGGTATGATACCGCAGGCGGCGATAAAGGAGCTCAGAGAGCTCATAAAGAAGAAAGCGGCGGCGGAAGGCGTTCCGACCGCACAGCTCAGAAAAAGATTGGATTTGCTCAGGAGGTAAACAAAGCATGAGTAGAATTTTAGAGTTAAAGGCAAAGAGAGCCTCCGTATGGGAGGAGGCAAAGAAGCTGCTCGACAAGCATGAGGGCGGCATGATGAGCGGCGAGGATCTTGAAGCGTATGAGAAGATGGAAGCCGATATTGAGAATATGGGGCGTGAGATAGCAGCGCTCGAACGCGCGGAGGCATTTGAGAATAGGATGAACGAGCCGACGTCAAAGCCGATAACCGGAGATCCGTCAGGCAGCGCAGGCGGAAAGACGGGCAGAGCGACGGACGAATACAAGAACGCGTTCTGGGCGGCTATGCGCACACCGTACCCGTCGCCGGAGATCAAGAACGCGCTTGAGGTCGGAACGGATTCTGAGGGCGGTTATCTTGTGCCGGACGAGTTTGAGCGTACACTCATTGACGGGCTCAGAGAGTTCAACATAATGCGAGGCATAGCGCATGTGATCCAGACATCGAGCGGGGACAGAAAAATCCCTGTAGTTGCATCACACGGAACAGCGTCATGGGTTGACGAGGAAGGCTCGATAACTGAGAGCGACAACGCATTCGGGCAGGTGACGCTTTACGCGTATAAGCTTGCAACGCTTATAAAGGTATCGAATGAGCTGCTTAACGACAGTGTATTCAACATCGATACATATATTGCGAACGAGCTTGCGCGCCGCATCGGTGATGCTGAAGAGGCGGCATTTGTCGCAGGTGACGGCTCAAGCAAGCCTACAGGCATATTTGCGGCAACGGGCGGCGCAGAGACGGGTGTTACGGCGGCATCTGCAACAGCCATAACCTTCGATGAAGTGTACGATCTCTATTACAGTCTTAGGGCACCTTACCGCAGAAACTCCAGATGGATCATGAACGACAGTACGGTGAAAGCGATACGCAAGCTCAAGGATGCCAACGGACAGTATCTCTGGCAGCCTGCAGGGTCGGGCACACCTGACACATTGCTCGGCAGACCTATACTCACGTCTTCATATGCGCCGGAGATAGCCGCAGCAAAGACACCTATCGCGTTTGGTGACTTCAGCTATTACTGGATAGCAGACAGACAGGGCAGCACCCTCCAGCGCCTTAACGAGCTCTATGCAACGAACGGACAGATCGGTTTCATAGCTACAAAACGCATGGACGGCAAGCTGATACTTCCGGAGGCTGTTCAGCTGCTGAAGATGAAGGCATCGTAATACGGAGGTATGTAATGAAGATAAAAATATTGAAGTCATGCAGCGGATATAGCTTTTCTTTCAAGCAAGGTGATATCGTTGACGTTGAGGACTATATCGGCAAGGATCTCATCGGCTGCGGTTTTGCCGAGGCAGTAAAGACCGCGGCAAAGAAGAAGGAAAAAGCGGCCGAAGCGGCGGAAGATACGGAGAGCGGCAATGCTGACGCTTGAGGAAGTAAAGGAGTATCTAAGGCTAGATACGGATGCTGAGGATGACTATATAAGCATTTTAATTCTACTGGCAGGGGAGATCTGCGAGAATTTTACTCGCGAGCCCCTGCCGGAGGAGCTCCCCAAGAGCTATAAGCAGGCAATGCTCATATGTATAGGGTACTTTTTCGAGAACCGTACAGGCACGAAGGAGGGACTGCCGGAAGTGATATATACGCTCCTGCAGCCGTACAGAAAGGCGGCGTTTTGATGGACTTTTCTAAGATGCGGCACAGGATAACGTTTCTGAAGCCGACAAGCTCAAAGCTCAACAGCATGGGCGAGAACGTTCCGGAGTATACAGAGTATATGACCGTATGGGCGTATGTCGCACCCAAGACAGGACGCGAGTATGACGAGGCGCAGAAACTGCGTGCGGAGACGACATACAATGTGCTGACACGGTATTTTCCGGGGGTAACAACAGATATGCGGATATTTTTTCGGGAACGAGAGTTTAACATCGAGTCGGTGTTAAATATCGATGAACGAAACGAACAGCTGCAGATCGTGGCGGTCGAGAAGGATAGGAACGGAGTGGATCTATAATGGCGAGAAAACAGAAGGACGTATTCGGCTTTGACGAATTAGAAAAAGCGTTCAAACGTTGTGAAAAGAAATACCCAAATTCGGCAGATGCATTACTTATGGCAGCAGGACAGGCAGCGACTAAACGTACTAAGCAGTTAACACCGGTAAAAACGAAGAAACTTCGTAACTCATGGAGACTGAAAGGAATCAAGCTCTACAAGGGTGAGACTGTTCGGGTGGCACGTGTGCAGTCTACAGCTCCGCACGCGCATCTGGTGGAGCTGGGGCATGAGATAGTGCGAGGCGGAAAATCACGCGAACGCGGAAGAAAGCTGAACCGAGTGCAGCGCTCTGTTCGCGGCATCACATCAGGAGGATTTGTGGAAGGTAAACATATGCTCGAAACAGCAATGATGGAGACTCGTAAGCGATTTGGTCGAGACGCTGATAAACTTATTGGCAAGCTGACAGAGGATTTGGAGATATGATAAACGAAAAAGAGATACAAACCCGTGTGGCGGAACTGCTCACGGAGAACGGCTCTAACGTGGTCGCGTCTGAGAAAGAGGAAGGCTTTCAAAAACCGGCTGTGTTTGTGAATGTATATCCTGCAACTGTGACGCTTGAAGGCGCGGCGATGGAGCATGTGACAGACACCGTGGAGATAAAGTATATTCCGAGCGTTGAGACAGTCGAGGAATGTGCCGATGTCGCACAGAAGATGCGCAGTATTTTCATGTATAAGCCGTTTGATATCAAAGACAGGCATCTCACGATACAGGAGATAGAGTTTGATATAGACAAGTACATCTTATATACCATGTTTGATCTTGACTACTATCAGGAGACACCGAACGTATATGATGACTATGACGAAATGGAAGAATTGGTTTTAGGAGGCGATATATAAATGGGACTTCCGGAAATACTTATAGAATTTAAGCAGCGAGCTGAGACTGCGGTGCAGCGGTCGGAGAACGGAATCGTGGCGATGATACTCAAGGACGATACCAAGACCGGAGACGAATTCACAAGCTATGCATACAGTACAGCCGCGGATATAGACAATACGCACTGGTCCGCAACGAATCAGAAGTATCTTAATTCTGTATTCGAGAGCGCTCCGAACCGCGTCCTTGTTGAGCGTGTCGCGACGACCGGCACCTACGAAACCGCACTCGCAAGGCTCAAAAATAAGGCATGGAACTATCTCGCGATACCCGGGCTCCAGAAAGCGGAAGTAGAGGACATAGGGGACTGGATCATCGCACAGAGAGCGGCGGGCAAGACGTTCAAGGCTGTCCTTCCCTGTACGGCGGCAGAATACAGTGCGAATGATGAAGGCATTATCGACTTTGCGACCGAAGGCATAAAAGCCGGAGCTTACAGCTTTACGAGCTACGAGTTTTGTGCGAGGATCGCCGGGCTTATCGCAAGTCTGCCTATGACGGAGAGCGCAACGTATCAGGTGCTTGCCGAGGTGGATAGTATCACCGAAAGCACAACACCGGATGAGGACATAGACGGCGGCAAGCTTATCCTCATAAATGATGGTGAGAAGATAAAGGTCGCGCGAGGCGTGAACTCGCTGCACATTATTTCGGGCGATAAGACCGAGGACATGAAGAAGATAAAGATCATCGACGGCATGGACCTCATTCGTGACGATATACGAACGACGTTTGAGGAGAATTATATCGGGATCAACAACAGCTATGCGAACAAGCTCATATTTATCTCGGCGGTCAATCAGTATTTTGACACCCTCGTAAGGCAGGGAGTGCTCTATGATCAGTATGAGAATATTGCCGAAATAGATGTTGACGCGCAGCGTGAGTGGCTTGCGGAGAAGTATGATGTCTCGTCCTATACGGATGATCAGATACGCACTGCGCGCACAGGCAGCTATGTGTTTGCAAGAGCGAGCATACAGTTCAATGACGCGATCGAGGATCTTCATTTCTCGATCAATATGGAGTAAGGAGGAACGGATAGATGGCAGACAGAACGAAACCGGCTCCCGGCAAGGTCATAAGCGGAACGCACGGCTATTTTTGGTGGAACGGTGATATTTGCTATGAGGTAACATCCTTCGAGGCAACCGTTTCTGTAAACGGCGAGGATATAACTTTTTCGGGCGATATGTGGACGGACAGAAAGATCATGGGACTTTCGGGCGAGTTCACGGTAACACTGAAAAAGGTCTATTCGAGAGCGAAGGAGTATGCCGATCAGCTAAAAGCCGGACTCGATCCGAGGCTCACGCTTATAGGTCAGCTTGCGGATCCGGACAACGGCGGCACGGAAACAGTCACTCTCAAAAACTGTTGGCTTAACGAGATACCGCTCATGAACTTTGAGAACGGCAGCATCGTCGAGGAGGAGTACAGCGGAGGATTTACCGGATACAGCTACGACAGCACGATAGCGGACCCGTGTAAGTAATAACTAATAAGGACTAATAGGAGGATATCATGGACAAACACACGAAGTTAACATTACAGGAGCTTATACGCCGCAAAGAGCAGGTGCTTGATGCAAAGAGAACACAGCCGACAAAGGAGCTTTACGTTCCATCTTTGAATGCTTCCATTACCATAGTAGCTCCGACCGGGGAGCAGGCGCGCGATGCAAACGGTATGCCGGACGGTGAAGGTGATGTGTATCTTTGCTATCAGTGCATAAAGGAGCCGAATTTCAAAGCGCCTGAGCTTGCGGCAGAGTTTGAATGTACGCAGCCGATGGACATAATCAAAAAGGTGTTCCTGCCGGGTGAGATACCGCAGATCTCGGTAGAGTGTATGCGCCTCGCCGGATATGGTAACGGAGTAAAAGAAATAAAAAACTGATAGAGTCGGATGCGGATATGCAGCTCGTGCACTACTATCTTCAGCGCGGTTTTGACCCGGACAAGATAGCCGGGCTGTCCGTGTCCGAGAAACTTTTTTACAGAGCGAGCATGGAGCTGGCTGTCGAGGCGGAGCTTCAAAAATACAAAGCGCTGTTTGGGAAAAGAAAACATTGACGGCATAGTATGTGAAAGCCGCCGGGAGGCGTCCTTCGTTCCGTACCAACGGTGCGCAGAAAGTGCCCATAAACAAGGGACGCAAATAACTATTAGTGGTTTAGCAGGTGTGTTTTTCGGGCAGACGTATGTCTTACCTGCCCGGTTTTCTAACCTCCTCCGGGGTATGGTAGTCCGGCGGTTATCACATGCTATGCCGCAGAAGTAAAGAGCGGAGAGGGGGAATATCTGAATGGCAAGAAATATCGGCGCAACCTTAAGCTTGAAAGACGGCAACTTCTTCACCAATATGAAAAAAGCCACCACCTCGGCTGATGGTTTAAAAACGACTCTGTCCGGTATGCAGAAAGGTATTTCCTCGTTCAGCGGCAGCTTTAAAAAGGCTGCAGGAGTAGTTGTAGGTGCGGTCGGCGCGATAGCAACAGCGGCGGCAGGTGCGGCGGGATACGCTGTCAGCATCGGCTCAGAGTATCAGACAGCACTGAGCAGTATAGGCGCGCAGACCGGAGCGGCGGATGCGGAGCTTGACGCGTTCGGCGCGACAATGAAAGATATATACGCTGAGGGCTATGGTGAAAATTTTGAAGACATAGCCGAGTCAATATCAACAGTGGCCAAAAGTGCAAAGGACCTCGATCCATCGTCCATAAAAGAAATGACGACAAATGCTATGGCCCTGCGTGATACTTTCGGATACGATGTGCAGGAAAGCGTCCGCGCAGCGAATATGCTCATGGACCAGTTCGGCATATCAGGAACGCAGGCATTCAACCTCATAACGCAGGGCGCGCAGCAGGGACTTGATAAAAATGGAGACCTGCTCGACAGCATAAACGAGTATTCTGTGCATTTCAAGCAGCTTGGAATAGATGCGGAGGGAATGTTCAACTCACTCATAAACGGCACTGAGAGCGGAACATTCAGCGTTGACAAGCTCGGTGATGCTGTGAAAGAGTTTGGCATTAGAGTCAAGGACGGCACCGGAGACGATGCTTTTAAAACACTGGGACTGTCTGTGGACGCTACAAAGCAAGCCTTTGCAGAGGGCGGAGCGGCGGCACAGCAGGCATTCAAGGATGTAAATACCGCGCTTTTCAGCATGGATGATAAGGTACAGCAAAACATTATAGGTGTGCAGCTGTACGGCACCATGTGGGAGGATCTCGGAGCGGAAGGCGTTAAAGCGCTCACCGACATAAGCGGACAGGCGGACATGGCTAAAAGCTCCATGGAGCAGCTCAAGGACGTCAAGTATGACAATCTCGGCAGTGCGCTCGAGGGCATAAAGCGGATGTTTACAACAAACATTTTGCTGCCGATATCACAGGAGATCATGCCTGCCGTGAACGACTTTGTACAAGGTATAGGTTCCGCGTTCTCTGACGGCAAGCTAACGGCGGCTATTACAGAGTCTGTATCGGGACTGGGCGGAGCGTTGTCCGAGGCTGCTGTAAAAGCACTGCCTGTGGTGGTAGACGCGCTTACAACTATAATGGACACGGCAGCCAAGGTAATAACATTCCTGACGGACCACTGGGGCGCTCTGCAGCCGATAATTCTCGGTGTGGCGGGAGCGTTTACAGCGTTCAACGCTATGTCCGGCATATCGAGCTTTCTCGGCGCATTCAGCGGCGCAGGTAAGACCATAAACGGTGTTGCAAAGGCTGTGCAGGGACTGAGCAAGGTGTCAGGCTTTAAGGGATTGCTGACAGGCTTGCAGGGTGTGGGCAAAGCGATAACCGGTGTCGGCTCTGCGATAAAGGGTGTCGGACCGGTATCAAAGCTTGTATCAGGCGCGGTTAAAGGTGTAGGAGCGGCATTTACGTTTATAACATCGCCTGTCGGTCTTGTCGTAGCGGGCATAGCTGCGGCAATCGCTATAGGTGTCGCACTGTATAAGAACTGGGACAAAATAAAGGAGACAGCGACTAATCTCTGGAATGGTGTAAAAACAGCCTTTGAGGGCATAAAGAATACGGTAGCTGAGAAATTCAGCGCTGTAAAGGATACCATAGGCGGCGTCATGGATACCGCAAAAAGCGTTGTACAGGAAAAGCTGTCGAATATCAAGTCCGCATATGAGGAGAACGGCGGAGGGCTGAAAGGCATTGCGGCGGCCGCAATGGAAGGCGTTAAGGGCTACTATACCGCGGGGTATGATTTTATAAACAATCTCACCGGAGGAAAGCTCGGGCAAGTCGTCGAGACGGTCAAGGGCAAGCTTGCGCCTATGGTGAATGCTGTGAAGGATAAGCTTTCAGGAATAAAGGACACATTCGGTTCGGCTTTTAACAATGCGATCAATTTTGTCAAGACTTCATATAACGAGGGCTCATTGAAGCCGGTGGTAGATAAGCTTGTATCAGCATTCGGAAGCGTGAAAAACGCTATAGTAGAAAAATTCAACGGCATAAAAGAGGCGGTGGGCGAAAAACTTACAGCTGTCGGTGATGCCGCAGTAGGAATCAAGGACGCTGTTGTTGAAAGATTTACTACCATCAAAGACGCTATCGTACAAAAATTCATCGAAGTAAAGAATGGTGTCCAAACTGCTCTTACTCCTGTGGTCTCGGTTGTGACAACAATAGTTGACGGAGTGAGGCATGTTGTGACCGTTGTTATAGACGGGATAAAAACACACATCACAAATAGCTTTAATATCATAAAGACAACGATAGTGAATATCGTGGAGGGTATAAAGCAGAATTTCCAAATCTTCTTCACAAATGTCAAAACGATATTTGAAAATATCAAAACTGCTGTTACGGGGATTTTTGAAGGTGTAAAGACTGTGATCTCCGGTGTGATACAGACAATCGTTGGCATATTCACTCTGAACTTCGACACGATAAAGAGCGGCGCACAGACGGTCATGAGCGGCATTACCGGTATAATCGACAATGCTAAAAATGTCATAGTTGGTATATGGGATGCTATAAAATCATCGGCGGAACTGGCATTTAACAATGTAAAGACGGTTGTGTCAAATGTTGTGGACGGCATCAAATCCATAGTCAGCAGTATAAAAGACACATTCAGCAATGTCTTTAACTCGGTCAAGACAATTGTGTCAAACGTGTTCAATTCCATTAAAACCACGATAAGCAATGTGTGGAATGGAATAAAGAGTCTTATAAAGACACCGCATATCGTGCAGAAAGGCACTGTGAGCATAGCCGGGATAGACACACCGATACCGAAGCTTGGCATAGAGTGGTACGCGAAAGGCGGCATCATGACAGAGCCGACCACGTTCGGCATAAACGGTGATAGTGCTATGGTCGGTGGTGAGTCGGGTCCGGAGGCGGTGCTTCCGCTCGATGTGCTGTGGCGGCAGCTTGCGCAGTTCGCAGACAGGCTCACAGGCGCGGCTCCAACACCGGCACCGGCTGCGGTCACAAATAATATCTACGTTACAGTTCCGGCAGGCACAGGCAGGGAGAGCGACACAGAGCTTGCGAACAAGGTCGCAAGGAGGATCATAGAGGTACTGGACAATATGTGAGGTTGATATGGATATATTCTTAAGTGTGAATAATCGTGAGGAAGTGCTCCAGATCCCGGTCATGCCATCCGAGTTTACTATTTCAAAGCCTCAGACGACGGAAAAGTTCGAGACTGTGAGCGGCGAGGAAATACTGCTTATAGGAAAGCCAAAGCTGAAAAGTATAAGCATAGAAAGCTTTTTTCCCATCCGCGAATATCCGTATCTTCACCATACCTACAATCCAAATATGTGGGGATGGGATTATATATACGCGATCGATAAGTGGATAGAGCAAAAGCTGCCTATAAGGCTGATCATCACATATGAAAGCTCGGACACGCCGATCAATATGCCGGTCGCAGTAACGAATTTTGAATACTCGATTAAGACGGACGGAGATCTGTGGTATAGGATTGATTTCGAGCAGGTGAATCTGCTCGGCTATGACAATCCTATACCTTGGTACGGAGATGCGGAGGAGGAGATAGACATGGAGGAGCTTGAAAGACTGAGGACTACTGTGGAGCAGCTGACAGCGATAGTGAACGAGCTTGCGAACCCGTTCATATACAATTATATCGATGAAAATATGCCCGAATGGGCGCGTGAGCCGGTGCAGGCGGCGGTAAACAAAGGGATCATACAAGGCGATGGCGGCGGCCTCGGACTTGACTACAAGGACCTGAGGCATATCACAATGCTGTACAGATTGGGGCTGTTTGACTGATGGGCGTTATAGACACAGCTGTAAGCTGGGCGGTGGCGATAGCCAATGATGACAGCTATAAATACGTATGGGGCGGCTGGGGAGCGAGTGACGGCGGATATGACTGCGGTCACTTCGTCATAACCGCATACAGACATGCGGGCATTGATACCGGCGCAACTTACACCGGGGATATGTACAGCTGTTTTACAGCAAAGGGCTTTCAGGACGTCACATCATCCTGTAATCTGTCAACCGGCGCGGGCATGAAAAAGGGCGATGTGCTCTTAAACACCGCAAACCATGCCGCAATGGTACAGATTGATGGCGGGACTACCGTAGAGGCGCGCGGCAGGGATTACGGCATAGTCGCAAATGTGGCATACCGCAACTATCCTTGGGACTTTGTTCTGCGTTATCCGGAAAGCTCAAGCGATGCAGGCAGTACCGGAATAACAATGACACCGAAGGCAACTATAACTGTACCGGAAGGGCTCGGCAAGTATTATACATACATGCGGTGGGACGCTATAACCAATATGGACACCGAGCAGGGGCGGCTCATAAAGACCGCAGGGAAGAACTACGACAATGAAGGCTACGGCAGAGTTGGAGACAGGTACGCTTTGGCCATGACCTCGACATTTGGAAATATCGGCGATTACGTTGACGTGTATATGTCAAACGGCAGGATCATCCACGGTATAATCGCGGACGAGAAGTCACAGGAATACACTGCGTGGGACCATAACCCGGCGAATGAGTGGGGACATAACGACGGACAGTGCATAGTCGAGTGGGTGACGAACTGGACTAACCACGACAATCCGCCGAGCGATGGCAGCGTTTTAAAGGTAGTAAACTACGGCAGCTACTTTGATTATCCGGCATATGCGAGCGGCGGCACGGAGGAGTATCTGTACTCCGAGAACTCGTACAGCGCTGAGAATACAGAGCCTGTGGTCGTTTGGAATAACAGGGTCGCGGAGAATATCCATGCGGGTATGCAGAGCATTGCGGCGGTCGAGCCGACCGGGGAGCTTGAGCTGTATGCAAACGGGAACAGGATAACGAATATAGCCGGTAATCTCAGCTGGAACAACAGCATATATGAGCTGTCAACGACAATGACCTTTGAGACTCCAAAAACGGACGGCGCGTATCTCAAAGAGCTGATATATGTGCCGCGGGTGGGCGATATCGTTCAGCAGGTGACGAATACCGAGATTTTCAGAGGGGTTGTAAGAGATGTAGACGACGGTGATATAAACGTCAACAAATATACGGTCGTTGACCTTGGTTGGTATCTGAACAAGACAAAGCAGACATATCAGTTTAAGAACATAACCGCGGCGGACGCTGTGCGGGAGCTGTGCGCCGATCTATCTGTAAACATAGTCATGCTGCCGGAGCTTGACACGGTCATAGACGAGATATACTTTGACAAGACCGTGTCGGACATTTTGACGGATATACTCGGCAAATGCCCGGGCGACTATAACTATGATTTTGTGCCGGAGGGTTTGAGGATATATGAGATCGGAGAATTGGCAGCATATCCAGAGTTCCGTATAGCCGATAACATACCTCAGCAATACTCTGTAAATTTTAGAGGCGACGTCAGCCATACGCAGTCGATCGAGGATATGCGCAACTCCATAAAGATAACCTCGGAAAAGGATAACGTTTACTCGGAGCTGAAGGTGCTGCAAAACCGTGAGTCAATAGACAAGTACGGCTTTCTGCAGGAGGTCATAAAGATAGATCCGGACACGGAAAACGCGGACGCCGTCGCAAGTGAGGCACTGAACCGATGTTGTAAGGTCGGTGAAACATATTCTTTCTCGGTCATAGAGAAGTATGATAGCTACACGAGAGCCGGAGAGATCATCTCGGTGGATGGTGTATCGTATGTTATTGAGAGCACAGCGCACAGTTTCAGCGGCGGACAGCACTATAACAAACTGACGGTCAGGAGGATGTAGATATGGACGGAGTAACAGAGCTTGCGTCAAGGATAAAGGCGATGGATATGAGTCCGTACTCGCCAATGATCGGCACTATAACGTCTCTGCCGGAGCTTGAGATACAGCTCGGAGACAGGATACAGCTTGGCGCGGACAAGATAACGGCTGTGTTTGATATTTACGAGACGGTGCAGCATGACACATATACGGAATATGTGAATCTGAATAAGCAAATAGTGCTGCTGCCGTGTATGTCGCAGAGCGGCAGCGTTACGAGGTTTATCGCAATTGGAGTGGTGGTATGAAGGATACATTTTTATACGATTTCAAAGCCTGCGATTTTGTCATGGAGGACAGTAATCCCATAAAGGTATCCGGTGTCGAGGCACTGAAGGTGTGGATAACAAAAATACTGCACACTCAGCTGAATAGATATCAGATATATGCCGGAACGAGCTACGGCGCGAATATCGAGGACCTTGTGATCGGCAAAGGCTACAGCACCGCGTTTATACAATCAGAGCTGAAACGCGAGATAGAGACGGCGCTGCTGCAGAATGAGGATATAGAGTATGTGTCGGATTTTGTGCTGACAAGGGAGAAGGACAAACTGGATATATCCTTCACGGTCGGCACTGTCTACGGAGAGGAGACGTACATATATGACGGTTGATGAAATACATGAGGGCCTGCTCACGTATGTGCCGGAGGAGTATGATAAAACAGAGGGATCATTCTTTTATGATCTGCTGCGGCCTGTGGCGGTGCGGCTTTATGTGCTGTCAAACAGAATCGATGTGCTGCCGGACGCGGCGTTCGCGCTCACTGCGACGGGAGAATACCTTGACAGGAAAGCCGCGGAGCAGGGACTGGAGCGCAGGGCGGCGGAGTACGCCAAGGGCACGGTAACCATAACGGGCAGAGCCGGTGAGGTGGTAAGAGCCGGAGCAAAGGTAGCGGCGGACAATATCCTTTATAGCGTGGATGAAACGGTATCTATACCGGAGGGCGGCACGGTCGAGGTCGGCGCAACGTGTATGACAGGCGGCGCGGCGGGCAATGTGAAAGCAGGAGCGATAAACAGGTTTCCGGTGACGCTGCCAAACATATACTCGGTGATAAACAGCGAGCCTTTCGAGGGCGGTTACGATGCCGAGAGCGATGACGAGCTGCGAGAGCGATACTTTGAGAAGGTGTCGCGCCCAAATGCGAGCGGTAATGTAAACGACTATATCGCATGGGCAAAGGAGATCGCAGGAGTCGGTGACGTTCAGGTGATCCCGCTTTGGGACGGCCCCGGCACGGTGAAGGTTGTTATTACAGACTCAAATATACAACCTGCAGATGAGGAGCTTTTAGATGAAGTTGCGTCACACATCGAGGAAAGCAGACCGATAGGAGCAAGTGTCACGGTTGTGAGCGCCGCATCGCTTACGATCAATATATCGGCAAAGCTCACGAAACAGAGCGATCTCGATGTGCAGGACGAAGTGGAAAACGCATTGAAAGAGTATCTTTCGGAATACGCGCTTGAAAAGGAGTATGTGTCTTACGCTCGGATAGGAAGTTTAATACTTTCGATTGCGGGCATCGAGGATTACTCGGAGCTTAAAGTGAATAACGGCACTGCAAATGTGGAGATACCGAACGGGGCGGTGCCGGTACTGGGGAGCGTGGTGCTGACATGATAGAGATGCTGCCATGGTACTACAGAAAGTCGCAGGTCGTAAAGGATCTCTATGACGTCATTGCGGCAGCGCTTGAGCGGCTTGACCTTGATATATCGGAGCTTGACAGGGATCTGTTTATAGCAACGACCGCGGATTTCACAAGGCATGAGGCGGATGTTGGACTTGCGCCAGTGAGCGCCGATGCGGAGACGAAACGAGCGAGAGTGATAACGCGGCTGCAAGGCAACAATCTTTTAACGCTTGCGGAGCTTGAGCGCATCGTGACCGATTACGATAAAACAGGATGCGCCATAGCTGAAGATTACGCGAATTACACAGTAACGATCATTTTCAGCGGCAGAAAGGGCAGACCGCACAACTTTGAGCAGATACAGGCAACAATAGAGGCTCTAAAGCCTGCGCATATCAAAATAAACTATGAATTCATGAAAAATACATGGGGTGATGCGCGGCGAAAGCTTGGAATATGGGGCAATGCGAAACAGTTCACGTGGGGCGGCGTAAAGGAATATGACGGCAGGACGTGGCTGTTTGTTGATAATGGCGAGGTATATCTGCGAGAGGACGGCGCGAACGCGTATGTGACATATGTAGACAATGTGCCGTATGCGCGGATGCTGTAAGGAAGGAGCTATGAATGAGACAGAGCAAGAATTACAAGTGGGATTTGCCGGAGGACGGTGATGAGATCAATGTTGAGGACCTTAATACGGTCTTTACAGCGGTGGATGGCAAGCTAAAGACTCATGACGAGGAACTTGAGCCAGTGACCCTGTCGGGATCGTTTGAGATAATCTCAGCAGAGGGCAGCGGCACATTTTATCATGGGACATTATCGGGTTTCAATTCGCTGCTTCAGTCGGTAAAGACAACGTATGGTGACGCAGAGTTCGGAGCGTATCACGGCTCCATCTCAGGCGCACCCGGCACGCAGATACAGCTATATATTACGTTGTATATAGATAGCTCGGGCGTTCTGCGTTGGGACGAGCATTATGGTATTTATGATACAATAGACGTCAGCGGAAATATCCTTACATCGGCGGATCTGGGTATTGTGACTGTTGGAGAATATGAAGCGGGAGGTGTTACGCCGTGGAGCATATCTTATATTAATGAAGATGCGGAAAGTGAATCAACAGAAGAAAAAGAGTACAGTTTACGTGAAGCTATAAACGAATTAGCTTTACGAATACAGGCTTTGCGCTCACAGCAGGGAGGTGAAACATAATGGCTGAGGATATACGACTGGCTACCGCCGCAGAGCTTACGGCGCTTGCGGCGGAAGTGGATAAGAAGGCAAATAGCGATGATCTAAGCTCCGAGGGATATATTAAAAGGCGGATCGTTGGAACACTGCCGTCCGTACCCGTTATGTATGATTTTGAGGATGGTCTGCCTCGATTTACGATACCTATGATAAATGGCGATATAAAAGGGGTGTCAGAGATCCTTGAGGACGAGAGCGGCAATAAATATCAGTCGGTATGCTCGACTGGAGCGGAAGGCGCATCCACAACAATAAGGTCAAGCTCAGTCGTTTATTCGGAGCTTGACCTGTCGGCTGTCTCCAGCGGTTCTTCGGAGGTTGTGATCGAGTTCGACTTTAAAATGCAGCGCAATGGCAGGATGAGAGCTGCCATAGGCAATTTGGAGACGTTGCGGAAAATCAATGGTGATACGAAATATGAAACAGATGGGATCGCCGCGGATATATTTAGCAACGCTGAAAACACGTTTCAGATATGTGGCAGCGGAGGCACGCATGAAAGCTTTTTCGGAGCATGGCTGCATTGCAGGTTTGAGATTGATGCCTCTGCGCAGAGCGTGAAATATTCGGTCACAAACAGAGAGGACGCGTCAGACACGCAGATGGGGACGGCGGAGTTTAGAGGAGCATGTGATGGTATTACGGGAATAGCTTTATATACATGGCTTGCTGATGATACAGTGTGCTTTGATAATATAAAAATACTGACTGCCAGTGAAAATGATATAGACGAGCGTACAATTTATATCGTAAAAAAAGAGAATGTGTGTTGTTTCTATATTTATATGGATGGAAGTCCGGTACTTATAGGTAGAAGCGATTTGTCGGTCATATTGGATGATCTTATAAGCCGTGTTGGAGCTTTAGAGAACAAAGAAGGAGGCTGGTTATGATGGATGTTACGGGGAAAAAGTATCTGACAATAGAAGTCGAGGCAACTGGCGAGTATGTGATTGAATATAGCACTGAACAATATGTGGACATATTCAATAACACAAGCAGTAGCATAAAAATATCAACGGATGAGATAACCACCGACAATTATGCGCTCATTCCAGCGGGAGGAGCATATAACAGCCTCCGCTTGACCGGCGGAAAACTCTACGTAATTGCGAATGTTGCCGGAGATGTATCAGTGATAGCGAGGTGATAATGGTGGGATATAATACAGGAAGTACAGGCGGCATAACAGACGCCGACAAGAATGAGATAATCGCCGCAGCGGCGGAAGCCGCTGCAGATGCGGTCGAGGAGAACCTTGACGAAAGTGTGCAGTCGGTGCTCGGTGCGGCGGATGCGATCGAGCGGCTGTCGTATGACAGACCGATAACCGCATCCGGCAAGATATACGGCGTAAAATTCCCGCTTGCGTCATACTCAAGCGCTCCGGCGGGAGAACGCACCGAGGCGGCGGTCGGGCTGACGGCGGCAGCTTCTACCGATGAAACTGCAGCCGCAAATGATTTTGACCTGGAGCCGTGCTTTATGTTCACACGCGTGAACGGCTATCTCACAAGCGATGGTGAATTTGTCGAAACGGCAATAGAAGGCGATCCTGCTTTCAGCGTGGACGGCTCGAATGGAGATGTGTATGTGCGTTGGAGCACGAGATTTTTCAGGTATATCATCACAGATACACATGAGGAGATACAGATCACCGATATATACCGGCCGAACGAGGGATGGTGTCCTTACGGCATCTTTGTAGCACCTGACGGGCGGCTCAAGCGGTATGCTTACATAGCGGCGTATGAGATGGGATATAACTCCGACAGTTTAGCTGCATCGATTTCCGGAGTGCCGACGGCTCATAACACGTACACGAACCGGAACGCGACGACTGCCGGGCTTTCGCACAATACGCAGCTTACAGAGATACGCAAGAAGGGAAATCAATATTGCGGCATGACCACGAAGGAGGTAGCCTTTTTGCAGGATATGTTCTGTGTGGAGTTTGCGACACGTAATTCTCAGAGTATCATGCAGGGCTGCGTAAATCTTAACTTTCAAATACATCCAACCGTTGCGGAAACAGGCGCAACGCGCGTTATAGTGTCAAATTCCAATGCGTCAAAGTTTCCGGTCGGCTGCACCGTATCAGTCGGCACCGCATCATCTTCCGGCAGCACCGACAGAAATCTTGCATCAATGAATTCTATAGTAAACCGTAAGCGTGTGCTTTCGCAGGAAGCATATGATGACAGCAATACCGCGATATATCTCGATGTCGGAGACGATACCTTTGACACAACAACGGAGTGCTATATCAGCACAATGCCGTGGTACACAGGCATGACGGACGGTGTAAATGGCACGAGCGGCAGCTATAAGAGCAATACTAACGGATACTATCCCATGAAATACAGAGGTGTCGAAAGCTTATACGGCAACGTGTATACCATCATGAGTGACGTTATAATAAGCAACTACAAGGCTTATATTTGCTACGATTGTACAAAGTTTACGACAAACGTATCATCCGACTATATTGAAGTCGGCTATAGCTTGTCAAGCTCAGGCGGGTACGTAAAAGAGATGGGCAGTGATGCCGCGCATCCGTCTGTAAGGCTGCCCATAACGGTCGGAGGGAGTACGAGCACGTATTACTGCGACTATTATTACATTTCCGGCGGCACAAATCACGAGCTTCCATTCGGCGGCTCCCTGAGCAACGGCAGCAATGCCGGTCTGTTCTTTTGGGACGGCGCTGATGCCGTGTCGTACGCCTACTGGTCTATCGGCTCGCGCCTTTCTGCGAGCGGGCGAAGCGGCGAAGCCGCGTAGCCGGGGGTTCGCAAGGGGATCTCCCCTTGCAATAAAAATTAGGGACTTAGGGCGCAACGAGCTTCTATTCGGCGGCAACCTGAACAACGGCAGCAATGCCGGTCTGTTCATTTGGAACGGCAATAATGCCGTGTCGAACGCCAACTGGAATATCGGCTCGCGCAATTCTGATCATAAATGCGTCCTATGTCGCGGTCCTGTGAGATCGCTCGGAGAAAAACTCCGGCCTCGGCGGAATGCCGAAAATAATGTCGAAACCGCAACCCGGAAACGGCAAGGAGTACGGGGCGCAGCTGCGAGAAGGACGCTGTGCGGGGTCAGTAGTACAAACCGAAAGCCCTTTAGATACAGAAAGACAATAACGAGGTTTATATATGAAGAGGTATTGCAAAGGCGTCGATATTACAGATGTCGGATTTATCGAGGCTTGCATATATGAGTGCCTTGACGGTAAGTGGGAGCGGGTCGAGGTACATAAGTTGCTCTCAAAATATGGTGAGCAAAGCCGCGGCGAAGTATGCCGTATATGCAGCGCTAAAAGCTACAGGCACAATACCGGCGATGGCTACGCCATAGATTACAGTCTGCGCCGCACAGCCATGGCAGAACGGCTCGGAGGCAATATAAAGTCGCTTGCGGCTGAAATAAGCGTCAATATCAAAAATCGCACTTTGGAGCTGCCGCATGTACAGCACAAGATCATCATAGACGGTCACAGCGGTAAAGAGCGGGATATAGGCAGAGAGTCGATGATACATCAAATATATGACTATATTGCCGTGAGAGGTGCGCAGGAGCTGTTTGATAAGAAGATAGGCGTATATCAATGCGCAAGCATACCGGGGCGAGGTCAGATATACGGCAAGAGAGCAATTGAAAAGTGGCTTAGGCGATTACCAAAGACAACGAAATATGCTGTAAAGGCTGATGTTAAGAAGTGCTATCCGAGCATCGATCAGGAACGGCTTATAGAACTTCTGAACAGAGATATAAAGAATGAATCACTGCTATGGCTCATGGAGATCTTGATAAAGCAGTTTGACAGCGGCCTGTCTATAGGCTCGTATCTCTCACAATATCTGTGTAATTACTATTTATCGTACGCGTATCATTATGCGGCAGAGCAGCTTGCAATTACAAAGACAAGGCGAGGGCAGACAAAACGTGTAAGACTGGCGGATCATGTTCTTTTCTATATGGACGATATACTACTCTTGGGCGGCAATAAACGTCAGCTGCGGCAGGGCTTTGAAATGCTGAGGCAGTACATGGCTGACTTTTTGGAGCTTGAGCTGAAGGACAGCTGGAGGCTTTTCCGAGTACAGTATTATGACAAAGACGGCAAGACTCACGGTGATGTGATCGACATGATGGGCTATCGTATAGGCAGAAGATGTACGACAGTACGCAAGCGCATATTCCGCGGACTGCGGCGGAAGGTACTGAGTGTCGAACGGTATATGGCAGACGGCGAAGATATCCCGCTGAGGCTTGCGCGTGAGACATCATCACTTTATGGCTGGCTCAAGAACAGTGACTCATATAATTTTATTTGCAGGCATAAAGGAGCTTTTAAGGCGGCTAACAACACTATAAGCATAGGAGCGAAAGGAGCTGATAATATATGTTGACAAAAACAGAAAGCGAAAGCCCGCTGCAGGCGGTCGAGATCAATCACCGCGAGGACGTGGGGATCGCGGATGTATGGCTGCGTAAGAACATATCTGAGACGCAGTACACAAATGAAAACGGGGAAAGTATAACGGCATACACAGCCGATGAGGTATACTTTACTCATGCGTACAGTGACACTCTCGCCGATGAGCTTACAGCGAGCTTTGATGAATGGTGGGAGTACGGCAAGAAGTGGACGCATGAAGAGCAGCTCAGCGAGACGCAGAGACAGCTCAAGGAGGCAAATGAACGCATGGAAATGCTCGAGGAGTGCCTGCTTGAAATGAGCATGATGGTCTATGCTTAGGCTGCTGCTGCGATTGATCTACGGGAAGGAGGTGGACACGGTGATGGCAATGCTTTGGGCTCAGAAGATAATTTTAGGCAAGAAGCAGTACACGGATGTGCCGAGACTGCTCAAGGAGCAGGTCAAGGAGATCTTGATAGAGAGCGGCTTGGAGTCGCTCGTAGTTGAGGATGCGGAATAAACAGCACAAATAAAAATGAAAGGTGATGATGCTGTGGAATGGTATGATATACTTTCTCTTGTGCTGTCGTGCATAGGGTTTCCGACCGTTTGCGTTATAGCGTATAAATCGCTGTACAAGCGTATAAAGGATGCGGATATAAAGCGCACGGCAACACAGGAGGGTATACAGGCGCTCCTGCGTGCTCAGATGATAAGTGAGTACAATAAGGCGCTTGATAAAGGATATGCGGCTATATACGCAAAACAAAACTTTGAAAACGTGTGGAAGAAATATCATTCGTTAGGAGTCAACGGCGTAATGGATGATATACATGATAAATATATGGATCTTCCGGACAGGAAGGAGTTACTGAATAATGAACATAAACTGGAGAGTAAGAATTAAGAATCCCGCTTTTTGGGTTAGCATCGCTATCGCGATAGTGACGCCGATACTCGCATACTTTGGCTTGACGGCGCAGGACATGACAAGCTGGGGTGCGATATGGGACGTCGTTGTGCAGGCGGTGTCTAATCCGTATGTGATTTTGACGGTCGCGGTGTCGGTATACAATGCGATCGTAGACCCCACGAGCACCGGTGTGACCGACAGCTCGCGGGCACTGCAGTATGACGCGCCGAACAGCATAAAGGATTAAGGTGATATTGTGCAAACTAAAAATGGATTTACTGCAATGTCAGCCGCTGAGTTTGGCGGCTGGCTTGCAAAACAGAATGTAACGAGGAGTATAAAAAGAATACAGCTCCATCATACATATCAGCCGGACTACAGCTCATGGAATGGTCACCCGGACGCATTCTATTGGCAGAACAGCATGAAGAGCTATCATGTGAACAGCAACGGTTGGGCAGATATCGCACAACAGTTCACCATATGCCCCGACGGCACAATTATTACCGGAAGAAGCTTAAACAGCGCACCTGCCGGGATATATGGTGCGAATACCGGGGCAATCTGCATTGAAAACCTCGGCAACTTCGATCGCGGCGGCGACAGTATGACTACGGCGCAGAAAGAAGCGATCGTTACTGTAGTCGGAGAGCTATTGAAGCGTTTCAACCTTGGCACGGATGCAGTGACATATCATGCGTGGTGGACTGTGGATGGCGGAAGCCTCGGCGATTATTTTGCCGGAAGATCGGCAAAGACGTGTCCAGGCACGGCGTTTTTCGGTGGGAACACAAAAGCGGCATATGAGGCGAATTTGAAGCCGCTTATAGAAAACTATATGAACGGAAACGGAGGACTTACAGTGACACAGTATGAGGAATTGAAGGGACTCATAGAGTCAAAGGACAATATCATAAACAAAATGGGACAGCAGATAGTTGCACTGCAGACGGCGATCAATACGCCTAAGATGATATACAACTATATCGATGAGAACATGCCAGAATGGGCGCACGATGCGGTGAGCTGGTGCGTCGAGAACGGTATCATAAAAGGTACTGGGGATGGACTGGGCTTGGACGACAAGGACCTGAAGTGGTGCGTGATTGTGCGCAGACTTGCGGCCGCGACGGGGAAACTTGTGAATATGAAAGTTTGAATTTCAAATTTGAGATGCAAAATGGCTGTAGCAAAGTTTGAGTTTTTGCTACAGCCTCTGTTATTATTTATATACATTTGTGTTTGCAAAATATATTAAAAATAATTTGTGTATATATAAATGTTCGGATAGTGGCACTGTTGGGGAGCCATAAAGCTGATAACCATGCGGTTTATCAGCTTTTTCTTTACTTAAAAGAACAATTTAATATGGTTAACGTATACGTATGCCTGCATCTGAGTGTAAACCTAAAACGATGGTTTTCAGTGTTCATAAATAAAAAATATATAGAGTGCAGAGCTGTTGTGTCGTTTCAAGACCTAAATTTCATTTAACGAAGTTTAGGTCTTTTTTTATTGCAAATTTTCAAAAAAGAGAGGAGAGTATTTAACTATGGCAGTGTTCAGAGTCGAGAAAACAAGGGACTTTACCGTGATGAGCAATCATCATCTACGTAATAATAATATGTCCCTTCGTGCAAAGGGATTGTTATCGCTTATGCTCAGTCTGCCGGAGGATTGGGATTATACGCTTAAAGGTCTTGCGAGGATCAGTTTGGAGGGTGTGGATGCTATACGCACAGTGATACGTGAGCTTGAAGCTCTTGGCTATCTTGAGCGTCACAGAAAGCGTAATGAGAAAGGACAGCTCAAGGAAGCTGAGTATATCATCCATGAAAGACCTATTGAGGTGCCGGAGAATAATGTTGAGCATACGTCACAGACACCTGCTTTCGACTCTTCTGTATCGGATGAGCCTATGTCGGAAATTCCGGTATTGGATGAGCCCGTATCGGATGGGACAACGCAATTAAATACTAATATATCAAATACTAAAGAATTAAATACTGAGGTAAGTAAATATCCATCTATCAATAATGCGGACAACAGGGAAAGGTTCAGCAAACTTGATGCTAAAAGATTGATGGATAGATATAACGAGAACAAGGAACTCGTGAAAGAGAAGATAGATTTTGAGTATCTGTGTCTGTATCATGACAGAGGCGTTGTCAAAAACATAGTTAATATAATGGCTGAGGTACTGACTGTGGACAGAGAGGTTTACATGATAGAGGGCGAAGTGTATCCGGGTATTCTTGTTCAGGAACGCTTTAAGGAGGTGGATCACGGCATAATAGACGCGTTCCTGCTTAACTTCGAGAAACATACCGGAAAGATACACAACATGAAGGCGTATCTCATAACCTCACTGTTTAACACACCGTCAACATCAGCGGCACAAATGAGCAATGCTGTGGCATATGATATGTGCAGATAGGAGGTGGTTGGCAACTTGCTTGCAAGTTGCAGCATAGCTAAACACAGTTTTGCGTAGCGTAGGAGGGATAGAGTGGGAACACAGAATAATACAAACAACAAGAAAAAGCAGCACAGAGGGGCAAAAACGTATCAGTACAAGTATTGGGAGCATCCTAAGAATGAACGGGTACAGAAGCTGCCTGTATCACAGCTGAAGCCGTTCGAGGAACAGCCGTTTAAGGTTTTGCTGGATGAAAGCATGGATGAACTCGTGGAGAGCATCAAAGAGAGCGGCGTTCTGTCACCGATAATAGCAAGACCGCATAAAGACGGCGGCTATGAGATATTGTCGGGGCACAGACGTGCAAAGGCTTGTGAGATCGCAGGCATCAAGAATGTGCCGGTCATAGTGAAAAATCTTGATGATGATACGGCAACGATACTGCTTGTGGACAGTAACTTACAGAGAGAGCATATCCTGCCGAGTGAGAAAGCATATGCGTATCGGCTCAAGATGGAAGCAATGAAACGTCAGGGAAAGAGGACGAAGTTAAGGGCAGATGAACAATTAGCACAGCAGACAGGTGAGAGTAGAAATCAAATACAACGATATATTCGCTTGACTGAACTTATAGATCCACTGCTTGAAATGGTCGATGAGAAGAAGCTGCCGTTAAATGCAGCTGTGGAGCTGTCGTATCTGGGTTCGAAGGCACAATCGGATGTTTTTAAATCCATTGAGAGAAATGAGATCACGCCGTCTATTGAGCAGTCGGCAAAGATACGCAGGATCTCTGATGATGGATTGCTGAGTGCGAAATTGATCGACAAGGTAATTCGTGAACAGAAGCCTGAAAAGATACGGATAACACTCAAAGAAGATAAGCTGAGACAGTATTTCCCCGAAGAATTCACACCGAAACAGATCGAGGATACGATAATGGAGCTTATCGCTAACTGGGCAAAAACAAGAAAGCGGCATGAGCCGGAGAGATAGGAGGTGCAAATAGTGTTAGAAGTCGTTATAGCATTCGGAGTGGGAGTGTTGTTCGGAGTAGGTATGACCTGCTGTTTGGTGATGGCGGGCAGGACAGACAGAGAAATGGAGCTTGATAAGCTTCGTGAAGAAAATATTGATGATGGAACCGATGTTTCTTAAAGGACGTCGGCTTTTTTTATTGGAGGAGAGAGCGTATGAGAGGTGATGTCAATGGCATCAAACAGAAATCCGGAGGTGCGGTACAATGGAAGCGGATATTCGGACAGAACAGCAGGTGAGGCTATAATGAAAGCTGACAGGGACTTGCTGAAACTGCGCCGTTTGCAGCTGATGAACAGGCTGCGCAGTGTTGCGAAAGAGCATGGTTTTCGTATTTGCGGCTATGTTAATTTAGTTGAGATAGAACGAGATAGAAGGTGATAAGGGTGTACAGTGATTGTTTTGCACGGGTAGAGGTGCATTGCGGTGTTTTGAAGGAAATGCTTTGCAAGTATGGCACGTGCCCATTCTATAAATCTAAAGAACAGTATGAAGAGGAAAAAATAATATATCCACATCTGAACAGATGTACATATAGAAACGGAAAGGAAGATAAAAATGTCAGATGAAAAGCGGATGATGGGAGACTATGAGATAACACATTCGGTATTCATAGGTGACCATGAGATAGTTATGGGAGAAAACCTTGAGAATAAAGATGGGGACTATTACATGATAGCGGATGCAAGACGAATGGATCTATATATAAGCTATGAAAACTGTCTTGTAAGTGATGACTTTACAGAGCTCGCGGAGCAGTTTGCAATTCGTCTGAGTGAGCAGGTGAATCAACTTAAGGAGGATCACAAAAAGCTCCCTACAATGGATTTCATAAAGCTCGGTGATTGTACCGGGTTAAAACCGGGAGATAACATAAAGAACAAGATCATAGTTATAAAGCCTGAGGTGCTGCGTTCGGAACATAGAGTTGCGACGGAACAGCTGTATTACGCAACAGGCGGATTTGGTACGACAGGGTATTCAAGAGGTTCGTCGGTGCGGTGTATAAATCTATACAGCGGCGATCATACGAGATTTGAGCGCAGCGACATTATGGGTACAATGGAGCCTGATAAGCTCCCGGAATGGGCAGTTAAGAACTTTGAGAGCATTAAAGAAATTGTGAAGAATAACAAGGATAAGGAGAGATAGAAGATGGACATACGTTTCATAGACAGTCAATATAAGGAGCTGTTTCGGATCCCCGACGGAGGATGCGTAAAAATAAATCTCGATAACGGCGGAACATTGTTCGGCAAATGCAAATACATAGATGATTATCACTTTACGCTGACACAAGCCGGAAGAATGTACGGAGAGACATATCATATACGCCAGTTTGCATAGATAAACGAGCGTAACGGCAATGTTG
Organism: uncultured bacterium; assembly: GCA_905215805.1. Classification (GTDB taxonomy): domain Bacteria; phylum Bacillota; class Clostridia; order UBA1381; family UBA1381; genus UMGS1958. Next base: position 1,807 of record CAJMRL010000019.1, on the reverse strand, counting down.
TGGAACCCGTTGAGGAAAGTGAATATATGCGGGAGTCGGATATACAGTTTGCAGAGCGTCACAGCGAGAAGCTCACAGCCGATAAGTTTTTTAAGACCGACAGCGGCTTTACAGAGGTCTACTACAATCCGGATTCGGAAGCAGGCGGACAAATTGTGTACACAGAAATATCGGAGGCTGATATAAAGGGAGCGGCACAGTCAAAGCAGCCGAGAGACTTCTTTGACCGTCTTTCGGAGATGGGCAGATGTTATCTCATAGATGCAGGTACACCGGAGTTTCGCGGCAATCTTGAGAGTTTCATAAACCATAAAGCAGATTTTGAAGGCTGTACCAAAAAGACCATGGACGGCTTAAAGAAGGCAATCGGGATAGAGCCGAAGCATAAGGATATGGAGAGGTAGGCGGCATAATGATAGAAACGAAGAACAGAAGGAAAGAAAGGAGTTTCGAATTATGAGAATAGGAGCCGGAGCTAAGATAAAACTTGATTTTACAGATGATTTGTATGACCATATGATAGAGGAGATAAAGGAATATACACGTATAATGGACGATCCCGAAACGAGCAAGGTCACGGAGAAGCTGCTGGCGTCGATAGAGCGGTACGCAAAGCTCGGGACAGACGAGGATGGGACTGAGTATGCAATAATACAGCTGTTTCCGGGCGATGCAAGCGAGCTTATTAGTATACTGGCAATGGTCGCATCAACAACAGTAGATGTGACCGACAGCCATTATGAGCGGCTGAAAGCTCAGAGAGCCGAGCAGGCAAAATAATGAGAACGTGAGTAACAAAACGGGAGGTGAAGAGTTTGGCGGCAAAAATGCAAAGAATAATCGAGCTGATGCAGGAGACACAGAAGTCTTTGTCTGAGCCGGACAACTGGACAACATTTCTGCGCACAGCGGCATGGCAATACAATTACCCGTTTGAGGATCAGGTGCTTATCTATGCACAGCGTCCCGAAGCTGTGGCGTGTGCGGGTATGGAAGTGTGGAACAAGCGGATGCACCGATGGATAAACAAAGGCTCAAAGGGTATAGCGCTGCTGCGTGAGACCGGCGGTCATTATGGGCTGGAATATGTTTTCGATGTAGCGGATACAAGAGACCGATATAACCGTGAGCTGCGGCTGTGGCAGTATGATAGCAGATATGACAGCGCGATCATTGAGACGCTTGAAAATACCTTCGGAGAGATAAGAAGCAGTCTTGGAATACGTGATGCGATACTTAATGCTGTGCACAATGCGGTCGAGGACAATAAGAACGACTATATCCATGAATTTGATTATGTTAAGGACGAAGGGCTTTTGTACGGTCTTGACAGCGTAAATCTTGATCTCAGATTTCGGCAAACAGCGGAGGTGTCGGTGGCATACATGATCATGCGGCGCATGGGACTTGAGCCTAATGATGTAATTGATTATGAGGATTTTGAATTCATACGTGACTTTAATACACCGGAGACCATAAGCATACTTGGTAATGCAGTAAGCTCTATATCGGAGCATGCGCTGAGGAATATATCCGAGACTATACGAGCCGAACAGAGGCGTGAGAAATTTGACGAACGCAGCAGTGGAGTATATAATAGAGATAATAACAATATACAAACGGTCAATGCAGAAAGGAATGAAAATCATGGCAGAGATAGCATACAGGACAGTGGGAGATTATCTGATACCGGAGCTGACGGTTCCGCAGGAGGAATACAGGATAGGGAAATATGGGATGCTGAGACGGACGTATCTCAAGGAGCACCGCAGGAGCCTTTACTCGATAATGCTGATGAACGGAACAC
>CAJMRL010000018.1 GCA_905215805.1 uncultured bacterium | reverse complement strand
AGGCCTAGCCTCAAATTTTTATATTACATTTTCGTTACAAGTGGCAAACTCGGGAAATGTTAAAATTTTTATATAATTATTACAAATCAAACTTGATGTCTGCATGCAGCTATGATAAAATAAAGACAATCAAATAAATATTTAAGGAGGCTATGAGAAAATGATGAGGAAAAAAAATAGCAGCATTAGTTACTACTGTATCAATGATGTCTTCTATGATTCCGATTTTTCCGATAACTGCGGGCGCTTCACCGCAGATTGACGAGATGGGATACACAGATATCACGCAAGTGATTGCCCCTCAGATATTGGAAACTTACGGCATCAGCGGAGAAACAAGCGCATTGCTTGACAGCAATACAGATACAAGTCTTACAATCACCAGAAATACATCGCCATGGATAGGCGGTTTTGTACTGGACGCCGGAGAAGGAAAGACTTTTGCAGACGTAAATGCAATAGATTTCTCTTGCAGCAATGGTGACGATCTTTATATTTTCGGTTCAAATGATAATATTCAGGAGGCCATAAAAACTAAGCAGGATGAAGGTGTTACTGATTTCTGCGGCAATAATTATGATAAATTTAATGAAGATACATTGGGAATCCCCGTTACTCTGATAAGCAGTTCAGAAATTGGATGGTATCAGGATAGTGATGAGATATATTGGGGAAGAAATATAACCAATAATATGGATTACCGTTATTTGTATATCGGTACGCCAAAATATAATGCAAAGACGGTTATTAATGAAATGAAGCTTATGAATGCTCCGGCAGGCGCAGTGAATGTAAATACAAATGAGAATTGTGAAGTTTCATATCCCGAAACATTCGATGCGGGTGAAGCGGTAACGATTACTGTTACAGCTGAAGAGGGTTATGAGCCTTCAAAATTGAATATAAACGGCGCAACTGTTCAATTGACGCCGGCGGAAGATTCCGACGGTAAAAAACTGCAGCATATACTGTCAACAACGCTGCGGCAATAATAAACGTTGACGCATGGGCTGACCCGTTGGAAGGCAGACTTAATATGACCGCGGTTACGGAAAAGCCCGAAATAGACACTATAACAAACTTTGGAACACTTCCTGCCGAGTGGAGCGACAACGATACTACCGGCAGATATGACTTCAAGTCTTACGGCGGTTTGGCAATCTTTGATGCGGAAGCGGGAGACGGCAAGGCCGGAGACAGATACAAAATAGACCGTATTATAGCGTATGCAGGACAGGATATGCCGGGCAGAGCTCATTTTAAGATTTTCGGTACAAACGATGAGCTTACGGCAGATATGTTTACAGCTGCCAACGGTGCAAACAGCGGCAGCGAAAAGCTGACAGCGCTCACTCACGGAACCGATAATAACTCCTTATTCGGTACTGGAGATTATAATAATAACAGCGGCGGGGGCAGAGATTCTGTGAGAGGCGAATATGTGGTTAATGGAGATACAAGCTACAGATATATAATTATCCATTCTGACCATAAGCATATGATGTCGCTTTCAGAGCTTAAATTTTATGGGTCAATAAGGGGAGCTGATGAGCCTGATCCAACACCGGAACCGACGCCGGAGCCGGATAAGAGTACGGCAATTACAATAAACACACAGGAAAATTGTATAGTTACCGTTCCCCAATGGTATTACATAGGCGGCAATGTAACAATTACTGTTACCGCAAACGAAGGCTACGAGCCTGCCAAGCTGAATATAAACGGCAGAACAGTTCAGCTTAAAAAGGCTGAGGACGGCACTGTAACAGGCACTTTGACAAATGCTCCGGAAACAATTTCTGTTGACGCATGGGCAGATCCGATTACAGACAGAATCGCGTTAAATACACTTACAGCAGAGCAGTTACCGGGTGTATCGGCGTTGGGAACACTTCCGGCTGCTTGGAGCGATGGCGACGTTACAACTTTTGCAGATTTTAAACCAGCTCCGGGTCTGGCGATCCTTGACGCAGGCGAGGGAAACAGATATGCCTTGAGCAAGGTTATATCCTACGCAAGACAAGATATGCCGGGCAGAGCACACTTTAAAATTTTCGGTACAAACGTAAATCCGCTTACAGCCGATATGTTCACGGATGCAAACGGTGCAAACGGCGGTCTGGTGTTTACTGAGCTTACTCATGACAGCGATGCTTTCTTCGGCACAGGTTCATGGGATAACAATCGCGGCGGCGGGATCGACGCCGTAAGAGGAGAATACAATATTGATACCAGCAGAAGCTACAGATATATTATCATTCAGTCAGACCATAAAAATATGATGTCTCTTGGAGAGCTTAAGCTGTACGGTACCGTAAGACAAGACGGCGACCCGAATGAACCCGAGCCAGAAAAAGGTACGGCAACTGTAGGTATACATTCACATTGTACGGTTGAACCTGTAGCGGAATTCAACGAGGGAGAACCTGTATCGATTACAGTTACAGCGAATGAAGGCTATGAAATCAGTAAGCTGAATCTTAACAATCAAACTGTCAAAGCGATAATATCCGAGGACGGAAAGACCGCGACATATAATTTGCCTTATACACCGAAGAATCTTACGATTGACGCGTGGGCTGACAAAACGGAAGGCAGACTTGAAATGAACTCGCTTATGGAAAAGCCTGAAGGATTAGATACTATAACGTCATTCGAAACCGTTCCGGCAGAGTGGAGCGATAATGACGCTACTACTGCAGGAGATATAGCGAAATATCCCGGCATGATAATCTATGACGCGGGCGAGGATTCAAAATATGCGTTAAGCCGCGTTGTAACATATGCAAATGCGGTATATCCGGGCAGAGCACATTTTAAGCTGTATGGTACAAATGAAGAGCTTACAGCGGATATGTTCACAGCAGATGCGGGTGTTAATGTTGAAAAACTCACCGTTCTTACAAATGACGAGGGAGACTTCTACGGAACAGGCTCATGGACAGGCAATGGCGGCGGTAACGGCGATGCTGTAAGACAGTATTATGATGTTCAGGGCGGCAAGGGCTACAGATATATAATCCTACAGTCAGACAACACAAATTCATTGTCGCTCTCAGAGCTTAAATTTTACGGTGAGATAAGAGACAAGGATGCACCCGACCCGAAGGATCCATCGGAAATAACAGATCCTCGTCTGATTACCTATAATCTTCCGGAAAACGTAGAACGAAATAAGACATATATAGTTAAAGCGCGTCCTGCGGGAGCGGGTGACGACGCGTGGCAGACTGTAGAAACCTACAGTGTACAAGTAATGAGCAGCAATACGAGATGGGCAAGCGCGGCTTTCTTTGACTGCACCGGAGATACCGAAATTCAGGTAACCTGTACAGGCAAAGGCACCGGCTTCGATGACATGGAAAACGGCCTTAACAGCACTACTGCTATTTATCCTGCCAGCTACGGCATAGTCCCCGAGTTCGAAGAAGGCGGCGATGTTATAACCTTTACAATGAAGCCGGGACAGAGAGTGGTATTGGATCCTAATGACGATTCAAGGCGTAATCTTCATCTCTGGGCAGATTATCCGATAGAGCTTCCCACGGTGGATGAACTTAAATCAGAGGGAAAGACTGTAACGGTAGTAGATGCGTCACAGGGAGACAACCTTGCGGAAAGCTATGATACCGATATAGTATATGTAAAGCCGGGCTTTTACTCTGAAGGATATAAAGAAACTCCGCATTATATAAAAGATAATCAAACATGGTATTTAGAGCCCGGAGCGGTAATTCAGGGATCAATAAATATGGATTACACAACAAATGCTTCGCTCATAGGACGCGGATTAATATGGAGACCGCAATATGCCTCTATAACGGTAAATGACGCCGTAAACGCACATATTGAAGGTATGATGGGCTTAAATCACGGCCGGGCCGATAATGGCGGATATTTCATAAATATTGCAAACAGCAAAAATGTATATGTTAAGAACCTAAAATCGATTGGACGTCATAAGTGGGGCGATACTATGGATATATTCTGCTCCGAGGACGTAACCGTCGAAGGATGCTTCTTCCGCGGCAATGACGACTGTATCGCAATTTACGGTCCGCGCTGGACAGGTAACTATTGGGGAGAAACAGGTAATGTAAGAAATATTAAAGTAAGAAACTGTGTGCTGATGCCGGATGTGGCAAGACCGATCCATCTGGGCACTCACGGTGACAGTACGTCGCCGAATGGGGGCCGTGTGATCGATAACTGCAGCTTTGAGGATATTGATATTCTTACATACAGCAAGTATGCGCCCGGTCCTCAGCCCATCCGTATGGACCCCTCTGACGGAAACATGATTTCAAATATATACTTTGATGATATTCGTATACAGGATGGCCGTGCAAATATGATTTGTGATTTCTACATCACAGTTCAAGGCAGATACGGTACAAATATAGTCAATGGAAAAGGAATAAACAATGTATACTTCAAGGATGTGCAGTATACAAACAAAAACGATTTCAGCGGAAGAATTGACGGAGCGATCAATCACTACAACAGGGCGTTGTCACAGAACATAACATTCGAGAACCTTGTAATTAACGGCGAGGTTGCTCTTAGTGCGGAAGATGCGAATATGGCTCTCGGAACCAGAAGCGAAGGTCTGGTACGCAATATCAACTTCGTAAAGTCGGGTGAGTCAGAGTATCAATACAATCCGGAGGTTGTACCGGAGGATATCTGGCCGGAATATTATGATTATGCAAGAGCGGATGGAGTAACGGTAACTGCTTCTGCCGATCTCGCCGGAACCGGCGACCCGGGCTTAGCGATCGACGGTAACGCGGATACCGTATGGGATTCAATCATGAGCACCGGCAGCTCGGTCTATAATAGTGAGGATAAAACAGTTACAGGCGAGGGCATTACAGTTGATCTCGGCACTCAGCGCCTCATCAACGCAGTAAGGCTGACATGGGGTAATCCGGCTCTTAAACATGATTATCGTATCTATGTATCCAAAGACGGAGTAGACTGGAGTGCGGCTCATACCGATGAGCACGCAGTTGGTGCGGTCAATTCAAAGTCAAGAGCGGAATATAATACACGCGTAAAGACAACATGGTTTATGAACCAGTATGACCCCAAGGGCGGTTCAGACTGGATCATAGGACAATATGTAAAGATTATTCCGCAGGAAGGCACGAAGATGGATATTGCAAGCCTGGAAATTCTTGGCGAAACAAGTCCGTACGAAAATCCGGCGGAGTTGAGCAGTGAAACAGTGCTGACGTTGGATACCGGTGAAAATGGAGAAATAGAAGAAATAACAGAAATCAAAACGGTGGAAGACCTTGAAAAATTTGCCGAAAGCGTAAACAGCGGTAATAGCTATAATGGAAAAACCGTAACGCTTGCCAATGATCTTGATTTGTCGGATATCTATAATAAATCCGGTAAATCATGGACGCCGATCGGTTCACAGGATAGCGACGGTTATGTTATCAATGCGTTCGCAGGTACTTTTGACGGCGGTAATCACAGTATAAAAGGACTTTACATCAATACCGAAACAGGCAGGGAGCAGGGATTGTTCGGCATAGTTTCGGGTACAGTTAAGAATTTGAGCGTAGAAGGAGAAGTAACGGCAAGTTCAGCCGTTGGAGGTATCGCTGGCTTTAACAGATCTAATATAGCGGTTTGTGAAAACAGCGGAAAGGTTATATGCACTGATGGTTTTGCGGGCGGAGTTGTTGGATATCTGTCGTCAGGCGTATTAAATAACTGCACATATTCAAATAAAGAGGGAGAATTACATCAACGAACAAAAAGATAGATTTCAATGTTAATTAATAAAATGAAATAAAAAAGAAAGGCAGGGATTGCAATAATGAAAAAACTTTTTACAGGCTTTGCGGCGGCGCTGGCTGCGGTATCGATAATCGGTAATACCGTTGCTGTGTTGGCTGAAGGTTCAGGAGAAACAACGGTTGACACGGGTACAGAAACACAGCTTATAACCTATAAGGCTCCGGAAGGCGTGGATAAGAACGGATCGTACAAGGTTAAAGCACGTCCGCAGGGCGCGGGAGACGATGCATGGCAGGAGCTTGATGTATATACGGTTCAGGTCATGAGTAACGGTACAAGAAACGCCGCTATGACTTATTTTGACTGTACCGGCGCTGTAGACGTTCAGGTGACTGTTACCGGAGGAGTAGACTATTTTGACGATATCGATGAAACGACAGGTCAGAAAAAAGGACTGCTTGCGAAGGGCACAACGACAGAATTTAAACCAGCTAACGGCGCGATGGTAAATACGCCTATAGACACAAAAATTTATCCGGAGAGCTATAATATAGAACCACAATATGAGGAAGGCGGAGACACTATCAGTTTCACAGTTGAACCGGGACAGAGAATAGTTTTAGACCCGAACGGCGATACAAGGCGAAATCTTCAGATTTGGGCAGATTATCCGATAGATATGCCTACGGTGGAAGAGCTTCAGGCTGAGGGAAAGACCGTAGCGGTAGTCGATGCTTCGAACGGCGATAATCTCGCGGCGAGCTATGAAGCGGATGTCGTATACATAAAGCCCGGTTTTTACTCTGAGGGATATAAGGAAACTACGCATTATATGAAGGATAATCAGACATGGTATTTAGAGGGCGGAGCGGTAATTCAGGGATCAATAAATATGGATTACACAACAAATGCAAAGCTCATAGGACGCGGATTAATGTGGAGACCGCAATATGCCTCTATAACAGTAAATGACGCTGTAAACGCACATATTGAAGGTATGATGGGCTTAAATCACGGATGGGCTGATAATGGCGGATATTTCATAAATGTTGCAAACAGCAGAAATGTATATGTTAAGAACCTAAAGTCGATCGGACGTCATAAATGGGGAGATACAATGGATATATTCTGCTCCGAGGACGTAACTGTCGAAGGCTGCTTCTTCCGCGGCAATGATGATTGTATTGCAATTTACGGTCCGCGCTGGACAGGTAATTATTGGGGCGATACAGGCAATGTAAGAAATATCAAAGTAAAAGACTGTGTGCTTATGCCCGATCTTGCGCGGCCGATCCATTTCGGCACTCACGGCGACAGCTCATCACCGAACGGCGGACGTGTTATAGATAATTGCCGTTTTGAGAATATTGATATACTTACATATAACAAATACGCATATAAAACAAATAGTGACGGCAGCATAAACAGAATGCCGCAGTCAATCCGTATGGACGTATCAGAAGGAAATACGGTTTCCAATATCTATTTCAATAATATCCGCATACGGGATTACATGGCGAACAAGATTTGCGAGCTGTTTATAACAACTCAGGATAGATACGGCACATATACCTATCCGGGTAAGGGAATAAACAATATCTATTTTAAGGATATTGATTATAACAATATTGACCCGACCCACGACGGAAGGATCGAAGGTTATAAAACAAGCGATGGAATAAGCGGAATGACGCAGAATGTCACATTTGAAAACCTTATGATAAACGGCAATGTTGCACTAAGCGCCGAGGATGCACAGTTGAATATCGGAAATAATACAAAGAATATTCAATTCGTAGAAAAAGGACAGGCAAAGTATGTATACAGACCTTCAATCGTTCCGGAGGATATCTGGCCGGAGTATTACGACTATGCGCGGTTAAACGGCGCGACGGTAAGTGCGGAGGTCTCGGAAAATGGTTCAAGTCCGGAAGCGGCGATAGATAACGACGATAGTACAGTCTGGTATTCAAAGACAGCAGAAAGCAGTTCGGTATACAACGCAGACGACAAAACAGTGAGCGGCGAAGGAATCACAATTGACCTCAAAGCACAGCGTCTTATTAACGGCGTGCGCCTTACCTGGGCGAATCCGTCTCTTACACACGATTACCGCATATATGTTTCCAAAGACGGACAAGACTGGAGCGCGGGACATACAGACGAGCATGCAGTGGGCGCGGTCAATTCGAAAGCAAGAGCGGAATACAACAAGCGTGTAAAGACAACATGGTTTGTAAACCAGCATGACCCGGAAATCGACCCGCCGCAGGATTACATCATAGGAAGATATGTAAAGATCATACCACAGGCCGGTGTGCAGCTTGATATTGCAGACTTGGAAATTCTGGGCGAGCTTGCGCCGGATATTGACCCGAATAATAGATAATTGGGAATTGGAAAGGAGGAATATGAAGTGAAAAACAGATTCGGAAAGAACCTGATCTCATTTATAACAGTAACGGCAATTTTGTCGAGCTTTGCCTTGACGCCTATGCAGGCAATGGCGTTCGATGCGCCCGCAGCAGATGACGGTACGGCAAACGGAATTTCAAACGGCGGCGAATGGACAATTTACGCTTCAAAGATTGGAGAAATTACGGCTGACAGCGGAAATATTAAGGACGTTACAGACAGTAACGGTGTGATTGAAGTAACAAAGGAAAAGCGCAGCGCGGCATTACAGTTTGATTTATCGACAAAGGATAAGGAAAGCAAGGTTATTAAAAGTGCAAAGCTGCGTCTTACTCCGATGGTGAGTAAAACCAATTTGCAGCAGACGGTATCGGTAATAAGCAACGATTTTACTGATACGATGGAAGAAACTTCTATAGCACAGTTTAGTATACCGAGAGTCGGCAGCGATAATTTTAACGAAACAGCAGCTCTTATGGAAATATCCGATGTTACGGAATATCCGGATGCTCTCTCCAGCTGGCAGGCAGATATCGATATTACCGGTGAGGTTATCGGCGCGGACGATATGCTTTCGCTGCATGTGAAATATGCAGGCGGTAATGTGAACAAAGCAGAGTATGCCACCTGTAATATATCGAACAACACCAGATTAAACGCCGGTGCGATTCCGTTCTTATACAATGGAGGCGAGACCGATTACAGTAAGTGGATATATCCGCAGATCGTATTTACATATACGGATGAAGCTGACTATACCGCAGCGTATAATGATTTTCTTGAAGCTAATAAAATTTTGTCGGAAGCAGTGGTTACGGAAACGGAACCCCTATCCGCTCCGGCAGCATCGAACAGCTCGGTGATAACGCTTGAATCGGCAGACGACTCCGGCATTGTAACAGTCGAAAATAATATAGTAGCATATAATCCCGATTATGTCGGCAATGAGTCAAAAGCAAACGTAAGGCTTACCGTAACAAACGGCAGCGCGTCATATTCAAAGGTGGTTTCAATACCCGTTGACACTGTTCAGTCGTATGCGATAAACTTCAGCGCGGATAAAAATCCTATGGGTGAAATATCTGTTACCGTAGACGGCACAGACTACACAGACGGAACAGCTTATGCAAAGGAAGGCGCCACAGTTACAATAAACGCAGCTGCAAATACAGGCTATACAGCAAATGTATCAGTTAAAAAGGAGTCTGATAACAGCGTCATTGATGTAACCGACAGCAGCTTTGTAATGCCGGCTGAGACGGTAACCATATCAGCGGAGTATGCAAAGCAGTCGCAGTACGGCGAAACCCGTATAGCGGCGACAAACAGCGTCTCAATCCAAAGCAGCGGAAATATCCAAACACCTGACCTTGTAATAGGCGCAAACAGAGTTACATTTGTTAAGTTTGACCTGTCCGGATACAGCGCTGACGATATATCAAGAGCGGAAATGGATTTTACCTTTACGAAAAGTGCGGGACTAAATACAAAAGCGGTATTTTATGTTCCGAACAATGATTGGGACGAGAGCAGAATAGACAAAAATTTCAAGCTTGACGGAACAGATGATACAGATATATCAAGCTTCAAGTATACTGATGCGGAAAACGAGGAAGCAACCATATCACTCCTTAACGGGGATAATCATGCGGCTTTGATTATACCGGATACAGATGATGCGGCAACTGCTGCGGACGGAATCCTGAAGGATTATTACGCCGCGTCAACCGGTACTCAAAAGACTAATACAATCAGCATGACCGAAGCGGTAACAGCGGCTCTCAAAGACAGTGAGGACGGTATTGTTACATTTATGGTTTACAGCGCGGGCAGCGGTAATGATGTATATTCGGTAGACGGTGCGCCAAGCCTTGCTTCAAGACCTTCGCTTACAATAGTGGAAGAAGATTCAGAAAACAAATCTTATGAGATAAGCTTTGACGCGTCAAAAAATCCTAAAGGCGAACTGTCTGTTACTGTAGACGGCATAAACTACACAGACGGAACAGCTTATGCAAAGGAAGGCGCCACAGTTACAATAAATAACGGTGCAAATACAGGCTATACTGCTAATATAACAGTAAAAAAATCCGATGGCAGCGAGATCGAAGTAACAGACAACAGCTTCGTAATGCCTGCAGAGAAGGTAAGCATATCGGCGGAATATGTAAAGCCGACCTTCGGAACAAGCCGTATTGCTGCGCAAAACAGCGTGTCGATAAGAGATAACGGAGCTATCCAGAGTCCTGACCTTGTAATAGGAGCGAACAGAATTACATTTGTTAAATTTGATCTGTCCGGATATAATGCCGATATAATATCAGAAGCCGATATAAACTTCACTCTCACAAAGAACGCAACGTTAAATACAAAAGCGGTATTTTATGTTCCGAACAATGATTGGGACGAAAGCAGGATAGACAAGAATTTCATGCTTGACGGAACCGAAGCTGCAAATATATCAAGCTTCCAATATGTCAATGAGGAAGGCGAGGACGCAGCCATATCACTCCTTAACGGCGAAAATCACTCGGCTTTGATTGTACCGAATACAGATGACGCAGCCACTGCCGCGGAGGGAATACTAAAGGATTACTATACCGCGTCCACCGGTATTCAAAAGACCAACACCATCAGTATGACTGAAGCGGTAAAAGCGGCTCTCAAAAACAGCGAGGACGGCATTGTTACGTTTATGGTTTACAGCGCGGGCGGCGGTAACGATGTGTACTCGGTAAACGGTGCGCCAAGCCTTGCGTCAAGACCTTCGCTTACAATAATCGAATCCTCCGAATTTTTGCCGGATGACGAATTGGTAACAGAAGTCAAAACCGTAGAGGATCTCGAAACATTTGCTGCGATTGTCAACGGCGGCAACAGCTATGCAGGCAAGACGGTAACGCTTGCAGATAACCTTGATTTATCAGAGACATACGGCGAAGAATCGGGTAAGTCATGGACTCCGATCGGTGCGGATAATGCCGGAGGTCTAAAGTCGTTTGCGGGTACGTTTGACGGTCAGGAGCACACGATAAGCGGGCTGTATATAGATGAAAGCGATGGTATAGCTCTTGGCTTGTTTGGTGATGTTTCGGGAACTGTTAAGAACCTTACGGTAACGGGCGAAATAAACGGAAGCTCGGTTGTCGGCGGTATCGCGGCGTCATGCGACGGCGCCATAACAAACTGCCGCAGTGATGTTACCATCAACGCGCAAAGAGAAGCGGGCGGCATTGTCGGCACACTTGCAAACGGCGGAGGCATTTCTCTTTGTGAGAATACGGGCAATATTAAAATCAGCAATAAGGAAACTTACGCCGGAGGTATTGCGGGTCATAATATCGAAGGTATCATAAAAGACTGCAGTAATTCGGGCAAGATTGAAAATGGCACAGACGGCTTTAGAAACAGACTTGGAGGTATTGCCGGATTCCTTGATAACGGAACAATCGAGAGCAGCACAAATACAGGCGAGGTTATAAGTAACGCGACAGATGCGTCTTATACAGGAGATACAACACAGAATTATGTAGGCGGTATTGTTGGATACAACTCATACGGCACTGTTAAAAGCTGCACAAACAACGGCCGGGTTTATAACGCAGTTCCATATGCCGGCGGTGTTGCGGGATATCTTATGAGAGGCAGCTTACTTGACTGTTCTTATGATGAAACGCTTAACAGCGATTTGGAGATCGTAGGCTATAACGAAGAAGGAACAATAACCTCCGGTGAAGAGCCGACGCCGGATACTATTACGGTATATGAAGAGAACGGTATCATTATTCTTGCAACTTATGATCAGAATAACGCTCTGCTGAAAGTCGAGATTAAGGGCGAAGTCAAAGCTAACGAAGAGGTTAAGGAAACACAAGCAGATGAAAATCAAAAGGTATTCGTTTGGAACTCGCTTAACGGAATGAAGCCGGTATCCACAAAGCAGATTCCTGTTGATTAAAACATAAATTCTTAATAATTAAACAAGGTTACATTCATATATTAAAATTATACAAATAAAGTAAAAGGACTGAACAAATGAGTATTTAAAACCGCTCATTTGCTCAGTCCTTTTATTAAAAAATATGACATAAAACAATCATGAAAATTTAGTTCTACCACCAATCCTTTGAATTATGAAAGCGACTGTTTCTATATTCTGTGGGAGATACGCCATATGTCTTTTTGAATATAGTAGAAAAATATGAAAGGTTTGTAAAGCCTGTGGCTTCTATTATATCCGTCATCTTCATATAAGGCCTTGTCATTAAAAGATGTTTGGCGTATTCAAGCTTGTGTTCACGTATTACCTGTACAGGAGTCATATTAAATGCTTTATTAAAAAGGAAAGATAATCTGCCCGTACTTATCTGTAAAACATTTGCAACGCTTTCAACCTTTATGTTTTTTTCGGAGATATGGTCGTTTATGTACTGTAACGCGGGTGCAAGATACTGCATAACACTTGTAGGATCTGCCATTGAGGAGTCGCCGGCAATTTCCGATATAAATATGAGCATATAATATAACATAGCAGAAACACGTTCGGTCTTTGTTGAGATATTGCTGAAATAGGTATCGTATATGTTTGTGAACGATGTGACCAGCGTATTAAAATTATTCTTAGATATTCCTTTTAAAACCATACTACTGCCAAATTCAAGATATTTAACTATATCGGCAGCACACTTTCCATTAAATACAACAAACGGCAGCCTCCAGCTTTCAGATGATGCTATATATCTATGAGGAACATTAGGTGAAAAGAAAAACAAATCACCCGCTTCTATTTTATACTCTATATTATTTTCATCAATGTATATACCGTTTCCTTCAAGACAGATAGAAATCTGATAGTTTGGATATCCGTTTGGTCTGGACATTGGTTCTTGAATTTTGTTGATATCTGTGCCGAGAACATATAGAGGCAATAGATGCCGACGCACATTTTCTGTTAAAAAAGACATCTTTCTCACCCCGTCAATATTTATATAATTTAATTATACAAGATTAAATAAAAAAAGTCAACGATGATAAAATACGTTTTTGTTTGAATTTTTCATATCCTTAACTGTTTTCACCTCATCGCGGAGTCCGCATAAAGGGCTTTCTTTTTCAGCGTTAGCTGTTTTATCTTTCCTTTCGTTTCTGCATTAGAAAATCGGTCATTCAAAATGCCTTGTCCGTATCTTATTATAATAATACGTCTTTCATTAATAATCCCCGGCGGAGAACCGCTCCCCGAAAAGGATACACCTCTACGCTCTTTAACATAAAATAACCCCTTCTGTCACACATCGGCGGAATCTCTCCTAAGCAAGGAGAAACCCGCCACCGTTAACAGAAGGGGTTAAACTGTTGTTTTCCATAATCCGTGCCTGCTGCAATAAGCATACACTTCAAAATCATTGTCATTTTCATTAACAATAAAGCTTACAATCGGATCCTCTCCCGCCGTTAGATATGCGCGTCTTGTATATCCGCATCCGCTAAGCTCTATCCACATTATTCTATGCTCACGGCTCATCGGGTGGAGCAAATGTCCCACGCATACGGTTATAATTGAGCCTTCGCGCTTTACCACCGGCATATGCTTTTCCCCGTCGCCGTCCGATCTGTTTGGAATTATCATCTCCATACTGTGACCGCAGCAGGTCATCTCGTCACAGCACTGAGGATTAAGCGCTTCGACAAGAGTATTGCAGTTTATACATTTAAAAAACTTTGCCGTTCTTTTCATATTCATCACCGTAATTATTATGTACCTGCGCGATCCGTATTATGCAAAAAAGTCGCTGAAAAATATAAATCCCAGCATTATCAGGAGGAGCTTATCGTCACATTCATCCATCAGCAGTATAAAGACCACCACCAACAGAATGATATCATCGTTTTTCAAATTTCCTATAAAAGTATTGCGCTTAGATTCAGTTACGGATCTTTCATCACAGCTTATAGCCGTTTCATTCATCTTTTTTTCCTGTTCCGGTCTTGCGCGCGGAGCAGAATTTTCCGGCTTTGGCACAACAGGCTGCGGCATATTGTCATAGTGATAGCTCTTATACATAGCTCCTCCCTCCTTTATTTCAGAGCTTCAGTATTCCTGAAATCTTAGTAAAATTAAGAAGCTTAACCGCGCTGTCTATAGAATGACGCCGCGATTCACTCATGTATGGCTTAAGCGAAAGCAAAAGATTTGTTCGCGGGTCGCTGTGGTTTGAGGCAAGCTTTTCCACCGCCTGCTTTATATCCTCTCCGTCTCCGTTTTCTCCTCCGGCTGAGGTAAGCGAGCCCATCACATTCCTTATAGTATTTTCCGCTCCATCGCCTAAAATTCCTTTCAATGCTTCCATTGCATCCGCCATGTTAATCCTCCTTATAAATTATTGATTATCCTTATGATGTCCTCACTCCTGAGATTTTTCATTTTATTTTTGATAGTGTTTGGATCTATCTTTTCAAATTCTCTCAGAAGCTTCTCCTTATCGGCGCAATCCAGCTTATTCTTTATTTTATTTCCCCTTGATGAATTAAGAAACTCATTTATCTGACGAATCTGATTTTCATCAAAGCTCTTGAGCATATCAGATATTTTTTTATTATTCATCTCACTCATCCTTTCATACTATTATTATTATGCGTATTATCATTATATGCACGCAAAATAAAAAAGGTGCCCGAATGGACACCTTTCATTATAAATTTACTGATCGAGCTTTTCTACACTCTTTATCTCACCGGAGGTCTTTACGTACTTAGAATAAATATCCATATTTCTTCCAACCGAAAGCTCATTGCTGTCATCCATGATATATCCGTCCTCGGACTCCTTGCCCGATGCTTCTATCGTAACATAGCAGGTATATCTTTCCGGTAGAACTGTTTCAACAATTTTACCGTCAGCGGTAGTTGACTGGAACTGCGCTTCCTCGACCTCGATATTCTTTATCTCTCCCAAAACCTTTTCGCTGTTTTTATCGGTTATAACGCCCATCTTATTCAAAGCGTCCACTGTAAACTGTCTTACATTTGTGACCTTAAGAACACATTCAAATTTTTCTGAGGATTGAACTGCCGTTGTTGCACTCGAACCATATCTGAATGCAATGCCTGCAGCGACTGCAACGACAAGAAGAAGCACTGCCAAATCAATAATGCTTACCTTTCCGCCGATTTTTCCGTTTTTATCTAACATATCCGTACTTCCTCCCTATCAATCATTCACGTCAATAACAAAGCCCGATGTTGCAAAGCCCTTGCCGCGTACCGGGATTTCAGCTCCTACTCTTATAGCCGTATCTCCGGTCTTTATAGACCTTTCATTTATATCACAATCAGCCTCTATCGTTACATAAATATCGACCTTTCCCTCAACAGGAATATTTTCATATGTTCCGTCAATAGAGTTATATGTCATCTGCGTTGCCTCTTCTGTTCTGACTTCCTTTATTATTCCGCCGTCCTTTTCTGTAAGGCTCAGCGTTGCCTTAGCGTCAGGCTTCATTGCATCCGCAAGCTCCTGCTCCTTAGACTGGATCATAACAGTAAATTCAACGTTCTGTTTTTCGGATTTATCAAATACAGACGGTCCGAACATAACTCCGGCAACGGCAATAACCGCTATCACTACCAACACTATCAAAGTGTCGATCCCGGTCCATTTAATTTTCTTATCTGGCATTGTTTTCCCCTCCGATAATTTCTTTATAATAATTTTCAGTATTTTCGGTCATTGCTTTTGAAGTAAAGGCAGAGTTAAATATCTCCCTTGCTCCTGCGCTCATTTTTTTATACAGCTCATCATCAGTGAGCAGCTTTTCAAGACCCTCCGCAAGAGCGTGCGAATTCTGCTTAGGTACTACTATACCGTTTCTTCCCGTTTTTATAACGCCGGGATTTCCTCCGAAATCCGAAACGACCGCCGGTATTCCTATGCTCATACCCTCAAGCAGAGCAAGGCTTGTAGCTTCTGTTCCGTATGAAGCGTTAGCCTGAACGTCTGTTATAGCCATAAGCTTGTCAACATCTGTTATAAAGCCTGTAAATATAACATTGTCCGTAAGATTCATCGCTTTTACTTTTTCTTTCAGAACATTTTCATATGAGCCTGTTCCCGCTATAAAGAATCTTGCCTTTATCCCCTTCTTTATAAGCTCATCAGCGGCCTCTATAAAATATTCGTGACCCTTTATATCTTCAAGTCTTGCTACGATTGATACAACCTTTTCGCCGCTCTTTACGCCGAAACGCTCTCTGAGCTGTGACTTCTGGGATTCTGAGGTTTCCTTAAGCGCGTCTACTCCGTTTAAAATAACGCGTATCTTCTTTGCGCTTACTCCCGTATCGGTAAGATTATCCTTTGCCGCCTCAGCAACCGCTATTATCCCATCCGCAAGATAATTATTTATCATTCCATTAATCAGCTTACCGGGGCCATGTGAAATTTTCTTCGACGGCTTGAACACACTGTGGCGGGTATATATGACCTTTGCTCCCGCTTGCCTTGCTGCTATTCTTGCCGACATGCTCGCATGAGTGTGAACCAGATCCGGCTTTTCGGCTTTAAATATACGCTTCAGCTCTCCTATCGCGCCGGCGTCCAGAGATTTATCCGCTATGCCGTCAACCTCTATAACCGGTATATTCAGCTTGTCTATATGCGGCTTTAAAAGACTGTTCTTAGGAAGCACGACCTTTACCTCGAAGCTGCTGTAATCAAAATTTTCCAAAAGCGCAAGCAGGCACTTTCCCGCTCCGCCTATGTTGGTATCAGAGGATACTTCAATTATTTTATATTTCATTTCAGCTCTCTTCCCTCCTCAATAGCATATTTCAAGGCTATCCCCAATGCCATAACCATAAAGAATATACACATTACTCTATAATTATAAAAAGTATAATCAAACATACTCTGGGCAAGGAATCCGATAATTCCGGCTCCTATAGCGAGAGCCGCCGTTGAATCAAGACTCTTTCTGCGGTTAAGCTTATATACCGACTGCATCTTCTGCGCAAAAACTATCTGAGTAACTATAAATACTATCAATGCGCCTATTCCGGCTTCAACCGTAAGCTGCAAGAATGTGTTATGAGAATGAGGAGCTATTATAGCATTATATGAATAAAACGGATATACCTCGTTAAAAGCCGCTTCTCCCATACCTATTCCGCCAAGCCAGTAATTCTTGAGCATTCCCAAGGTCGCCAGCCATATATATACTCTGTACGAGGTTGACGAATCCTCCATGTTTCCTATGGACATAACTCTGTCCACGACTGTTTCCGGCACTATCAGCGGAAGAAACAATACTACTACCGGTATAAACGCCCACCAGCGTCCCTCGTAAAAGGTAAGGAAAATCACAAGCGATAACACAAAGCCGATCCAGCAGCCGCGCGACTGCGTAAGCACCAAGCAAAGCGCCAACAGCGCAAATATCGCGATATATACCCATTTTGACAAATTCCGCGCCTTGTCCCTCAGCATGAATATTCCCGCAACAGGAAGCACAAGTATAAGATATTCTCCCAAAACATTCGGATTCGCAAGCGTTGAATACACTCGCATTGTGTCATCCTCAAACATTGTTTCATCTATCCATGCGTTTGAGGTAGTCCAGCCGAATACATACTGCATTACTCCGTACAAAGCGACAAACGCTCCGGAAATAACGAATAATCTAAGCAGTCCGTAAAGCTGTTCCTTTGTTTTTATCGTGTTTATTATCACAAAATAGAAGCCTGCAAACACCAGATACATCGCCCATACCTTCAGGCTGCCTATCATCGCGAAAGAGAAAAGCGATGATACAAAAAGCACCGCAAGAAGAAGAATTATCCCAAAGCCTACTCCCTCAAAGCGCCATTTATAATCCGGCTTTGTCCATGTATAGAGCACAAACGAAAATCCGGTAAGCAAGCAGCATCCGGCAAGCACCATCGTCGGAACGATCGGAGCGATAAATACAGCCGCATAAACTCCTACGATAGGATACTGCAAAACCAGCACCACTCCCGCTATGCCGAATGGAACCGCTGCTCCTATAAGCGGCGACACCGCAGCAGCCGCTCCGGCAGCAATACCTGTAATAGCGGCAAGAACAATCCTTGTTCTTCCCTTTGTCATATTTTCATCAAAAAAATCAAAGCTTAGTTTTCTGTATCCGCAGCAGCATTTTATAAAATTGACCGCCGCCGAGCCGTTTCCAAATCTCATTACATTGTAATTAAAAAGAGAAAGAACGGCTCCTACAAGCGCCGCTATGAGCAGCCACTTTATTATATATCCCGTTAAAATATATTTTGCGAGAAATAACGAGAGTGAGAGGCATAATATCATGATACCGAAAAATCTCGTATTAAGCGCTATAAAATTCTGCGCATAGCTTCTTCCCCAATAGCATATACGGCTTTTTTTCACTGTTTCTGAAAATCGCGCGCCGATTTTTCCTCCTATAAATTCAAGCAGTGTGAACGGAAAACGCGCTATTTTCCCGGCAACAGATTTTGCTGCCTCTCCCTCGCGTTTATTTCCTCTTAAAAGCCCCATTATCGCGCTGTTCTTCCAAGAACGCGATATAGCTGTATAAATCGTCATAACAATGGAATATATCCATGTATGTGTAAATTTATCTCCGAAGCTTTTTCCAAAGGAAACTATCGAGGATATTATATAACTATTCAAGCTTCATTACCTCCTTCTGAAATTATTTATCATTTCTACAAATACATCTATCTTCATAACCAAGCATGCCACAATATATACCGCAGCTCCGCATATTCCGCTTACCGCACAAACCATAAGACTGCCTATAATTCCCGACATATCAAAAATTCTTCCGGTTATTCTGAAAACGATCGCCAAAACAGCATACATAACAATACCGCAGACGACTATTTTTATAATAGATATCTTATCCGCTCTTCCAAATAAATTCGGATATTTCTTTACCATACATATATAATTAAGAAGTGCATTCACCACAGAGCCGCCCACCGTTGCAAGCGCCAGACCTCGTGTCGACATGTAATTATAAAGTATGTAGGCAAGAATAATATTTACCACCATACTTATGACCGAATTCCTCATAGGCGGCTTTGAATCCTGCATGGAGAAAAACGCCTTTGAAAGCACTTCGTTGGCTGCCAATGCCAGCATTCCGAGACTGTAAAGCTGTAAAAGACGGCTTATCTCAAAAACTCCTGTTTCATCCATTTTGCCGTAGCCGTACATAATATTTGAGATCGGCCTTGCCATCACCAAAAACATCGCCATGATCGGCAGTATGACAAGAAAGATCGACTTCATAGAAGTCACTATAAGAGACGCCGCCTCTTTTTCATCCTTTCTCGCAACAGCCTGCGAAAGCTTCGGGAACACAAGATTTGTCACCACAAAGCTGAATACTCCCGTTACAATTATATAAAGCCTGCTCGATTGCTGAATATAAGTTACAGCCGACGGAACGCTCGATGCAAGCCGCTGGTTGACAAGAGTATACAACGGCTGCACCCATGTTGAAATAAGCATCGGTCCGGCAAGCATTATAGCCTGCTTTACGGACGGATCCTTAAAATGAAAATCAGGTCTGTACCTTACCCCAAGCTTTTTAAGCCATGGAAGCTGTATAAAAAACTGAAGGCTCCATGCTATTACCATGGTTACCGCAAGACCGTATATCCCGAATTTTTTTCCCAGTGTTATATAATAAAGGATTATCGCCGCATTTGAAACCAGACTTATTATAGACGGGACATTATATTCTCCGAAGGACTGCAAAAGTCCCACAAATGAAAATGCGAGTCCGGTAAATATCACCATAGGGAACATTATGGATGTAAGCTGTGAAGCAAGCATATGCTTTTGAGCGTCATAATTCGGCGCCTGCAATGATACAAGCGGAGAGGATATCAAAATTCCCAATACCGTAATGATTACCGACGCAAGAAGAACAAGCGTAACGAACTTGTTTACAAAGTCCATAGCCGCCTTCTTACCTCTCTTTTCCATCAAGTCATTAAATACAGGTATAAATGTGGCTGAAATAACTCCTCCTATGACCACATCAAAAAGCGTTGTCGGGATCGTTGAGGCTGTAAGAAAGGCGTCGCTTTCCATGCCCGAGCCGAAATACGCCGTAAGCATCGAATCCCTTATCAGTCCGAGCACCTTTGAAAGAAGAGTTGCTGCCGCCATAAAGCCCGCCGTAAGAATCATTGTCTTTCCGGCGCTGCGCTCCTTCTTCATATATCCACACTTCCCTTCTCATAAAGCTCAACCGCAAGTTTTGCATTGAGAAGCGCCTTATCCTTTAGATGTCCGTAATTATTTCTCAGCTCTCCGGCAATTGAATCGTAGTCCTTCATGCACTTATCTAATGTTTCTATAAGCTTATCCTCCGTCATATCAGCAACTCCCACATATAGCCTTTGACGGGTATAATTCATAAAGCTCGAAATTTTAGGGTCGTACACAAGCCCGATAAGCGGAACTGATGCAACCGCCGCATAAATAAGGCTATGAAGCCTCATTCCTATACATACGTCCATGCAGCTGACGACCGACATTACCTCCGCAACACTGCATCTTCTGTTTAGTATAGATGAAGATGCTGTCATTCTTCTGGCAATGCTTTGCGATATCACCAGATCACGCTCTATCTGCATTGGTATGAATACCGTATAAAGCCCGTACTTTGTATAAGCATAATCACATACCTTCGCGATTATCTTTTCAAAGTCACGGCAGTTATCTCCCCAGCGTCTTACCGAAACTCCAATAAGACGCTTTCCCTTAGGTACTCCTATGGAGGACAATATACTTCTTCCTACCTCTTTAGGAGCGGGTTCCAATCCCAAAGCCGGATCTGCTGTAACAACAGCCTTCGGACAGTTTACGCCTATATCCTTTAAAAT
This sequence comes from uncultured bacterium, assembly GCA_905215805.1. GTDB lineage: Bacteria > Bacillota > Clostridia > UBA1381 > UBA1381 > UMGS1958. The sequence goes on along the minus strand of CAJMRL010000018.1, from coordinate 33,564 downwards.
CTGAGCTGACGCATCATCTCGCAGCGTTATAAGATCTACTTTATTTAAGACCTCCCTCGTCTGTTCTATGCTTCCGGCATGGTTAAGCGGCCCTATACCGTTTGAATAAAGCATGACCTTAACGTTGTTTCTAAGCGCAAGCTTTATTACTTCAAGGTAATACCAAAGTGATTTTGTACTCGTGCCGTCCTGCATAAGTGTTCCGCCTCCGCTTATAAGCAGCCCTGCCTTTCTCATATGCTTTATTATAGCCGGTATATTTATTCGGTTTATCGACTTCACACGGTACAGCCTTTGGGTCTCCTGCGGATTTTTGCTCAAGACCACTATATTAGGGCTTTCCTTATATTTGCTTATATCATCTATAATTGCGGTAAGCAATGCATCGTCTCCGCTGTTTTTAAAGCCGTAATAGCCGGAGATAAGTATCTCGTCATGCTTTGCCATTGCCCATTCATAGACCTTTATACAATCATCCGTCATTCTCGAAACCGAATAATCCTTTTTTATAAGCTCCTGTCCGTAAATTCCGAGAGCCTTTTTCTCCTCATCCGTCATGTCCCAGAATCTCAGGATATCATTTTTCAAAAGCTCCGGTGATGATTCCTCGCAGCCTCGGCAGCAGAAGTTAGTATCTATGCCCACCTGAAGCTTTGATTGGTCAAACAAGCCTATATATCCCTCGTTGCCCGCTATTATGACAGGCTTCTGAGCCGCCATAGCCTCGAGCGCGGAGCGGCTGACTCCCACAAATAATTTACACGGAGCCACAAGCTTATTTATATCCGTTCTTCCTCCGGTAAGCACTATGACCTCTCGTCCCAGCTGTGAGTTTATAGCCGCCGTTTTTGCGCGTACGTTTTCAAAATCATCTCCGCTTCCGACAATCAAAACCTTGAGCCGCTCTATTTTCTTGTCCAGCTCCGGAACGATTTCTATGAGATGCTTCGCCGCCAGAGAACGGCTTTCATCCATACGGCTTACATAGGTTATAACATTATCCTCCGGACTTATATTAAATTCATTGCATATATCGGAACAGTCCGTATCCGGAGAGAACCTTTCGGTATCTATGCCGTTAATTGTGACTCTTATATCGCGTGCCGGTATTTTATAGTTGTCCATAAGATATGTCTTTATGTCCTCCGAAACCGCAACGCATTTTTCTCCCCAGTCCGTTATATACTTCAGACCGTATTTTGTGGTAAAAACCCAATGTGCTGTGGTCACATACGGAAAATTCATTCTCTTATGGATTCTGCCGAGTATAAACGATGATATACGGGCATGAGAATGCACTATATCTATCTTTTCGTCGCGTATTACCTTTTTTAATATCCTCATAGCTCTCATGACCTGCACAGGATTTTTAGACTGCAAAGGAACATTATAATGCTTTATTCCCGACGCGGCAAGCTCTTTCTCATAAACTCCGCCGCTCGATGTAACAATAACATTATATCCCCTGCGCTTAAGCTCCTTTGCAAGCTCCACGACATGGGTCTCCGCCCCGCCGATGGTGAGCTGCTGTAAAGACAAAAGGATATTTGCGCCTTCTTTCACGTTATCACCTTACCTTTTTGTATACTTCATATACATAACTATACCATTCTATTATAATAAATATTTGTATAAATAGCAAGTAAATCAAAATTTTTTTATAGAATTGTAATATTTTTCTGTACTTTTTTTGAAATATGTTATATAATAGAAACATCAAAAGCGGATATATTGTAAAACACAGCCGTATAATTTTCAAATACATTAATAAGGAGGTATTTTATGTCATTTCCTAAAGACTTTAAGTGGGGAGCTGCCACCGCGTCCTTTCAGATAGAGGGCGGATACGATCAGCGCGGTGAATCTATATGGGATCTGTTTTGCCGTACTCCCGGAAAAATCGCTTTTTCCCACGACGGAAAAACTGCATGCGACCATTATCACCGCTTCAGAGAAGATATAGCGATAATGAAACATATGGGACTTAAAGCATACCGTTTCTCCATTTCATGGCCGCGTCTTATAGAAGGCGGATTAGGCGCACTGAGAGAGGATGGCGTACGTTTTTATAATGAGCTTATAGACGCTCTTCTTGAGAATGGGATAGAGCCATATATAACGCTTTTTCACTGGGACTTGCCAATTGAGCTGTACTACAAGGGCGGATGGCTGTCACCGGAAATGCCGTCATGGTTCTCATATTATACAAAAAAGGTTATGGAATGCTTCTCGGACAGAGTGTCAAATTGGTTCACTCTCAATGAGACGCTGTGCTTTATATCAGTGGCATATGCAAACGGAGAACATGCTCCTGGACTTCGCTTATCCGAGGAAGAAGTCATGCACGCGGCTCATATCGCCAATCTCACTCACGGAGCTGCGGTCCATACCATACGCACATATGCAAAAAAGAAACCGAATATAGGCTTTGCTCCGGTAGGTGAAGTGAAAATTCCGGCTTCAAGATCACTGCTCGACGTTCAGGCTGCAAAAAAGGCGATGTTCTCTCCTTGCGATCCGCATTACTGGGGCTGCGCGATATGGATCGATCCTATAATGAAGGGACGCTACTGTGATGATATAATGAAAGTTTTTGAAAAATCCGGCGTAAAGGTGACCGATGAGGATATGAAACTTATCGGGCAGGAGCTTGATTTCTTGGGCATGAATATTTATCAGGGAGACGTCATAAGCGCAAAGGGTCCTGTCACGCCATCAGTCGGACATGAAGAGACCGCCATGGGCTGGCCTGTCACACCGGAAGCGCTTTACTGGGGTCCTAAATTCTATTATGACCGTTATAAAAAGCCAATATATATCACCGAAAACGGCATGGCAAACACTGATTTTATGTTCTCAGACGGACATGTACACGACCCTCAGAGAATAGAATTTCTTACCCGTTATCTCAAATGCCTGAAAAACGCATGCAGTGACGGAGTAGATGTACGAGGTTATTTCCATTGGTCTCTTATGGATAATTTCGAATGGGCGTATGGTTATCAAAAGCGTTTCGGTCTTATATATGTGGATTACGGTACACAAAAACGCACTATGAAGGACAGTGCGCTTTGGTATAAAAATGTTATAGAAACAAACGGAGAAAATTTGTAAAAGGAGTTAATTATGAAGAATCAAAAACGTTCGACATTTTCAGGCAGTCTTGGCTTTATACTTTCCGCGGCAAGCTCTGCCATAGGTCTTGGCAATATATGGCGTTTCCCGTATCTTGCCGCAAAGTACGGAGGCGGAATCTTTCTTTTGATATATGTTATTTTGGTGGTGACCTTCGGTTATTCGCTGATGCTTACAGAAAATGCCTTAGGCCGCAAAACTCAAAGCGGTCCTCTTGAAGCCTTTTCAAAGCTTAATAAAAAGTGGCTTCCTCTGGGCATCATATCATTTGTTATACCGGTTATAATACTTGCCTATTATAATATAATCGGCGGCTGGGTTGTGAGATATGCGGTCGGATATATTGCAGGTGATAACATGGCAATGGCTGAGGACGGATATTTCTCGAATATGCTTTCCAATACCCCGTCACTGATACTGTTTCAGACAATATTTACTATAATGACTTCATATGTTGTCTTTAAGGGCGTTGAAAAGGGTATAGAGCGTTTCTCGAAAATATTGATGCCTATGCTGTTTATTCTTGCGATAATCATTTCGGTATATTCCATTACTCTTCCCGGAGCAATGGAGGGAGTAAAATATTTCTTTGTACCTGATTTTGGACGTTTTTCACTTCAGGGAGTGCTTGCGGCAATGGGACAAATGTTCTATTCGCTCTCGCTTGCAATGGGTATAATGATAACATACGGCTCTTATATACCTAAGAACAGCGACCTCGAAAAAAATGTCTCAAGAATAGAGATATTTGACACAGCTATTGCAGTGCTTGCGGGACTTATGATAATACCGGCGGTGTTCGCTTTTTCCGGCGGAGATGAAAGCGCCTTGAGCGCCGGTCCGGGACTTATGTTTATAACTCTGCCAAAGGTATTTGCGAGCATGGGCGGCTCAAGGCTTATAGGACTTCTGTTCTTTATACTTGTGCTTTTTGCCGCGCTTACCTCATCAATATCAATTATGGAAACGATTGTTGCAACCTTATGCGATAAGCTGCACTGGTCACGCCCGAAGGCTTCTATCGTTACAGCGGTATTCGATTTCCTGCTTGGTATTCCCGCGGTGCTCGGCTACAGCGTGCTTTCCGGAGTGAAAATCTTTAATTTCAATATACTTGATTTTATGGACTTCATTACCAATTCCGTGCTTATGCCTATAGCGGCGCTGTTTACATGTATATTTGTAGGATACGTTATAGGTGTCAAGGCAATAAAAGATGAGGTTCTTCTTTCAGGAGAATTTAAAAGAGAAAAAATTTATACTTTTATGATAAAATATGCCGCTCCGATATTTACCGTAGCAATACTTGTTTCATCTGTACTGGATTCATTGGGTATTATTAAAATGTAACGCCAAAGAGGACGTCCGGCCGGACGTCCTCTTTATTTTCATTTATCAGCCGCCAAATGTGCCCATATTAATTCTGCTGTTTGATACTCCTCTTATGCTCTTCATTTTTGCTCCCGAAGCGTCAAGGAATATACCTGCCGATTTTATTCTCACGTCATTAAATGTTCCGCCGAGCGAAATCTTTGACTTTAAATTATCTGTGCTTGTTGCATTCGGCTGGTCAATACAGCCGTAAACTACAGTTGTTCCTGCAATCTCCGCGTCTTGAAGCGTACATTGGTCAACGCTGTAGCCTATGATAAGATTTCTGTCTGTCTTTAATCCGCTCAAACCCGCGTCTGCCACTCTAACCATAACCGACTTTGACGGGTCTACAGAAATATTATCTGTACTGTCTATATATGTACCCACGAGTGAATCCATTATAAGCGCAAATTCACCTCTCGTTATCTCGTCAGAGCCCTTGAGCTGTCCGTCAATACCCTGATATCCGCCGTACTGAACAACTCCCGCTGTATAATCGGCTGCCCAGTCCGCCACACTGTCCTTATCGCTGAAGCTGTCAAGCACTGCCAGATCAGCCTTATTTACATAATCCCTTGAGCCATCGCTGTTATTTGTATAATATGAATCAAAACAGAATACCCTTGCAAGAACCGTATATGTTTCCTGGAAGGTAATATTATTTTCCGGGTTAAAGTTTCCCTCCGAGTCGCCGCCGAACGCGCCCATATACGACGCCTTTGAAACATCCTCGGCATACCATGCGTCCGCCGCCACGTCCGGGAATGTGCTGCTGTCTTTATACTCAGCGCCAAAGGCTCTTGTAATTATAGCCGCCATCTGTGCTCTTGTAATTTTTTCATCAGCTCTTATCGTGCCGTCATCATAGCCTGTAATCAATCCGTTATCAACCGCGTTCTGCAAAGCCGTTCCCATATCTCCCGAAGGCATATCCGAAAAATCGGCAAATGCCGCTGCTTGAAACGCCATCATGCCTGCCGCTGCTAAAGACAAAATTTTTATAGTTTTTTTCATTACATTTCTTCCTTTCCAAAAAATATATATGTATATTATATCAATAATTTCTGCCATTGTAAATAGAAAAAAGAAAAAAATTTATTTTTTCTATGAAATATGCTTGAAAAAACATGAAAAATAATGTATAATATACCTATCTAAATTTTATTATACAAGGAGCTTTAATATATGATATATAACATAGCCGGCGTATTTGTGGACATGGAGCCGAAATATCCGCGCACGCAAAGGCAAAGCGAAGCATATATTTATTCCGAAAACGGCACGGCTAATATAACGATCAGGCTTCCCGAAGAATTTCTTCTGCAAAAACAGAAAGAAAATCCGCATCTATCCGTTGAGGATTGTGAATACATATGGATGGGAAGCGAATTTTATAATGCACTTCCTGTATTTAATGGCATACTCCTTCATTCGAGTGCTGTTGTATACAACGGAGAAGCATATCTTTTCAGTGCTCCGAGCGGAACGGGCAAATCAACACATACACAGCTTTGGCTCAAGCGATTCAAGGGTTCATATATTCTTAATGATGATAAGCCCGCTATTATGCTGACAGACAAGGGTATATATGTGTACGGGACTCCTTTTTCCGGCAAAACAGATTTGAATGTAAATACAGGTGTACCGCTAAAGGCAATATGCGCACTCGAGCGTGGCGAAAAAAATTCCATAAGCCGTATTGATAATGATGAAGCTCTATACAGAATATTGAACCAGACTGTCCGCCCATATAACGAGGACAGAATGATCCAGGTACTTGATATACTCGACAAGATTCTCACGAACGTGCCCATGTACAAGCTTTACTGCAATACAGATATTGAAGCCGCAGAGGTATCATACCATGCGATGAAAGGAGATTTATAATGAAAACAAAAAAAGGATTTATGCTCAGACAAACTGCCGGAAGAAATATAGTAGTAGCAGTAGGTCAGGCGTCTGAAGAATTTAACGGACTTATCACTCTTAATGAAACAGGAGCCTTTCTTTGGAAAATGCTCCAGGCGGGAACTACATATGAAGATATGCTAAAAGCGCTGCTTGATGAATATGATGTGTCTGAAGCAGATGCAAAAGCCGGTATGGATGCTTTTCTCAAAAGCGTCAGAGATGCTGATCTGATAGATGAATAATCGATTTGAAACAGGCTCTTAGGAGCTTGTTTTTTTGTGCATATAAAAAAACAAGCCTGAGGTGTCAAACTCCTCAGTTCCCTCAGGCGTGATCTCGCCGTAGCACTGAGTTATATCCTTATGCGAACCGCTTGAATTGAACTCATCGGAATCGGAGCTGCCGTAGGCATCGTTTGTGTAGCCGTCAAATACCACAAAGTCAGGAGCTTCCTCAGGCGCGTTATTTACCTGTGATATGATACTGTTGCTGCCCGGCATCACCATTGCTCCGTTTTTAGCCATCATATTCAGATCAACAGCATAGTCGTCTGCAATAAATTGCATAAATGATTCTTGGGGCGCCTCATCTCCGTAGACTATGCTGTCGCCGAACGCATATACTGACTTTAAGTTGATATCGCTTTCAATATCCGGTACTCGCTCGCCGCCGTCACCTGTGACCTTAACAGTAATATTATCGGCGCTTACCATACCGTACGCACCCGCGCCGCGCATGTAATAAGATCCGATGTTACCGTCAAAGGACGAGCTGTATATTTTCGCGTCCTCAAATTCAGCCTTTAGTCCGCTGTCATTGGTTACAGTTATAGACGCACTCTTATCGCTGAAATTAACATCAGCCTCGAGATGCATCCAATCACCGATAAAATCAGTGCTGAGCTCATTTCCGTTCACGGCAAGCGTTTTACCGCTGTTGTATTCAAACACTATTATATGTCCCCTACAGCTGCTGTTTATTCCATATGTTATATTTGTGCCGCTGAAGGACGGCAATACATTGCTGATAGCGAACTGGCTGTTTCCTATCTTTCCGTTTGACTGTGCTTCGGTTGCCGGAGTAAACTTCACATCCGCGGTTATATGCACCGTTTTAGTCTCGGTATTGATCTCACCGAAGGTCATATACCCGCCGGTGGTGGAGCTGCCTGAGGAGTATTTAATATATTTTGAAGCGTCCGTCTCTACTGTAGGCACGATCGAATTTCCCTTCTGCACATGCCAGTTTGAAGTGTCAAGCGTATAATTTTCAAAATCCTCGTAATAGTCATACTGCGCGGAATTATTGAATTCTATCTTAAGCGTCATGCTTTCTTCATACGGCGCTTCGAGCTGTGAACGATCCTCGTTTATGGTATACAGATTATAGAGTCCGCTCTCTGTCTTTACAGTGAAATCCTTTTTCAGATCATCGGATACAGTATAGGTATCGCCTTCATTATATTTCTCAGTAAAGACATAATCGTCTTTTATCTTGTTATCCTCCTCATCGCGATATTGTATCGTTATTGTCGCCGTCTTTTCGTCAGACGGTCCCGATGTGGGAGTGGGGTCAGGGTCGGTTGACCCTGACTTTTCCATCGTAACCGCTATTGTTCGTGACAGAGTCGCCTGTGAAAGCTCAAGCTCTGCCTTTACAGGCTCATATCCATCCGCCGTTACGGTATAGCTGTAGATGCCGTCGCAGAGGTGATATGTTCCGTCGGTCTCCGGCTCTATGACTGTGCCATACTTTACATCTGTAACCTCGATAGTTGCTTTATCAATCTTCTCGCCGGAAGTATCCTGCACATCGAAGCTCATTGTATAGCTCGGAGCTGTCGTTTTCGTCACCGAAATATCATCAACATAGCAGCTTCTTGACGCCCATGTATGCGTTGTTGAAAAATTCAGCGCGCCAAGGTCATAGCTTGAACCCTCCGGGAATTTACCCGTAAAGGTACTTTCATCCTCCGCATTCGATACCTTAAGCGTTATAGTGTTTGTATCCGGGGACAGCGTTACCGTAAATGTAGAATAACCGTTCTTTATGCCATCCTTATCCTTGTTTTTGGTGGTTATACCTGCAGGCAGTCCGCCGTTGAGCTGCTCTTCTCCGCCTATTCTTAGCGACTGAGCCGTGCTTCCTGAATATATGCTGATATGTGAGCCCACAAGCTCGTTTCCGTTCGAGTCGGTTATCGTATAATCCATATGCTTGCCGTCCTCCCTGCCGTAGGCAATTTTGGAGACAACGGTTATTTCCTGTCCCTGCACAGTCTTCACCGGCTCATCAAACGTCACGCTCATTTTACCGCCGGACTTGTCTGTCGAAGTCATTTTAACAGCCTGATTTCCACTGTCATATGCGGCATTTCCGCCAAGAACAGGGATATTGCTTCCCTCCGACGCCGTCTGCGATTCTTCCGAGAAATCCCATGAATACAGCGTCTCGCTCTTCTCCGGATTATCCGTCTCTATATGCTTTTCCGTATATGCTTTTTCAGTTATAACCATACCGTTTCCAGAAACCCCTATATTTACATTATACGTGCTGTCCAGCTCTCCTGTTGTGATCGTCTTGAACGTATTTTCTCCGACAGTCTCCTGTCTGATATATACCGTTTCGCCGGAATCCGCGTCTGTGATAAGGCATATAGCCTCCTTGCCGGTGTACCTGCCGAGGTCCTGTCTCACTTCAATAGTACCGTTGTCATAGGTTGCCATGAGCGAAACAGAATTTACATCGGTCGCGTACACAGGTGAGAGCGCATTGAGTGTTTCATTCCCGTCATATACTATGACCTGTATCTCAGCAGTGTCCTGCGGAATATTGAAGCTGACCGGTATCGTTGCCTTTTCATTTATATTTACTTCTGAAAAATCATCGGTTACAGTTTGGCTGTCAAGCATTATTCCACTGTCGTCATATGCTGCAACGGTTATATGTGCGTTCGAAATATCTGCAAGCTTAATTATTCCAACACCCGTAACAGCGTCTCCGTCAAGGCTTATGCCTGATGTATAAAGCTGCGGTGTAAACAAAGCTGTCACATCTCCAGTGCTCTCGGTTGCTGCCGTTGAAGGCTCAGGTATTTCCGCCGCCTTGTTATTATAGGTCGTGTTATAGCTCTCCGGTGCGCCGTAATATGAATCGAACTTCTCCCCGGTCGTTATAACCATTTTATCTATCGTCACACCGGGATCAATGCCGTAAAGCCTGAGATGATGTATTCCCGGCTCCGTCACTGTAATAGATGCAGTGAGCATCTCGCTATTGTTCAATATACCCTTGCCCCATTTGTCGGTACCGTTTGAATTGTTGTAGTATTTGTTGCATCCCTCAAGCACTGTAGGAGTGCTTTCGTCTATGCCTACGGCAAAATTCATTCCACCGCGCTCATTGAGCGTAGGCATTCTGTATACGTCAACATTAAATGTGCCGGTGCTTTCAAAATATATATCGTATTCAAGATAAACGCTGTTATCCGATATACTATCATCAGTATTCGGCATAAGCTTCATGCTTGTACCGCTCCTGCCGAAATCGTCCTGCTCCTGCCATTCATATACCGCAGCAGACTGTTCCTCCGCCAAGCCGTATGCGTCTTTAATCGGGCGCATTTCCTCAAATGACGACCACACCATTCCCTTAACGGTCTCATCCGCGTTGAGAGCTATCGGCTTTTCAAATATATATGCTCCTTCAGAATAGTTTGTTGATGTCTGAACCGATGAGAGCGTTCCGTCCTGATTGTATACGGCAACGACGCCGACGCCGTCCGAAGCATTCGTAATAAGCTTAGGTTCACTGCCCGTCACAACACCGTCGGTCAACGAGCTTTCTCCGGAGCTTTTTGAGGTGCTTCTCGTGTAATGCTCAGCCTCCATTGAAACATATCCGTTTGCCTCGGCATATGTTTTTTCCGGCAGGTCTTTTACATCATTATTTACTATAACATCTATTGTTTTTGACTGAACAGCGTTTTCGCCGATATAACGGGTAATAGTGATTTTTGCCGTACTGTTGCCATCCGGCACGCTGTCCCAATCGATACCTGCATATATCCTGTCGTCATCGCAGACCGTTCCGCTTTCCTTATTGAAAATTATCCAGTCCGCATCAGCCGATGCTTTCCAGTCAAACGAGCCTGTACCCTTGTTAAAGATATCGATAAATCTTACGTCTTTTGTATATCCTGAAAATTCAAGAACGGGAGCGGTATTTATATCCTGCTGATTTTCGACCGCTATTCCCATTTCTGTATATGGAAGCGTGTCTACCGTTTCAAGAACAGCGGTAGAGTTGTCGCTCTTCCAATTCCGCATTATATCCCATGAGCCGCTTTCCTTCTTTTGGAATGGATTTACAACATTATTCCATTTTCCGTCAAGCATTGTATTGTACTCATTCATATCATCGGTAATTTTTGCCCATGCAGACTCAGACTCCTCAGCGTATTTATTGACGCCCGCTCCGCGTCCCTGAGCTTTATACAAAGCTGCTTTATCAGCACCAATGAAGGTATGAATAATATTATTTGCAGATTTCACAGCGTATAACTGCAATTCATAGAATGACGGCTTTTTATCATCAGGCAGTGAATTATACAATGCTTCACTTCGTTTTAGTAAGCTGTCATATCTATCTGCAACTATTTGTCCTTCATCGCCATAGCTTGTAATGGAATACAAGCCCTGCGTCATAAAATCAGGTCGGCGCGAATTTGCCAATTCAAGAAATTCGCACTGAATTTCTGCGTATTCTTCGGCTTGTTCATCATTAAAATCAAAATAATGCTTTGCATTGTCTTTTACATAATCCTTAACGCTTATGTTTCGTACTTTATCAATATTTCTTCCCAAATCAAGGAAATATTCAGTCTGATTTTCAAAGCCTTTGAGCGGACCGACATTTAATATCCAAACAGTATCCGCGCCGCTGTCATATGCCTTTGTCATTTCTTCCTTGATAAGTCCAAGCTGTGTTCCGCCGTTCCAAATAACGCTTGACGGTCTGCCGTAATAGCTGACATGATAATACATACCTCCGCCGCCGCTTCTTTGGCGTTCTTCCTCATTAGAGCTTTGTCTTATATGACCGTAGTTATCATTTGTCCACATAATCGTAACATCGTCCGGAACCTCCAGTCCCGCGTTATACAACGGTAAAATTTCTTTATACGGAATAAAGGTCTGCGGTATTTCCTCCGCAGGCTTTCCAATTTCTTGGGAAAGAATTTCTCTCTGTTTCTTTATAATTTCCTCAAGAAGTTCTATCTTCTCCTCATCAGTTTTTGCCGAAACAGGATTCCATGCTCCATCATGAACTCCGCGCATACCGATAGTAAAATTGCTTTCATAGTCCTTGTTAGCCCTCACGCGCTCGCGCCAGTAATCCTCAACGAACTGTTTATTGTCAACAGGGTTGCCCTCCGCGTCCACGTCCGTATAATCATATGCCACGTCCGCATTTAAGCTATTGTCCTTAAACATATACAGCTTTGCGTTCGGATGCTCGCTGATCCATCGCTCCTGAAAATCCAAAAGCTCGCCCATATTGTTTCTTAAAAGCATTTCGCAGTGTGAAGTACCCATAACAATACCGTATTCGTCGGCAAGTCTCGCATTTTCAGGGTTTACATTAAATGCCTGAGTATATTCGTGCATTGCGGGCCACAGATAATTTGCCTTCAATCTTAAAAGCAGCTCAAATATCTTTTTATAGGTTTCAGTGCCTATTCCAATATCGCCGTCAAGCGATTTAGCCCAATTCCATAAATTATATTCCTGATTTATAAAAATACCTCTGTACTTCACGCTCGGCGCACCCTCGGTATATCCGTTTTCCGGAAGAGACACATAGATCGCGTCCGAGTGCGATGGTGTAACATCTGCCCACCATTCCCACGGTGACACACCCATCTTTTCCGAAAGGTCGTATATTCCGTAAATCGTGCCGCGCTTATCCGCGCCTGCTATCACGAGTGTTCCGTCTATATTACGAAGTGTGAATGCTTCCCATTGCCCTTCAATCTCCGAAACATCAAGCTTGCCCTCCGTTATAAGACTGTCCACAGCAGCCGATTTTCCTATTGTTCCTACAATAATATCCGCATTTTCAGCATCATTTACGATATTTGCCGTTACACCTGTAACAGCTTCAATATCTGACAGCAGATCGCCCGCTGCACGTGCGACGCCCGGATAATCGTTCTGCTCATCAATATAAATATTAGGTACTTTTGTTTTTGACGCTATCTCTATATCTCCATCCGCACTGCTCACGTAACCCCAAACGGTATTTGAAACCGTTTCGGCGTCCGCAAAAACAGGAATATAAAGAATAGTCATTACCACTGCGATTATGGCTGAAATTATTCGCTTCATCTCATTCTCCTCCCAAGCCTTCATTCTCATAAAAGTCTGCTATATTTTGTCCGACCGTTTGCCCTACCGCGTTATACGCGCTCTGATAATAATGATATCTGTCCTTCATATCCTCTATATACGGCTCAAAGCTGCCTGCGAGAACAAAATCTTCATCCGCGCAACACATCGCCGTCTGTGCACCGCGTATCACTCCATAGCTCTCATCCCATTCCTCGCCGGTATGCCCTTTCGTTATGCCCGGGTAGTCGATATAATTATAATGACCCGTCTGCACCATAAAGCACTTTTCAGCTCCGTGCCGTTTAAAAAAGTCAAATATATCCTTTGTATTAGCTGTATAATCCTCCGCGGTCATTTTTTGGTCACCATCGCTTTCGCCCTGACACCATACCACAAAGGTCCTGCCTATCTCTATTCCGTTTCGGGTCAGAAACCGCTTTGCAGCGTCAAGGCGGCCCACAGCGTCATAGATATAATTGTCAAGCCATTCTGCCGTGCTTGAACCGCCGATCGAGGCCGATACTGCGACAAGCTGTCTGCCGGTCTGCCTATAGTATTCGTCAACAGCAGCGCTCACCATGCTTCCGGTACGCTTGCTCGTTCCGTCGCTGTTAAAATCGGCTATAGAACCTTCTTTGTCCTCTCCGAGACCAAACGGCTCTTCAATTCTCACAAGTGTTGCCGGATCGCTTATCGCCTTGTATTCAAAACCCGCGTTTATATCGCATACCACAGCGTCCGCCGCCGAACCGCGTCCCGACATGTTCGACTGACCCGCAAACACCGCAAGATCGACCTTATCGTTTATATTATCGGGCAGCACTGAAAATTCCATGTTGTTTTCAGAAGCCTCCTTCATAGCGGCGGTCACCACCGGAATATAGAACTCGCGGCATGCCTCAACGTTAGGATGTGAACCCGCACCGTTTATAATATAATTTTTCATCTGCTCAGGGTCATTAGTATCCAGCGATGTATCATTGAACACATCTGCAACGTATACTCCCCATTCATCGCACATCTGTATTGCCAGCTCGCGAAGCTTGCACTGGATATCCCAATCCCTGCCGCCGGATTTATGTATCGTCACGAATACGATAGGCGTATCCGGCCACTTCTGCTTCATCGTATATATTATCTCCTCAAAGCCGCCGCAGAAGGTCTTATTGTCAAATTCCGCCGCATCGCTGCCCTGTATCTCACCGAGGTTTTCCATGATGTTGATATGTGCGCCTTTCGAATTAAAGCTATCTGTTTCCGGATCGCCGTATGCGTCGTTAGTATAGCCATCAAATACTATCATATCCGGCGCCTCTGACGATGCGTTCCGTATCTGATTTATTATATAATTGCTTTCTTTGGATTCCGAAGCATCCTCTTTTTCGGAGCTGTCCGTATTGACAACCGTTGCGCCATTTACGGCATACATCGCCAGATCCATATTATAATCTTCAGCAATAAGCTGCATGAAAGACTCTTCCGGCTTGGTATGTCCGAACACAATACTGTCTCCGAAGGCGTATACGCTCCTGCCGTATAAAAGATAATCGGAATTTTTCTCGTTGAGACTATCAATATCGATCGTCTCACTCGCATCGGACAAAGGCTGCATATCGTCCGTCCAGTTGAATATTTTCATATATGCACCGCTTTCTTTGGGAATCGGGAACTTTAAAGTCTGCGCTTCTTCGGAGCCTTCAGCCGTCCTTACGCCGAGCAATCTGCCCTCGCCGTCATACAGCGCCGCACAGACATTTCCCTCAATACCGGGAATTATCACAGCGCCGACATTGCTTTCGTTCCTGAACGCTGAATAGCCGCTGAACCTATTGTCCTCGACTACCGTCAAGCTCAGATTATCTACATCTATGACCGCATTATTCTTTCCTCCGCGCAGATGAAGCCCTACGGGAACATTCTTTTCAGAATACGGCGTTATCGCACCGCTGTAAAGAATATCCTCACCATTTGTAAGCTTCAGCCACGTCGTACCGCTCTCTGAATCACTGCTGACTTTCAGATGCACCCATTCCGTATTTGGTATCGTAACCGTTTTGTTGTCCGTATCGGGATTTATTGTCCAATCTGTGGAATTTACGGAATACAGCTTGAATATATAGCCGCTTCCTATGCCGTAATTTACATTATTCGAACTGAAGGTATAGCCATCTGACATCAGCGCAAGCTGTGTGCTCTTGTTATTTCCGGCCTTCAGGCGTACATCGCATTCATAGCTGTACTGCAAAACCGGCTTTTCAGTCTCTTCAAACAGCCTATATGCGCCGCTGTCGCTTGACGATACATTCATTGACAAATAATTGCCGTTTACCTCATCCTGCTTTATGCTCAGTGTCTTTTTTGAATCAATCCAATCCTCATAGCCGCCGTCCGAAAAATCTTCGGACAAAAGCATCCTGCCGCCGTTGAGTTCAGGCTCTTCCGGATCTTTGGCAGGCTCCGGCGATACTGCTCCCTCTGTCGGAGCTGCGGTAGGCTCCGGCGATACCGCTCCCTCTGTCGGAGCTGTGGTAGGCTCCGTAGTTGCCGGCCCATCAGAGACACTGCAGGCGATAATATTCCCCTCCGTATCGGTAACAGTATAATCAAACTCAGTGTCAATATCTGTTATATAACCGTTATCATATAGCTCCTGTGCTATAAATGACGCCCATTTCATCGCTCCGGCATAGGAAAGATGTATCCCGTCGCTCACACCAATATTTTGGATATACAGCTCCCGAGCGGCGTCTATATCTGTTCCGTAAAGCGATGTAAGATAATCGTAACTCATTCTTGACAGATCTATAAAACCCGCCCCGAGTTTTTCGGCTGTTTCCTTCACCGTCTCTCCGTAACGCACGGGGTAACTGTAGGAGGTATTAACATAGTCTGCAGCCGTTGTGTCGATGGGATTTGCATAACTGCTGCCGTATTTTGTTTCATCGTCACAGGTTGCCGGCGGCGCAACGAAAATTATGGTTATCCCCGCTGCTTTTGCCGCCTCCGCCATCTTCGTCATATATTCAGTCATTTCCGCCTCATTTGAGCGCACTCTGTCGTTATATCCGACCTGACAAAGAATTATGTCCCCTTCAAGTGAATTCGAGACTGCGCCGCTCATGGCCGTTTCATAAAGTATCCTCGCGTAATGACCCGAATTTGCAAGATTTACGATCTCATATTTATCACTGTCAAGAAAATTTATAAGCTGCTGTCCCCACCCCGTCTGGGAACTGCCAAGCTCTGTCTTTTTACCCCCGTAATAATTGCTCACAAGCGAATCGCCCATAATAGTTATCTTTGTCTTTCTCTCGATTATCGAAGGCGCTTTCACTATAGATATCTCCGATATCGGTGCGTCAGGATATGTAATGCCGCTGTACTCAGTACGCAGCGTCTTTATATTCACCGCACCGCCCTCGATTTTTACGTCATTGGCTTCGCATAATGCGCCCCGAGGATTACTTCTGCCGTTCCCCGGCTGCTCTGCATTGTTTACGACCATCCCGCCGTTTACATATATATCCGTAACTTTTGAAGTCGTTTTCTTAAAGCTCATGTTGTAGCGTCCGTCAGCAATTTCACCGAGCACATTGATATCCTTTAATGTGAATCCGTCCGCCGAATTGAACTTCGTTTCGTCCATGCCGGTATACGTATATACCGGGGCAATTTCGATATTCTCCGCTCCCTCCGTGTTGACGCTTACACTATCAAGCACCTCGGTCATATATTGATCTATAAGTTCCCCGTCCTTAGCGGTAGTCACCATGAAAGATGTTATGTGACCGCCGTATACCATTTTCGAGGTGTCGACCACCGTTGTTCCGCCTTCTGCTTTTGCTGTGACATAATGTACCAGCTCCGAGTCCGGCGGCGGCGTAACATACTGATACTGTGAAATTTTAAGGTTATCGAAATATGTATATCTGCTTGTGGACATCTTTGTTAGCGATGTCTCAAAGCCTGCAATATTACTGAAAACTTCCGTATCAAATGTTCCCGTAAAACTGCCGGAGCTGCTTCCGCCCGCAATATAGACTGTTGCCGTTCCGCCCGCAAGATCTATCTCATTTCTGAAATGTGTTGTCTCAGCAGTCATACCATCCGCATTTACTGCCGATATGCAGCTGACTATCTGATTATTAACGCTCGATTCGTCAGCCGCTTCTATCACAGACACACCGCCTATCTTCAGATAGCCGTCCGTTTCCGCTGATGATGAATTGTACGGCGAAAAATTGCAGTCTATAATCTTATTTCCTGCATTATCGGTAATACTGTATCCAAAATACTGTTTATTTATCTTGCCGAAGTTTACATCGAATTCAACATTAATTATATTTTCCGATGACTGCGCCGCAGCAGGCTCTGACAGGTTTACAGACAACCCCGCGCCGCTTTCCGATGTAAGTCTTACATTTTTGTGCTCCGCACTATATTCAGCACTGCCCGAAAGCACGGGCACATCCATTGCCCCGCTGTCCGCGGCTGCCTGCTTTTCGTCCGAAAAATCCCAAAGATGCAGTATCGTATTTTTCAATATCGCTGTGTTCTCTGTTTCACCGATAGTATTTGAAGCAGTTTCGTCAGCCGCAAAAACTGGAATATAAAGAATAGTCATTACCACTGCGACTATGGCTGAAATTATTCGCTTCATCTCACACCTCCGTATTTCTTAAACAGCTCCTTTACAGTATCGTATGCCATTTTCGGTCTGCGGTATTCGTCCACAATTCCCTTGTTGTTATGGCAGCGCGCACGGGTCGCGAACCATTCTCCCTCCTCGGTAACACGACAGTCAGCGAACTGCCATATAAATACACCGGTAATTCTGTCATCATTCATATATACCTCAAGGTTGTCCCGTATCAGATCCGCCTGACGTTCCTCGCTCCATTTGCAGCGTGAACGGTCACGGTAGCCGTAGATTGCCGCGGCGCCAAGCTCGCTTACTATTATCGGTTTGTTGTCCCCGCCGGAGCTCTTTATCCACTCTATCTCCTGATCGTTTCTCTCGTCTATCGGACAGTCCTTGTACCAGCCAGAATACATATTGAACGACACTACGTCAGGCAAATCAAGACATATGTCCGTGAAATGACGGCAGGTCGCGGAGGTTGTCGGGCGCGTCGTATCCATGCTCCTTATCTGCTCATACTGCTTTTTATACATTCTGCGTCCCTCCTCGGTCTCCGCAGCACACTCATTCAATATACCCCAGATAACGATTGAAGGATGATTGTAATGGTTCTCTATCATCTCTCTTATGCAGTCCTCACACTGCTGCTCAAAATTTGGATTTTGCATATCCTTGAGAAGCAGTCCGCGCGCATGATTTTCTTCCCATACCATTATGCCGCGCTCGTCACAAAGATCGAGAAACCTCTCGTCATTCGGGTAATGACATGTTCTCACCGCATTTGCATTCATGTCCTGCATAAGATCCATATCCTGAACCATATGCTGCAGCGTAACAGCACAGCCGTCCACAGCATAATCCTCATGGCGGTTAAAGCCCTTCATGTAGACAGGCTCTCCGTTCATATATATTTTAGTGTCCTTCACCTCAATGGTACGGAAGCCGACACGCTCTATAAGGTCATCCGTTTCCTCGCCGTTTACTAAAAGTACGGCGCTTAGCATATATAAATTCGGTTCTGAGCATGACCATGACTTTACGCCGTCAAATTCCTGCTCAAATACGGCAGTTGTTTCACTGCCTGCTCCAAGCTTAACACTGCCGTTTACCGTTAAACCATTAAGCATAAGCCGTACCTCTGCATTTACATCATTGTCCGACAGACTGCATATGCTCACTTCAATTTTGGCATTCCATTTTCCGTCCTTCATATACGGTGTAAAATGCACATTCTTTATGTACATTTCCGGCACAAGCTCAAGTGAAACTGGTCTTGTTATCCCGCCATAGGTGTAATAATCGTTGGGGATATGCAGCGCGCTGTGCTCGCCGAATGTATTATCCACCTCGACCTTTATCTCGTGTTCGCCCTTTTGAACATTTCTCACAACAGCCGAAAACGGAGTAAAGGCGTTATAGTGGTGGGCAATCTTTTCGCCGTCAAAATATACATCGGCAGTATGGCTCACACCCTTGAACTCGAGGCGAACATTTCCTGCCTTTGCGATATATACCCTTTTTGTATACGTGCCCTTGCCTCTGTGGCTCAGAAAGTCCGGATGCTGCTCCCAACAACCCGGGACAGGCAATTGATATGCTTTATCAAATCCCTCCATACGAAAATCCCACATACCGTCAAGCTCCTGTACTGTTCTTACATGATGGGTATCAAATAATCTTATCATTTTAAATTTCCTCCTTTTTATTTGCAGTTATTATTACATTTTTCATTTTCATATTCTCGGCATCACTGCATATGAATCCATCCTCTGCAGTGATATCAATATCCTCAAGAGTTATGTTTTTTATGCTTTTCTCCGGCAATCCCTTTATAAGTATACCTATTTTATTATTTCTCCCATGAACGTTTTTGATTGTTATATCACTGAACTCCGAAGGAGTATCCTCTGTATCGTACCACTGATCTTTCAGTCATCTCCCACTGCCCGTATGGCATCTATATTATTTTTTTCCGAAGAATCTATACAGAATCTTTGTGTAAGTGAATCAAGACATATTCTCTTATCCGCAACACTTTTCATTCTTGTCTACTCCTTTGATAATAACTATATTAATTATATATTTTCTCTCCGAAAAAAACCACATTTATATTGCTGAACCGGGGAAAAACCTATCAAATATTGCTATAATAAAAAAGACGCCGCTTTTTATGCAGCATCTTCATCACACATTATTGCTTTGCGTCTTTCGAAATGCCTTAGGAGTTATTCCATAAGCATCTTTGAACACCCGTATAAGATGGACCGAAGAAGAAAAGCCCGTTGCCGTTGCTATTTCTTCCGTTGTATATTCAGTTTTCAGCAAAAGATTATGTACTTTCGTGAGTCTTATATTATTGAGATATTCAAATACCGTAGCGCCGGTGACCTCCTTGAACTGTCGGCTGAAATGATATTTGCTCATACGCGCCGCTTCCGCTATATCATCAAGACTTAGCCTATGAGCGTAATTCTCATTCATATATTTTATTGCCGCTATTATCTGCGGTGCAACTGTTTCGCCGCTGATTATCTGCTCCCCTTCTATACATTCAATTATGTAGACAAGAAGCTGAAAAAGAGCCGAGTACATTAATTTTTCTGAAAACAGCCCCGTTTTCTTAGAAAAATTTTCTGTCCTTTTAAAGTAATCATACAATGTTTTTGTCTGAGTCTCCGTCAAGTGAACAACACATGGTACAAATTTTTCCAACAGCAAATATTTTTCCTCATTGGTCAATATTTTTGACAGACCGTCTTCTCTGAAATTCAAGACATAGCGCTCAAAAAATTTCGAATCCCGGCTCTCCGCATAATGAAGCTCAAACGGTTTGAATATTATAAGATCTCCGCGCTCAAGTGTGTAGCATATATTATCATAAAATACATACCGTTTGCCTTCAAGTTGAAAATATATCTCATACATGTCATGATAATGCTGCACATGCATATCATACTTTTTATCGCTTTTCATGTAATTTATATATACGGGATCAAGTCCTGAAAATGCCGTCCTTTTCATTTCTTACCTCATTCACCTCTGATTTATTGTATCATAAATAAAAATGAAATTCAAGTGCGTGTTGGGATTTCCTATAAAAAACAGTATGGAATAGCATATGCTATTCCATACTGAAAATTTATCACCTTTTTATTAAAAACACAATCGCTTGCTTTTTATATGGAATCAGTTTGTTGTAACTACCTTGAATTCCTGAGTCTCGCCTTCGCTGTCTACCATATTATATGAAGCTTCAGTATCAACGAGATCCTTCAATTCATCCATTCCATACATAGCCTGTGCAACTGTAAGTGCATGACGCATAGCGCCGAGATATGATGAATGGAGGTCATCTCCATTTACTATATAGTTTGCATTTACATATGCCTTTGCCTCTTCTTCGGTTGTACCCAGGCTCTTATTAATCGCTGTGCTGAGACCTGCAAGATCAATATACGGTGCGCCCATTTCTATACACTTCTCTACTACGCTTCCCGAAACAGCAACAGTATTGTTTTCTCTCCAACCGTCGCCTCTCGGTGTTCCGTTCGGCGTTACAAATACTATTGTAAGTCCGGCAGCCTTTGACTCATTATATACAAGCTCCATATAATGCTTCATATTCTCCACTCTTGCAGATTCTGCCATTGACGCCGGATAAGATCTGTCATTGTATCCGCATTCAAAGAGAAGAACATCACCCGGCTCGGAATTAGCTATGACGCTGTGGAATGTAGTATCATAAAGTCCCTGTGTATAGTTACCGCTCTCAGCAAGATTCGTAACATTTACACTATCCTTAATGAACTTATCCATTACCTGACCCCAGCCGGTCTGAGCATCGCCCGGCGCCGGGATTCCATCACTGTCTTCATCTGCAAATGTACCGTAATAATTTGATACAAGTGAGTCGCCGAGAATATATACATGCTGCTTTCTTTCTACAATAGACGGAGCTTTCTTTGCCGTTACTGACGCCATTGCAGAAGCGTCCATAGTAACAACCGCACTTCCTCCGCTTACTTTTACATCTGAAACACTGTATGTCGAACCGCTTGTAGATCTTCCGCGTCCGTACTGGTCAACATTCTGTCCCACCATATTGCCGTTTACAAAAATATCTGCTCTGTCACCGCTCGACTTTGTAAATGTAAAATCATAGAAACCGTCCGGCATAGGTATCTCAAGCGGAAGACTTACTCCATTAGTGTATGAATATACCGGAGAAACCTCTACCGCTGTTGCTCCTTCTGTATTAACAGTGATCTTTCCGTCTGTAGCTTTAGTTGTTGTCTGAGAAATAATTTCTCCGTCTGCTGCCGTTGTTACATAATATTCCGTATCAGCCGTATAATTTGCAAGCAATGACGCGTCAACAACTATACTGTCTTCGGAAACCTCTTTGTTTACATAATAGAAGTTCGCTACTGTTACATCTTTTGTAAGTGTAAGCTCTTTACCCGGATTACCTACTGTAACCGCTATAGTTACATCTCCTGAAGCTGTAGTTGTAAGAACTCCGGTTGACGGATCGATAGAAGCATACTCGCTTCCGCTCTGAATTGCATATTTCGGAGCCATTTCTACAACATCGCCATATTCGTCGGTTATATTTGATACCGAATATGTTCCTGTTTCACCGGTTGTTATCGCTGCAGGACCATTAATATCAAACGACTTTATATTAGCATAATCTCTTATCTCAACTATCTTCGTAGCGTATTTTGATTCGTCAAGATTGCTTGAATATCTTATTTCAACAGCTGTTGCGGTTGTTGTATACGGAACATGAAGTATTCCGTCCTCGTCAATATAAATATCCGATTCCGGCGGATTCGTCGGTTCTGTCGGCGGAGCTGTCGGCTCTGTCGGCGGATTTGTCGGTTCGGTCGGCGGATTCGTCGGCTGTTCTATTGCAGATGCAACTGCCGCTTCAGCCATAGGCTCCATCTCATTAAGAGAATTCCAGAGCATTACTGTTGCGCCTTCCGGTGCATTTATTGTTACAGCTTTGCCTGCCTCTACATTTATATCCTGAGTGCTTACAGATTCAAGTCTGCCGTCTGCATATACAGCTGTAACTGCTTTTGCAGTGCCGGTCTTTGTCGGATTAAGCACAGCAGCAGCTTCTGTCGAATTTTCAGCCAATACCGCCTGTTCATTTCCGACAGGAGCGCATGACCACGAGAAGGTCTCTCCCTCTTCCTGTGCAAATATTGAAGCTGTGTACTGTTTTGTAGCTTCTGCTCCGTAAATTTTTGAAATAAAGCTATCGCCGTTTATTTCAACCGGAACAATGTCAGAATCAGTGATCTTTACATTTGTAAGCGCCTGCAGTCTTTCTAAAGGAGCGCCCTTGCCCTCGAACAATTCGATCGATGCAATTTCACCTAAATCTGTTCCCGCTTCGTATGTATAAGTATCTCCGCCGTTTACCTGTACGGTTACTTTTGTAACTCCGCTCATATCTGTTGCGAATAATACTGTTTCACTGTTCTCAACACCCTCGGCATTGAATACCCATGAAGCATCGCTTGCTGTTACACCTTTCTTTGAATCATACGTCGGGTTCACATATAATGTACCGTTTGCAAAACCAAATCTTGCAAGCGTATCGCCTTCAGAGTTCTTTACAAGCATTGTTCTTTCCTGAACGGTTACATCCTTATGATTGCCGCTTTTATCATAATAATATGTATTAAATGTGAGCATCTTTGATGTTCCGTTCTCCAATGCTACAGGGTTCGGCAAAGTCATTGTATAGGTTGCAGTTGCTGCTGAAGTCGATACCGGCCATACGATCATTTTAACGCCGTTTATCTCTTCCATTCTCGGATCTCCGATCGAAGCTTCACCTTTACCCGGCTCATAGAAATCATAGCCGTAAACTGTAATATCCTTTGTTACAGATTTACCGTCAATTGTAACTGTAACAGCTGCCGAAGTCTCATTTGCAACACCCAAAGACGGTGTAATTGTCATATTATCAACTGCGATACCCTCCGAAGCAGCAAGGACAGGAGTTCCATATGTCTCCATCTCAACATCATACTGGTCTCTTACATTTGCAACCGAATATTGTGCTGAAGATTTATCCTTTACAACCTTCGGACCGACAATATCAAAGCTTGTTACCTTTGCAATATCATTTACATGTATCGTTGTTTCAGCATATACTGACGAAACTGAATTAGATGTAGCTCTTATCTTAACATCAAGACCGTTTTGGTCAGCAAACTGAATCGCATTTGTTACTGTTACTATACCGTTTTCATCTATAGAAATACCTTCAATATTTTCAGGTATCGACCATGTAACCGTTTCGTCTTCCATTACCTGATCGATCGTATCATATATTGTAGCCGTAAACGGAACAGTAGTCTTATTTTCTCCCTCTGCCGGCTTATATATCTTTTCCTCTCCGCCGGAGATAACTATCCTTGAAGCAGCTGTTTGTCCCACATATTCCATTTCTACAGGTATATCCGCAGCGCTTCCTTCTACTTTTACATCTGCTTCTGCACTTCTATGCTGAGCAGCTGTGATCTGAGCTTTATATTCTCCGTCCGGAAGCTCTATAACTGCCTCTCCGGCTGAATTTGTAACAGCTGCAAATCCGGCTACTGTTATCTGTGCATTTTCAATAGGAGCATCTCCCTCTGAGCTTGTAACCTTAAATGTTACCGGTGAAACATCTCCCTTTGCGATAACGACGTCATCTATCGCCATAGGCGCCAAAGAAGAAACATTCTGAGCCGCAAGCTGTGCAAGACAATCTGCGCTTATAGCAGTTTTGCTAATTGTTACTGTATTACCGCCTTGTGCAATAGTTCCCTCAACAGTCTTGTTTGCAAAATCAAGCTTCAGATTTACATCAAACCAATCATTGCTGTCTGCAAGCGATGTACTTGTTGTCGTAACCTCTCCGCCTACCTGATATCTTACCTTTGTCGGAATACCGCCTTTATTGGTAGCTCCGGAAATTGCAAAAATTATATTGCCTTCATCATCAAGGAGTTTGAATACCGACTGTCTGTTTCCTCCTGTATTTGTAAGTTCCGCCTCGGTCTTCCATTTAAAGCTCAGACTAACTCCTGCCATATTCTTTATTGTATCATCCAGATCCTTTGTATCCGTCTTCGCTGAATTGTTACTCGTACAAAGATTCAGCGCTCCATCGGCTACCGATACTCCCGTACCGGTCGTGAATCCCCATGTATCCGATACATTAGAAAAATCTTCTGAAATAACAGCGTCCGTGCTGTCATTATACAATTCCACCATCTCTTCAGCAGGCGTTTCAAGCCCTTCCGCCCCGGCACTTACCGCAAACCCCGAAAAAGCGGAAACCGCAAGTGCAGACGCCGTAAGAAGCGACAGCAATCTCTTTGAACTTCTCATTTCTACTCCCTCTTTCTAAAAATTATTTACGCACAAATCTCCCAATGTACGCACAATATTATAATATATTATATAATATCCGCCAAAAGAATACAAGTTTAAAAATCAGTGGTAAAAAAACCTGATTTTTAAACAATCATTTATCTTCGTCCTCAAAATCTGAGTCATAGCCGCCTTCTTCCCGGCTGCCCGATTTTATTTTATGGTAAGCATCATAAATAACGATCGCAAGAAATACCGCCCCCAATACGAGCACAACCGCTGTTTTTGCCATAAATACTCACCCCTTTTACGAATATCACCATTTTTTATTTTTAGGATACGGACATTTTCCGTCCCTGAGCATAGCCCTTACCTGCACAACACAGCCGCAAAGCATACATGTCGAACCGTATTCAAGCTTTTCACACTGCATGCAGGCAGCTATGCGCTCATTATATATATCCTCGTCAACGAGCCTTATTCCCTTCATATGAATGACCTCGTCAACCATTTTATTTATATCTTCCTCACTAAGTGCTGTTTTTATGCCGCACCGCTTACATTTCGCCATATCAATATATAGTCAATACAGCCGCGGACATCTTTGGAACTTTTACTTTAACGGTGTTTCCGTCAATATGCGCCTTTATCTCATGAGGACATACCTTCTCGCCATCGTCAAAATCGTTCACATCACACATATTCTCGGCAGTAAGCACTTCCCCGCACACATTTGATATATCCATATCCGTAATATCGATATCAATATCGCTGTCCTCATCGAGACTGGTATTGCATATCGAGAGCGTGATTTTTCCGTTTTTCTTTGAAGCGCTCATGCTTATTTCCGGAACCATTCTTCCCTTTGACTCAACGCCTCCGGAAGTATAATCTATATCCAAGCTCTCGCCGTCCATATGCCCCTTCATCATCCTAAACACATAATACGTGGGAGTGAGCACCATCTTGTCTCCCTCCGTCAGCACCATAGCCTGAAGTACATTGACCATCTGAGCGATATTTGCCATATGTATCCTTCTGCAGTATTTATGGAATATATGCAGACACAGCATAGCCGACATGGCGTCACGCATTGTTGATTGCTGATATAAAAATCCGGGATTTGTTCCCGGCACAACATCGAACCAGTTTCCCCACTCGTCCACAATAAGCGATACCTTATTTTCCGGATCTATTTTATCCATAACGTCTATATGCGCTTTTATATACTCCTCAAGCAAAACAGTATCGGAAAGAACAGCATAGTAGCCGTCACGGTCAAAGACATTGCTGCTGCCCTTATTTTCCCAATCGCCCTCATACTGATAGCAGTGGAGCGATATCCCATTCATGTGCATACCGGCGTTTTCCATAACCACCTTCGTCCAGTTCGTATCGCCGGCATTTGCTCCGCATCCTATCTTATACAGCGGTTCGTCGCCGTAATCGCGCAGATAAACCGAAAAACGCCTGTACAGATCAGAATAATATTCGGGGCGCATATTTCCGCCGCATCCCCAGTTTTCATTTCCCACTCCGAAATACTTAAGCTTCCATGGCTCTTCCCTTCCGTTTTTTCTTCTTTCGTTCGCAAGCGGAGAATCTCCGCCAAAGGTCATATACTCGATCCAGTCACGCATCTCCTTAACACTGCCGCTGCCGACATTGCCGCATATGTACGGCTCCGTTCCAAGCTGCTCGCAAAGCTCAAAAAATTCATGCGTTCCGAAGTGATTGTTTTCTACGACCTTTCCCCAATTGGTATTGACCATATACGGCCTGTCCGCTTTGGGACCTATGCCGTCACGCCAGTGATAATCATCGGCAAAGCAGCCGCCCGGCCATCTCAAAACCGGGATATCAAGCTCCTTTAAAGCATTTACAACATCGCATCTCATGCCGTTTACGTTCTCTATATCCGAATCCTCGCCGACATAAAGTCCTTCATAGATACATCTTCCCAAATGCTCGGCGAACTGTCCGTAAATATAGCGGCTTATTCTGCCTTTTTCCTTAGTTGCATTAATTACAGCCTTCATAACTATACCTCTCCCACGTAAATAAGCGCCATATAAAAAACGCTCTTAATATTTATGAGTTAATTATACCATATCATCTTATAAATTACAATAGCCATGCCGGCATTTTTTTAGACGGCCGGCTTTTTTCTTTGACCGGCTTTTCCGCCTGTGCTTTACCGTTTTCTTTTTCAGGCTTCCTTTGAACCGTTTTATTGCTGTTTTCCGCTTTTACTGAGCGCCGTTTATTTATGAGAGTCATGAATATGCCGTCAAGCTCTGATATGTTCTCAAGCTCTCGCTTATAATCCCGCATCCCTCCCATAAAAGCCGCCGCATCCTCCGGAACATAAAGCTCATCTGCGCTGTAACGGCCTGTAAAGCCATCCTTGCCCGCAAGAGAGCACATTCTATGTATCATCGCCAAAGCATGAGCCATTTCCCCGGCTGTTTCAATAGGTTCGCTCGCAAATCTTCTTTCAAACAGCTTTTCATCTGAATCATACCTTTTCTGAAAATATCTCGTATAGCTTGTTGTAAGA
The DNA here is from genome assembly GCA_905215805.1 of uncultured bacterium. GTDB lineage: Bacteria > Bacillota > Clostridia > UBA1381 > UBA1381 > UMGS1958. The sequence goes on along the minus strand of CAJMRL010000018.1, from coordinate 6,167 downwards.
GGTTTTATATCCGCGCCTATCCCCTTTTCGCTCTCTTTGACCACAAGACATGCGGCATTTTCTATAAGTGCAAACGCCTTTGCTTCTTCTCCTATATACTTATCGATTTTTTCTATAAAATTCTCGTAATCTTCATCGTCAACAAACAGCCTTCCATATCCTCCTATAATTACAGAGTAATATCCGCTGATACTCTTTTCCCTCGCTTTTCTTGCCATATCAATCCTCCGTTCATTCGCTTTGCGGCGGCATAAGCATAGCACGCAAAATTATTAACAATTATATTATACCACAACAAAAACTTTGGCACAAGAGCGTTATATTACATTTTGTCTACACTTTTTTTATAATATAAACAGCCCGAGCCTCATATACATTATGGAACGGAGTGTGATCCATATGAATACTTACCACAACAAAACCATAGATGAGACCGTCAAAGAAACAGGCGGAAATATACATAATGGACTAAGCTCAAAGGAAGCGGCGCGGCGGCTCAGGCAAAACGGTCCGAATGCTCTGCCGGAGAAAAAGAGCAAGCCTTTTATCGTACGCTTTTTTTCGCAATTCGGAGATTTTATGACAGTGATTCTCCTGATTGCGGCCGGAGTTTCGTTTGCACTGTCATTGATCGACGGCGACGCCGATATATCCGAGCCGGTTATAATTCTGGCGATCGTTGTTATGAACGCGCTTATCGGAGTGATACAGGAAAGCCGTGCCGAAAAAAGTCTTGAAAAACTAAAGGAGCTGTCACAGCCTCATGCGCGCGTTATAAGAGACGGAAAAGAAATCATCATTCCCGCCGCCGAAGTCGTTGTGGGCGATACTATACTTTTCTCCTCCGGAGATATCGTATGCGCGGACTGCCGTCTTGTAAATGCCGTATCTCTTAGCACTGACGAATCCTCTCTTACCGGAGAATCGGGAGCTGTAGAAAAAGAAGCAAATTTCACCGCAGACGCCCATGCTTCTCTCGGGGACAGAAAAAACATGCTTTATTCTTCATCTCCTGTAATAAGCGGAAAATGCAGCGCCATAGTTACCGCCATAGGATCAGATACGGAAGTCGGAAATATAGCGCAAATGCTTGCCGAAGCCGAGGCTGTCCAGACTCCGCTGCAAAAAAAGCTTGCGAAAACCGGAAAGGTCTTGGGCACAGCCGCTCTTATTATATGTGCGGCAGTATTCGCTGTGGGTCTTATGAGGAAAATGCCCGCCCTTGATATGTTTATGACCTCGGTATCTCTTGCCGTTGCGGCAATACCGGAAGGACTTCCCGCAATAGTTACGATCATGCTTGCATTGGGCGTAATGAAAATGTCGCGTCACAATGCCATAGTAAGACACCTTCCTTCCGTTGAGACGCTCGGCAGCGCATCTGTTATATGCACAGACAAAACCGGAACTCTTACCCGAAACCGAATGCACGTGACAGCCGTTTACTCCAAGGACGAACAGCTCACCTTAAGGCTTGCCGCAATGTGCAGTGACAAAGCCGGCGCCGGAGGGCAAAATCCGACCGACCGCGCCGTTATAAGCGCAGCCTCGGAAAACGGTATCCTTAAAACCGAGCTTGATAAAAAATACCCGCGTATTTCGGAAATCCCGTTCGACTCCTCAAGAAAAAGAATGACTACTATGCACAAAACATTTTCGGGAAAAAGGACAGTCGTAAAAGGAGCGCTTGAATATGTTTTGCCGCTATGTACACAATTCCATAACGGCACAAAGGCAGTTCAGCTTTCACAGGGAGAAAAAAGCCGGATTACATCCCAAAATGCAAAAATGACCGCCGAGGCTTTGCGTGTTATTGCCGTTGCGTACCGCGACGACTCTTCCTCCGCTTCAGATACTCCTTCCGAAAACAACTTGATTTTTTCCGGACTTATCGGCATAGAGGATCCTCCAAGAAAAGAGGCGGTACAGGCTGTCGAAACCTGTAAGCGCGCCGGAATACGTCCGGTCATGATAACGGGAGATCATGCCGGTACCGCAAAATCGATCGCTGTACGCACAGGCATTGCCAACAAAGAAGATGCAAAGGTAATAACAGGCGCAGAGCTTGACAAGATGAGCGATGCTTTTCTTGAAGGACATATAAATGAGTTTCCCGTGTTTGCAAGGGTCACTCCGGCACATAAAGCGCGCATAGTCAAGGCATGGCAGAAGCGCGGCGCAGTCGTCGCAATGACAGGCGACGGAGTTAACGACGCTCCGGCTCTTTCGGGCGCAGACATAGGCTGCAGCATGGGAATAAGCGGAACAGAGGTCGCAAAAAGCGCCTCCGATATGATTTTGACCGATGACAATTTTGCAACTATAGTTTACGCGGTAAAGGAAGGACGCACGATATTTGCAAATATAAAGAAGGCCGTACAGTTTTTGCTCTCAAGCAATATAGGCGAAATACTGACCGTTTTTGCCGGAATACTTTTCGGCTGGCCTGCGCCGCTCACAGCAACACAGCTTTTATGGGTAAATCTTGTGACGGACTCTCTTCCGGCTATCGCTCTGGGACTCGATCCGGCAGATAAGGACATAATGGAAAAACCGCCGCGCCCGAAGGAAAAAAGCCTGTTTGCCGATGGAATGTCGGTTTCAATATTATTTGAAGGGCTTATGATAGGTGCGCTTTCACTGCTTTCATTTGTTATAGGCGCCAATATTTTCGGCAATCTCGATACAGGACGCACGATGGCCTTTGCAACTCTTTCCCTGTCAGAGCTTGTTCACGCGTTTAACATGCGTTCCGAAGGCTCCTCGATACGCGCCGGACTCTTCAAGAATAAATACCTCGTGCTTTCATTTATAGCCGGAGTATTTCTTGAAACAGCAGTTATATCGATCCCCGCCGCCTCGGTCATTTTTAATTCAACACCGTTAAACGGCATACAATGGATCATAACCGCAGTCTTATCGATAATGCCGCTTATTATAGTGGAAGCCCAAAAAGCGTTTACAAAAAGGATGCAGCGCTAAAAAATGACGGTTTTTTTCTATTAATATTGACACCGCGTTCCATATCTGCTACAATATTTATATTAGTATAACTTCAGACAGCCATGACTGTCAAAGCAAGCATTGAAAGGAAGCTGTTGTCATGATAACCTTAAAGGATCTTTCTCCCGGAGAATCGGGAGTTATAACCGGTATACATATAAAAGGGCTTATGAAACGCCGCCTTATAGATATGGGCGTAACCGAGGGTGCGCGCGTAAAAAAACTGCGTAGCGCTCCGCTCGGAGACCCATCGGAATATCTTATAATGGGATATAATCTGGGACTTCGCTCAAGCGAGGCTTCTCAGATAGAAATTGTAAAGGGCGGTGAGGATATTGGCTAAAATACGACTCGGAAAGGAATATGTTTTTGCTCTTGCCGGAAATCCAAACAGCGGAAAAACAACACTCTTTAACGAGCTTACCGGCAGCAATTACGAGGTAGGAAATTTTGCCGGAGTAACAGTCGAACGCAAAGAGGGTATATGCAAATATGTTTTTCACGACCATATAACCCACTTTGATACTCATGACCATGCTCAGGAGCACCGTCAGGACGAGGCTCACAGCCATATAAAAATCGTGGATCTCCCCGGAATATATTCCCTCGCGCCCAACAGTGCAGAGGAGGTTATAACCAGAGACTACATATTAAAAGAAAAGCCCGACCTTATATTGAATATTGTTGACGCTACAAATCTGGAGCGAAACCTGTATCTTACCACGCAGCTTGCGGAAATGGAAACTCCGATGGTAATTGCTCTTAATATGATGGACGCTCTCGAAAGCAACGGATGCAGTATAGATGTTGACGAGCTTCAAAACCGTCTCGGAATAAGGGTTATGCCTATAAGCGCGAGCAAGGGCCGAGGCGTTCAGGATCTTGTTACAGAGGCGCTTAATATCGCGTCAAAGCACATCGTCCATCCTCATCCTGTGCACTATAAAAATAAAATCGAGGACGCTATAGAAAAGATACGCGTATCTGAGGAAGTCCCGCGTCTGTGCGCGGTAAAGCTCATAGAAAATGACGAGAGACTTACAAAGGACATAAAAAGCAATGCGACAAGAGAGACCATGGAAGCTGTTTCGGAAGAATTTCCTGATATGGAGACCGTTATCGCCTCAAAAAGGTATTCATTTATAAAGAAAACGGTGAATGCCTGCGTTAAGCGCACCGGTCCCAACAGACAGGCTCAGCGTACGCATAAGATAGATTCGGTGGTCTGTCATCCGCTGTTCGCAATCCCACTGTTTCTTCTTATAATTTTTGCGATATTTGAAATAACCTTCGGACCGTTCGGAAGCATGCTTTCAGACTGGGTTGACTGGCTGTTTAACGATAAATTTGCATCAATAGTTGAAACCGGACTTACTACCATGGGAGTGCATGATTTTGTAAAGCGGCTTGTTGTGGAGGGTGTTATATCGGGCGTCGGAGGTGTAGTTACATTCTTCCCCCAGATAATGCTTCTGTTTTTGTTTTTATCCTTCCTTGAGGATTCGGGATATATGGCAAGAACTGCGTTTATTATGGACAAATTCTTTATAAAGCTCGGTCTTTCGGGAAAATCATTCGTCCCGATGATAATGGGCTTCGGCTGTTCTGTTCCCGCGATAATGTCGGTAAGAACGCTTGAAAATGAGCGCGACAGAAAGCTCACGCTTATGCTTATACCATTTATGTCATGCGGCGCTAAAATGCCGGTTTACGCGGTCATAACCGCGGCTCTTTTCCCAAACAATGCGGGTATCGTGACATTTTGCCTGTATCTTATAGGCATACTTTTGGGAATAATATCGGGCATAATCCTTTCAAAGACGGTATTTAAAGGAGAAACTCCTCCGTTTGTGCTGGAGCTTCCGCCATACAGAATGCCTACTCTGAAATCGACCTTCCGCCACATGTGGGATAAGGCAAAGGATTTTGCGGTACGCGCCGGAACAGTTATTCTTCTGGCAAGTGTTGTTATATGGCTTTTGCAAAATCTCGATCTTCGTCTGCATATGACGTCTGATCCTCAGACTTCAATACTCGGTCATATAGGAACCATTATTGCGCCCGTTCTCGCGCCGTGCGGCTTCGGAAAATGGCAGGCGGCTGTAAGCCTTATATCAGGATTTGCCGCAAAAGAAGCTATTGTTTCCTCTATGACAATACTTTACGGAGTATCCAACAGCTCTGCTCTTGCCGGAGCAATAGCCCAGAATTTCACTCCGCTTCAGGGCTTCTCATTTTTGATATTCATACTGCTCTATGTTCCATGTATAGCGGCGGTATCAGCTCTTAAAAATGAACTGAACTCAAAAAAACTTACTGCTCTTTCTATATGCTGGCAAATAGGAGCCGCATGGATTATGTCCATGCTCGTGTATCAAATCGGAAGTCTTTTTGTTTAAGTTATACTAACTTTCGATGAATCAAAAAAATAGCTTGCAATTTACATAAAGCCGGTGTATAATAGCTTATGTAGTATGAATTTGATTTAAAATGAACATGTTTATGTGTTCTTTATGATATTGAGCCAATGAGGGCATAAAACCTTTTTTTGAAGGTTTTATGTCCTTTTATTTTTCATGGAGGTAATCATTATGACAGGACTTAAAGACGTATCAATTTCAAATGCGCTTGGATATTATCTCGAAGCAATATACTTCCTATCCCTTAAAAAGTCTGCGGTAAGAATTACAGACATATCCATTCATCTCGGAATATCGAAGCCAAGCGTAAACCGCGCAGTGAACGCTTTAAAGTCACATGGGCTTGTATCTCATGAGCCGTACGGCGACATAGTCCTGACCGAAAAGGGACAAAACCTCGGCAGCAGTATGTATGGCAGACATAAGCAGATCCGCCGCTTTCTTATGAATGTTCTTAAAATGAGCGAGGAGGACGCTGAAAACGAAGCATACAATATAGAGCATAATATAAGCCAGAATACAGTGGATAAAATGGTTAGCTTTATGGAAATGGAAGGCTAAAAAACACTCTAAATTTTTGCCGGAAAAGCTCCGGCAAAAATTTTTTTCAAAAAATTTAAAAAAAGGTATTGACAAATCCGCTATTATCTGCTATAATAATCTTCGTTGTTGACGTTGGCAACAATTTGAACGGGAGTTTAGCTCAGCTGGGAGAGCATCTGCCTTACAAGCAGAGGGTCACAG
>CAJMRL010000017.1 GCA_905215805.1 uncultured bacterium | reverse complement strand
CAAAAAAATTAGACCGTTATGCCGATCTCTGCATTTCGGGGTGTCAAACTACGGACCCTATCTGACAGACTGCCATAAAATTTTAACTTACCTGCTTTATGACAGGCTGGCAGTCTGGAATTTTTTAATTTTATATTTACTACCGAGGATGTTTATGGTATAATGTAATTGCGACATGGGTATGAATATTTTAATCGTTGGTTTATGTTCGATAAAAACGTAGGCTTGATTTGTTATACCGGTGAGTAATGAACTATGCCGCAATAGGAGTTATGGCTGCGTTTTTGTGCACAGTTGTGCAATGCGGCTACGCATTTTTTAATTTTACGGAGAAAGAAGGGAATTGCAAAATGGAAAAAAGAATTATAGGTATGGTTTTATCGTTTACCATTCTTCTGACAACCATAAATGTGGCATTGCCTTTGGGGGTGCTTGCAGAAAACGAAGAGACATCTGTTCCGATTGTCACTGAAACAATTGAATCGCCTGAAGAAACAACAGAATATGCGCCTGTCGGAGAAGCATCCGGTGAGCCTGTTGCAACCACTGACATAATGGGAAATATTGCAAGCGGCGGCACGGCGCTTATACCCGATGAAAGCGTTTTAAATGATCCAGTTATGACACCGGAAAACAGGGAAAAACTCGAAGCATACAAAGCAAAACTGTTGGAAGAAATGGAAGCAGAGGGATATGCGGTTGATAACAGCGCAGTATCATTGTTTTCTACCGACATTCCGACATTTAACCAATATTTAGCCGATTACAACTATAATTTTAATTGCTATAATTTTTATAAAAATGATTTTAAACTTCCATACCGTAGCTTTGTTGAAACTAAACGTGATGACCCTACATATCAGGCTTTGTTGGGAGCATGGAGAGTCGCTACATTTAGTCTGTCGGATATTGTTACATACAGCACAAAAGAAATAGGTTTTTATGAAACCATTCTTTTTGATGTTTTGTATCAGGGAAAGGATGTGGAGTCACTGTCCGGCATGTTAAAGGATGGCGTTGATACGGTTGAAGCTTCATCGTTCAAAAAAATATCCAAGTTTTTGGGTGAAGATTTTGATAATATGTTTTATCAAAATGTTACCACTATGACGGCTGATCAGCTGGAAAGCTTAAACGAAGCATGTCAGTCTTGTGAAGAATTGACAGATGTGTTTGGCGCAATAGGAAATATCAGCAAAGTATTAGGCTATGTTGATAATGTCGAGGAGTTGCTATATAAACTTGCAAAAGCATAGGTCATAGCAGAAACAACAAATGAAACTGCAAAAATCCTGATTACAATGCAAATGCATACATCAAATTTAGCAATGAGCAAGGCTATCGATAATATGATATTGGTATGCTCCGAAAACACATCAGAAGAATCTGTTACAGCATCGTTTACTTCTGATATGGTTGTGGGAGAATTACTTGACTATCTTCTCGGCGAAATATGGACAGGAGTTTTAAAACATCTTAATTTATACGGATATGCTGTAAATGCGGGACAAGCAGCGGGCAAATTACTGACGGGCTGGCTGTTTGGAACTGATGAAAGTGTAGAGATGTATTACAGTGCGTGCGCCTTGTACGAATTTGAGGATGCATTGCGCGCAGCTTTGTCTTATTATGAATCCCAGTATGTTTATTCTCAATCGGACAGCGACAGTGCTGTTTTTAACGAATGCTATAAACTATTGTTAAAGACATACCTGCTCGGTTCAAAGACATCACAGAAGTTTGTTGATGTTGAGTATAAACACGGGTTGATAAAACAATTATTATTTAACTTTAAGGAAGAAAAATACAATGAATATTCCGAAAAATTAAAAAACATTACAGGATATGTTGAACAAACGCTTGAGTTTATGAATGTCGTTGCGTATAATGGATATTGTGAAACATATTGCAGTGACGTTGCATCTATTATAGACATGGTGCCTAAAACTGAAACGTATACTGAGGATGATAAACAGCAACGGATTGAATTATTAAACACACTATCACTGGAAACAAACAATTGGATTATAACAAAAGATATGACATTAAATAGTGATATTCATACCTATGGTTATGTTAATTTACAATACGGTACACTAAATATAAATGGTCATCGTTTGGAAGTAGACGGAGATTTTATAATAGCAAACGTAGAAAATTTCACCGAAAACGGAGTAACAACACCGAGATATTATTCAACTACGGCAGTATTGCAGATGACCGATCCGGCTGATTATGTAAAAATAAACGGTGATTTCATTAGCTATGCAGGTTCATCATATAATACATCTTACGTGGATAACAGCCTGCTCAATGCAGGAGTGATGGAGGTAAGCGGAGACTTTAATGTATATTCCGGCGACAGCTATAATTATTATATGTATTCATTCTACACAGGAGGTTCGCATAAAGTTATCTTGAACGGAACCGATGAACAGAATGTATCCTTTGATTATCCGTGGGCTTCAGGATTTACAAACGTTGAATTCAAAAATCCCAATATAAACTTTAATTCCGGTATAAAAGGATTTACATTACAAAATGATATAAATTTATTGAATGAATGTCTATTGATATACGGAACCATAGATATGAACGGATATACAATAAATCGTCAAGGAAATTTATACTTAACAGACGGAATATTAAATTTGAACGGAGGTAAATTAAATATAGACGGCGATTTTGCGATAGCCGGGGTTGAATATATAACTGACAGCGGAATAAAAACTCCGACATTTTATTCAACGGGTGCCATGTTACAAATGACTAATATATCGGATTACATAAAAATAGGCGGTGATTTTATCAACTTTGGCAGTTCTACATATGATACCGCATATAGCGGAAATAGCTTGCTTAATGCAGGAACCATGGAATTACACGGAGATTTCAAAATTCTCAACGACAATGCATTCTATACCGCCAATTTACACAAAGTGATATTCAACGGTACTTCAGAACAAGAAATATATTTTGCGGATCCTTATTCTTCGAGATTTACAAACGTTGAATTTGAAAATCCTGATATAAATATAACAAACGGCATACAAGGTTTTACACTGACAAGTGACATCGTTTGGAACGATATGCTGTTGAATATATTCGGTACAATGGATCTAAACGGGCATACATTAAGCATCAAAGGTGATTTGATACAAACGAACGGGGAACTGTTCGTAAATGGTGGGAATCTAAATATAGACGGAGATTATATAATAGCAAACGTAGAAAATGTCACCGAAAATGGAGTAACGACACCAAGATATTATTCAACGACGGCAGTATTGCAAATGACCGATCCGGCTGATTATGTAAAAATAAACGGTAACTTCATTAGCTATGCGGGTTCATCATATAATACATCTTACGTGGATAACAGCCTGCTCAATGCAGGAGTGATGGAGGTAAGCGGAGACTTTAATGTATATTCCGGCGACAGCTATAATTATTATATGTATTCATTCTACACAGGAGGTTCGCATAAAGTTATCTTGAACGGAACCGATGAACAGAATGTATCCTTTGATTATAAGGATTATTCGGGGTTTAATTCTCTGGTAATTGAAAGTGTTACCGGTAAAATTAATTTTATAACATCAGCTAATATACGCTCTAAACTCACCCAGCCCGGCGGTGCAGAAATACAAAGCCGAGACAATGTAACTTTGCAAAACAAACCCGCATTTGAAGATCATGGCGAGCTAAACGCTGCAATAAACAAATATGTCGGCAATGCGGAAAACGTCATTCCAACATGGATGGATTATGAAGCATATATCAACCAAACGGGTTCGGTTGAACCGACACCGACACCTCCAAGCAGCTGGGATTACACCATCAACAAGATTACCGCTGAAAATGGAAATGTGAGCATTGATCTTACGAAGAACTCCGGCAGCGGAGGAAAATTAATAGCCGCTTCTTATACGAGCGATGGAACGCTTGTTGGAGTAACTTTTAAAGATATTGCATTGGTAGACAACGAATTGCATACGATAGATCTCGAATTAAACACTGACGACGCAGCATATATAACAGCATTTATGTGGGACAATATTACAAGCATGAAGCCGATCAGCGAAAAGGAAAACAAGGATTTATGATTATTCTAAAAGGCACGGTCCAACATAACCGTGCCTTTTGCATACACAGATTCAATATTCTTGCGTGGATATTTAGAACGATGATTTAAGAACTATACATCACGTGGGTTTCAAACGATTTTAATAGCTGAAATATTAGGTTTTATGTGAGTGCCATTCAATCGAACTTGTCATTGTCATTTCATCCGGTAAAAGAGCTTTATATGCATGAATAAAGATGCAGCAAAAATCGCTGAGGATAGGCTACTTGCGTAGAACGGCGCAAATTTAAAAGCAAAAGTCACATTAAAGCTCAATAAATATCTCATACGGATGGTTGATCCCGATATATTAGGGATAAACGCTGTAACAACACCTATTACATTTGGAAAAATGGCTGATGAGACTTTTGAGCGGCTTTGGGAGATAAAACTGTGACTGTGATTTTGAACTGAACCGTGATCAGAATTGACTTTCGTGGAAAAATAGAAACCGATTTTAAGGGATAGTAATATACCTATACAGCCACGTTGATTTAATGCGGTTTTTAACGCATGGTTGTGCGAAGTTTCAAGTGTCTAAATGACCACTATGTTCCACTAAACACAAGTGAAAGGGGCATATCGCCGTAAATTTGCGATATGCCCCTTTCTGCACCCTGTTTGACAGCCTGTCATAAAATCTTTACTTTACTGTTTTATTACAGGGTGTCTAATGTGATAATTTTTTGAGATTCAAATTCTGTTTTTATCCCCCCAGTCGCACATAGCATCAAGGATCGGGATAAGTGTTTTGCCGCGTTCTGTCAAACTGTATTCGACCTTGGGAGGTATCTGCGGATATTCCTCCCGATGTACTAGCATATCCGCTTCAAGTTCCTTCAATGTAGTACTGAGGGTCTTATAGGAAATCTCGCCTATATATTTTTTCATTTCGTTGAAGCGTACTACTTCAAACTCCATCAGGGTATATAGGATGGTCATCTTGTATTTCCCCTGTATCAAAGACATTGTATAATTAAATCCGGTGTCTGCCAATCTGGCATCGGCTATACATCCACAATTCATGATTACACTCTCCTTTAGGTAAGTATTGAACGTTAATGTAAGTATCGCACTTTGAAGTGCGTACTTGTTTTTTAATCAATTCATGTTATAATTATAATATGAATTGATTAAAAAGTCAATATTATAAAAATTATTCAGGAGGTTTTTACCATGAGATCAGAAATAAAGGAGTATCAGGCTGTAGAAGAAGCGGCTATGAAATTTGTAAAGAGCGTTACAGAGGGAAACAGCAAATATGCCAAAGAACTATTCACCGATGAAGCTGTATTGTTCGGCTATCTTGATGGCGAGTTAGAGCATGGTTCGATAGAGCAGTTCTATCACAATGTAGATACAGTTCCCGGCGGAGACAGCTTCAAGGCTCGTGTAGATGTGCTGATTGTGGAAGAATCGTTAGCTGTCGTTCGAGTTTTAGAGGAGAGTTGGGGAAACAGGATAGATTTTACCGATGTTCTGCTTCTGCTTAAAATGAACGGTGAATGGAAGTGCGTAGCAAAAGCGTATAATCAGAACTCTGATACTGTTATTGAGAAATGAACATATAGGAGGAACTATCATGAGTAAGAAAATTGTTATTTTAAACGGAAGTCCGCGCAAAAACGGCAATACATCTGCGCTTGTAAAGGCGTTTACAGAGGGTGCTGAAAGTGCGGGAAATACTGTGACCGAATTTTTTCTTGACAAAATGAATATAAACGGCTGCAAAGGCTGCTTCGGCGGACACAGCAACAAAGAATGTCCGTGTGTTCAGCAGGACGATATGAATGAAATTTATCCGGTAGTGAAGGAATGTGATGTCATTGTACTCGCAACACCGCTCTATTACTGGAACATGAGCGGTCAAATAAGAACAGCGATAGACCGCCTGTTCGCGTTGGAGGAGGGTGACGGCAACCTGCTCAGAGGGAACAGCCGGGCCTGCGCGCTGCTGATGGCGGCAGAGGGACACGGATTCGATGATGTGTTACTTTATTACGAGCATCTTATGGAACATCTGCGTTGGAAAAACCTTGGTCACGTTCTTGCCGGAGGCAACGGAGATGTCGGCGATATAAACGGCAAGCCGGAAATACAAAAGGCATATGAGCTTGGAGCATCTATAAAGTAATAAAAGAAAGGAAGTTTTTATTATGAAAAAAATAAGTTTACCTCAGGCGTCGCAGCTGACTTCACCTAATCCCGTAACTGTAGTCTGCACCGAAAAACCGGATGGCTCAACCAATCTTGCAACCGTGTCATGGTGGACGTATCTTTCGTATAATCCCAACATGATCGCATACGCTATGGCAAAGACATCCTACAGCGGCGAGATGGTGCGGAGCAGTAAAAAAGTCATTCTTACGATCCCTGGTGCAGAGCTCGCAGACGCTGTTATGGGCTGCGGCAGCACAACGGGACGCAATACCGACAAGGCAGAAAAATTCAATATTGAGCTTACCGAAGTTGAAGACTGTTCGATAAAGATACCGTCACACAGCCGCGTTGCAATAGTATGCAGCCTTAAAGAATATCACGAAGTCGGTGATCATTACCTCTATATCTGCAACGTTGACCGGGTCTACGGCGATGAATCGGAAGAAGCGTTATTCGCATGGAACGGGTATTCAGAGCTTCGTCCAGCTAAGTAAAGACCAGGGAGGCTATTTATTTGATAGGTACAATATTGTTACTTTTTGTGCGCCTTATATATAGGCGCACATTTTTGTATTTAAGGACTGTTTCTTTAAGCGTTTGATTTTGCATCATCTTTTCCGTACCGACTATGAGCAATTTCTATAAGGCGTTTAAAGAGTTTTTGAAAAAACACCGAGGGAATAACTATGGCTGGTTCAGGGATCGGCAGTAAGTCTCATTTTGAAGTCAGCAAGAATGAGGACGATAATTCCGCAGTCATTCGTCTTGATTTTCTTTACGAATGTTGTTTTTTTATTGATACAGTGCTATAATAGGAATATGTTCAAGCGCTTAAACATATTGGAGGGCATGGCAATGGAAAATACTCTTGATGATGTAAAACGGTTAGAACGTGAGTTTAACGCCTGTCAGAAAATATTAACTGCAATAGGCGATGAGACACGTCAGCATTTGATATGTATTATGTTGCAAGGAGAATGTGGAGGAGACCGCGTAATAGACATCGCAAAAAAAACAAACCTGTCACGACCGGCTGTATCCCATCATATGCAGATATTGAAGGATGCCGGCATAGTGAACAGCCGAAAAGAAGGCACATATATCTATTATTATCTTGATCCGGCAGCGGAGCAGATAAATAACCTCATAACACTGTTTTGCGATATAAAAGAGTTTATGAAGAATGTACCGGACAGGAGTGGAGATAATGATTAAAAAAACATATGCAAATGTGCAGAAGATGAGAATTGTATTTTAGTTGCGCCAATCACGATCCCGCCATTGAACCGCAGACAATAGAGTTATAGGAGGAACGTATAAAATGGAACTTTTACAGGCAATGAAAGAACGACACTCTGTTCGCTCATACAGCGACCGACCGATAACAGGTGAAGTCAGGGATGAACTGATTCGCTTTATTGAGGAATGCAATAATGAGAGCGGACTCCATATGCAATTGATACTGAACGAGCCTAAAGCGTTCAGCGGGCTTATGGCTCATTACGGCAAATTCTCAGGTGTTAAAAACTATATTGCCCTCATAGGCAAAAAAGGGAATGACTTGGACGAAAAGTGCGGGTATTACGGCGAAAAGATTGTGCTTAAAGCGCAGCAGCTCGGACTTAATACGTGTTGGGTGACCATGACATACAGCAAGGTGAAAACAGCGTTTAAAATCAACAACGGAGAAAAGCTATGTGTCGTGATAGCGGTTGGCTACGGGCTTACGCAAGGCACAGCCCATAAATCAAAACCGGCAGAAAAAGTTACCCACGCTGGCAACGATTCTCCCGACTGGTTCAAGTCCGGTGTAGAAGCCGCACTGTTAGCTCCCACAGCGATGAATCAGCAAAAATTTGTATTTTCGCTTAGTGGAAATAAAGTCACGTTAAAGGCAGGCATGGGCTTTTACACGAAACTTGACCGTGGTATAATCAAATATCATTTTGAGATCGGTGCGGGAACAAGCAATTTCCGGTGGAATTAATTATAATAAAAAAACCTCGACACGAACAATAAAAAGGAGCTTACAAAAACGATCGCATCTGACCTGGCAGCGTAATATACAATACCGTGCCCTGAAATTGGGCACGGTATCCAACAATTTTGTTTGTAAATGTCTACTTGACGGGACACGGTTCAAATACCGGCATCCGCTTGATATATTTAAATATTATTCATTATATTTGTGAGCATATCTGCAGCAAATTGTGCGACAATCAATGCTCCATTAATATTTAAATGTGTATTATCTATTGTATATTTATTATAAAATTCAGATCCGTTAAATCTCGGATCATTTATAAACCTTTTGTCATGAGGCTCTAATATCATAAACATTTCTGATCCTTTAGCTGTACCGACTCTGTTTATATAGTCATTTGTTGCTTTATAAAGATCCATCAGAGGAAGATTTTTCTTTATTGCTATAAGGCGTATAGCATCTACATATTCTTCCAATTTAGGATCAGATGTTTTATTTCGGCTTATAGAAGTCGCAAGTATAGGGTTAGCACCGACCATGCGAGCGATATTTACAAACTCCATAATAGAATTTGAATAAGTCCCATCATTTACTGACGTATATCTTGACGGATCTTCGGATTTAGCATCATTATGACCAAATTGGATCACTAAATAATCTCCGGAACGAATCTCATTTTTTAATATTTTGTAGTTTTCTTCGGTTTTAAATGATTTAGAGCTTCTGCCGCTAAGAGCAAGATCTATAACCTCTACATCATTTAAAAAACGACCTACAACCTGCCCCCAGCCGGTTCGGGGAAATCTGTTTTTTTCTCCGCAATGAGGATAAAGACAAGCTGTTGAATCACCTGCTATGAATAATCTCTTTTTCTTCAACTCCGGGATCCTCCTTAATATATTTTTTTATTTGTGTGCAGGCATTAAATTCGATTATCATACCACATACACCAAAAACAAAAAATACCCATACTACAACAGTTGCAAAACCGAATATATTCATTAGAGCTTCGGATTGAGCTGTAATTGCAATTGCCGGAAATATTGCAAAAATAAAAACACACGCCGCAAATGCCAAAAGACAGAATGGAAATGAAGGTATAGCAAAAAGTGCCGCATTTCTGTAAAGCTGATAGAATGGCATTTTATATGACACCATAATATGATATATATAAAAATGAAGTATAGTAAAGAAAAAGATTAAAAGGTATACTACATATTTTAAATACATCATTGGAGGTGAAAGTCTTCCATAAAATAATACTGCATAATACGCCCCTAAAAAGATTATCACATCTAATATCCATAGAGGCAATGATTGCTTTAGGTTCTGTTTTACCGCTTTAAAATAATCGCTGACGAGAAAAACAGGAACTTCATTTATAAAACATTTCAGTATATATATAAATCCGGCAGTCATTGGTCCTCCGCCTACAAAAATTATAAACGCCATAGACAGGGTAATACGAAAAAATAAATCAAAAATTATAAGCATCTGGGAAAATTCCGGATTTTGGATATCCGGAGCTTCCATGCCTAAAACCTGAGCGATTATACCTCCGTATGCCTCTGAAAATGAATTGGTTATAGTACCAGAAAGTATCACCAAAATAGCAAAAGTAGGCAAAAGAGTCAACGCATACAGTAAATTTAATTTTATTATGTCCCAGAATTTACGAAAAAATATTTCATAAAAAAGGTTAAGACCTTTCTTAGGGGGAGCATTTTTATCGACTCCGGGACCGGGTTTTGAATAATTAGAATTAAAAATTCCCATATGTATTCACCTTAATACCCAAGAACTTCCGGAACCATGATTACTGTGATACGCTTTGGAAAATGGAAACATCCATCTACGATTCCTATAAAATTGCACATTCTCGGCTGTCCGGTACATTCAGAACAAGTACAGCAATCTTCAGTTGCACATGGAGTTTTGTGTCTTATACGTTTAGAATTAAGCGGAGCTATTTTTTTGGCTCTTTTTATGCCGTCTTCCATAGTATCAACGATTTTATTTACGCCCATAATAATTATCGCTTTTTTGGGGCCAAAAGCAATTTGACTTGCTCGATTACCTACACAATCAATATTAACAAGCTGTCCTTCTTTCGTTACAGCATTTGAAGAGGAAACAATAAAATCCGCTTTATAGCTTTCTCTGTAAACATCATGCATTGCAGCTACACTTTCCGTATGAAAGCGGTCGTAAAAATTATATTTTCCCGACATTATATCATCAATAATGCCTGTCTCTTTTAATGTAACGCTTCCTCCGACACAAACGCTTGCACCTTCGGGGATCATATCCATGCAAATTTTCCGCGCTTCTTCCTTAGTTTCAGCATAAATGGCATTATAATTATACTTATTTAAAATATCTACCATTTCTTTTGCCTGCAATTTATATGCCCATTTTTGAACTTCATCCATTAAAAACAACTCCTTAAAATAAATTTTCATTAAGTATTATATCAAAAAATACATGCAAATTCAATAGTTTTTATGTATTTTTTCTACAGATATATTGTCAAAATGTTAAATTATATTTGTTTTCTTACTATTGTATAATCATCTCCCGGTCTAAAATATTTACAGTGCTTTGAACTGTAAAAAAGACGCGTTTCGTCTTCATCAAGATAAGAAACAATTTGGCAATAATACTCGTCAAATTCTTCATCATAATTATAATAGATACAATATTCACAATTTGATTCCATGTCTGTCTCCTTTAAATTTTGAATATATTTATTATATAATAGATCAATACATAATGCAAGCTTTTTATAATATGTATTCGCATTTTTTAACAAAAGATATTGCTTTTTTTACCTTTCTGTGCTATAATGATTTTATATATAATTTTGTGTGATGCACGAAAGGAAAGCGGAAAATGAAAGTTATAGCAGCAACGAAAAATCCTGGAAAAATAAGAGAAATAATGGAGATTTTATCGCCATTAGGGATTGAAGCAGCGTCGCAAGGAGATGCCGGCATTGATGTTGATATCGAAGAAACCGGATCTACATTTGAGGAAAATTCGCTTATAAAAGCTAAAGCGGTCGCATTATTTTGTGATTGTCCGGTAATGGCGGATGACAGCGGTTTATGTGTTGACGCATTGGATGGACGTCCGGGTGTATTGAGTGCAAGATACGCCGGTGAAGATGCAAATGATGATGATAGAATGAACAAGCTTTTAGAAGAAATGAAAGGAATTGAGAATAGAAATGCTAAATTTGTTTCTGTAGTAACATTTGTATTTCCTGACGGACGAGTTCTTTCTGCAAGAGGAGAGGTTGAGGGGTATATAATGGCTGAGCCTATTGGAACAAACGGCTTTGGGTATGACCCTATCTTTTTTTGTAATGAGCTTGGTAAGGGTTTTGCTCAAGCAAGCAGTGAAGAAAAGAATAATGTAAGTCATAGAGGCAGAGCATTAAGAAATTTATATAAAAAGCTGGAAAAGGAATTAAAAAAGTAGGAGGTAAGTGTAATGGTGAATGATGTTTATATGGAATATATCGTGAAAAGAACAAAAGGAACAAAGGAAAAGCTTGGAGTAGCCGGAATAATAGCTTTGGCGGTTATTTTGACATTTGTGATGATAATCCTTATTTTCGCCGGGGCTTTAGCGCTTACTCAAACTGGTTTTTCACAGTTTGCCTTTAGCATAGGATTGGTTCTTATAGCATTTATGTGGTATTTTGCTGTATTTTTTATGAAAAAATTTAATGTTGAATATGAGTATATTCTTACAAACAGTGAGATTGATATAGATAAAATAATGTCTAAAAGCCAAAGAAAACGTATAATAAGCTTTGATTTTGCGGAAGTAGAGATCGTGGCTAATATTAACGATGATGCGCACAATGCGCAGTATAAAAATCAGGCAAAACAGGTGGAGCTTTATGACCTAACAGGAGATGCAAGTTCCGGAGGAGTATATTTTGTGGATTTCACACATGGAGGAAAACCAGCCAGAGTATTGTTTCAGCCTACTTCAAGGATGATCGAGGCTATAAGAAAATTTAATCCAAGAAATGTATTTATATATGAAGATAGATTTTAAATAAAGAGTAGGATGGAATGTTATGAAGGTCTGTTATGCTCAGCAAATGAGGAATATAGATAGAGCTGCATCTGATATAGGCGCAATACCGAGTATAGTGCTTATGGAGAATGCGGCTTTGGCATGTGTAAATGAACTCGAAAAAGACTTTGGAGATCTTAGAGGTAAGAGAGTCTCTGTATTTTGCGGCAAAGGCAATAACGGCGGAGATGGATTTGCTATAGCTCGTCATCTTATTAACAAAGGTGCTGAAACTAATGTATATCTTGTATGCGGAAGTGATTTTCATGGAGATGCTGAAATAAATTATAATATTATAGATAATATGGGCGTAAGCATAGAAGAAGTGCATGATCTTGAGCTTTTAGAATATATTGTTCGTGCATCAGATATAGTTATAGATGCAATTTATGGGACCGGAGTACATGGTATTATACGAGGTATATGTTATGAGGTCATTCCTATCATAAATGAAAACGCAAAATATATCCTGTCTGTAGATATTCCGAGCGGTTTAAACGCGGACAGCGGAGAAATATGCGGAGTGTGTATAAAGGCTACCAAAACTGTTACATTTGCAGCATGGAAAATAGGTATGCTAATGTTTCCGGGTGCGGATTATACCGGAAAGGTAATTTTGAATAACATATCTATACCGGAATATATAATAGATGATCAGAATATATTAATAGATATTATTGATGATGAACTTGTAAAAAGCTGCATAGCTCAAAGAAGCAATAATTCTCAAAAAGGAAATTACGGAAAAGTACTCATTATAGCAGGTTCAGTTGGTATGAGCGGAGCGGCGTATATGTCTTCTGCATCTGCATTGAAAGCCGGAGCCGGAATAGTAACTGTAGCTTCATGTAAAAGTGTTAGTGCAGCTTTGGAGATAAAAACAACAGAAGCTATGACAATACCTCTTGCAGAAAAGGATGGACATATATCAATAGAAGCCATAGATTATATTTTGGACAATATGGAAAAATACGACTCGATCCTTATTGGACCGGGACTTGGAAGAAGCTCGGATGTCACTGAGCTTGTGCGTAAAGTTTTAGAAAATTCAAATGTTCCGGTTATTGTTGATGCAGATGCTATAAATGCGGTGGCAAAAGATTTGCAAATGGTAAAAAAATGCGGATGCCCATTGATTTTTACTCCGCACGAAATGGAAATGGCAAGACTCGTGGGCAGCAATGTAGAGTATGTTTCTGAAAACAGACTTAAGGTGTCGGAGGAATTTTGTGAAGAATATGGAATTACGTTAATATTAAAAGGACATCATACAGTTGTCACTTCACCGGATCTAAGACAATATATTAATATTACAGGCAATGCAGGTATGGCTACAGGTGGAAGCGGTGATGTACTTGCAGGAATGGTAGCTGCACTTGCAGCTCGAGGCATAGACGAAACTTATGCTGCAGCCGCAGCTGTTCGTTTGCATGGTGAAGCCGGAGATAGAGCGGCAAAAATTACAGGAGAAGAATCGCTTACAGCAACAGATATCTTAGAAGCCATACGCTTGTAATCACAGGCGTTATACATTATGGGGTTAGGTTTACATAATCCCATAAATTACAGATGGACATAATCATAGTATTATGCTATAATAAAGGAGCTTTAAAAATGGAAAGAAGAACTTGGGCGGAGGTTGATCTTGATGCCATAGCCCACAACATGAAAGAAATAAGAAAAATAACAAATCCATCGGCGCAGATTATGGCGGTAGTAAAAGCAGATGCATATGGTCATGGATTTCTTGAGGTTACACGTACTTTGCTTGATAACGGTGCTGACAGACTTGCAGTAGCAGTTTTACAGGAGGGAAAGCAGCTCAGGAGCAGAGGAGTAGATGTACCGATTTTAGTTTTAGGTGCATTAATGGAAGAAGATATAGAGGATTATATAAATTTTAATATAACTCCGAATGTATTTACTTATGATCAGGCAAAGGCGATTTCATATATAGCCGAAAAAAAAGAAATAGTTACAAAAATTCATATAAAAATAGATACCGGAATGTCAAGAATAGGCTTTGTGGCAACGGAGGATAATAGCGCTATTGTTGATGAGATAGCAAAAATAGCAAAGCTTCCTTATATTGAAATTGAAGGGATATTCTCGCATTTTGCAACATCGGATGAGAATGATAGAAGTTATACATTGCTGCAGTTTAAACGCTTTATGGATGTTGTAAACAAGCTTGAAACAAAGAATATAATCATTCCTATAAAGCATATATGTAACAGTGCAGGAATTATGATGTACCCGGAAATGCATCTTGACATGGTTAGACCGGGAGTTATCCTTTATGGAATGTATCCTTCTGATGAAGTAGATAGATCAAGGTTAGATCTAAAGCCTGCAATGACACTGAAGTCAAGGATAACTTTTGTAAAGGAAGTCGAGGCCGGACGCGGCGTAAGCTACGGTAAGGAGTACATAACCAAGGGGCCGACCAAAATCGCAACGGTGCCAATAGGTTATGCAGATGGTTATCTCAGAAAGCTTTCAAAAAAAGGGAAAATGATGGTTCATGGTCAGCTTGTACCGATCATCGGAAGAATTTGTATGGATCAGTGTATGATTGACGTCACAAATGTTAATAATATAGAAAGAGGCGACGAAGTAATCATATTCTCGGATTCAGGCATAACGATCGATGATGTAGCAAAATGGCTTGATACAATTAATTATGAGGTAGCCTGTGTAATAGGAAAAAGGATACCGAGAATTTATACCAAGCATGGTAAGGAAGTAAAAGTTCTTAATTACCTGCTCTGATTTCAGGAGGGATTGCTTTGTCACACATAAATATTGAGCTTGAAGAGGCTCTTAAAAGAGGTTATGCTGAAATGTCCGAAATAAATTCTAAACTTGCAGAAGAGGGGATTTATGCAGACAATCAGGCATTAGAGGCAGCAGAACAGAATCTGACGGAGTGTGAATGAAAGTGATTGTGAAAAGAGGAGAGATTTATTACGCCGATCTCAGCCCTGTTGTAGGGAGTGAGCAGGGCGGTATACGCCCTGTTTTAATAGTTCAAAATGACATAGGGAATAAATATAGTCCAACTGTTATTGCAGCGGCTATAACAAGTAAAATCAATAAAGCAAAAATGCCGACACATATTGAATTGAACGCTATGGAATACGGATTGAATAAGGATTCGGTTATATTGCTTGAACAGATAAGAACTATTGATAAACGAAGGCTTAGAGAAAGAACCGGTATGATAGATGATGCCCTTATGAGTAAGGTAGATAGAGCTATTGCCATAAGTTTTGGGTTAGAATAATTTGTACTTAGAATGGATTTTTAATCAACAAGCGGTGTTGTATTTTAACATCGCTTGTTTTTTTTGTAACATTATAAATATTGTCAGCGTAATATGTTATAGCAAGTTCTTATAGTGCTTAAGAATATTTATAAGGAGAGGGTAAAATGGACACAAATGTTATTTACGCATTGGCGCTGACGCTTGCCGCCGGTGCAGCTACGGGTATCGGTTCAATTATGGCTCTTTTTACGAAACGTACCAATACGAGGTTTTTAGCCTGTTCTCTTGGATTTTCAGCGGGCGTAATGATCTATGTTTCTATGATAGAAATGTTTGTGAAGGCAAGAGACTATCTTTGCGGCAGTCATGGAGAAATATTAGGAAATTGGTATACAGTAGCCGCATTTTTTTGCGGAATGGTTATCATTGGTCTTATAGACTATCTTGTGCCGTCTTCAGAAGGTGATATAGGTAATTTAAAGGACAATAAAAGTGCGGCCCTTAATAGAATGGGGATACTTACAGCCTTGGCAATAGCTATACATAATTTTCCTGAAGGTCTTGCGACCTTTACATCTGCATTAAATGATGCAAGCTTGGGAGTGGCTATTGCAGTTGCCATAGCAATACACAATATTCCGGAGGGAATTGCCACATCAGTACCAATATATTATTCGACCGGAAAACGCGGAAAAGCATTTTTAATATCATTTTTTTCGGGAATAACAGAACCGCTTGGAGCAATAATAGGTTATCTTATATTAAGACCTTTTTTTAATGATACAATATTTGGAATCTTATTTGCTTTAATTGCAGGAATAATGGTATTTATATCAATAGAAGAATTATTGCCCATGGCAAGAGAGTATGATAAAGGAAAAACAACTATAGTTGGTTTTTTGATTGGTATGGCAGTAATTGCCGCGAGCCTAATATTGTTTTTATGATAATAAAGAATATAGGAAAAACGGATAATCCTTCCATTAAGAAGGATTGTCCGTTTTTGTCTGGTCATCGCCGATATTTTTAGATTTCTTCAATGGTTGTGCAAAGGCAAGCTGTACAGGATATTGAGCATCCTTATCAACTTGAAGTACAATATCTGCCGTAAATGTTGTACCATTATTGCTTATAAGATTTTTTATTCTGATGGTTTTTCCTGCTAATAGTTTTTTAGCTCTTGCTGCGGTTATATTTGCTTTTGAAAAAACTCCTCTTCCTCGTTTCCAAAGAGTAAATTTGCAGCTTATCGGTTCTTTCCAATTACTGCACCCAAAAGCTTTTTTACTTTCTATAATATTTCCTCCGCAAAATGGGCATTTTCCTATAATATTATTAATTTGAAAGCTTTTTCTTTGTGATAGAATTGCTTGATCAATTTGCGGATATGTCCCCTGAATAATTTCTTTTATAGTGTTAAGTACAGTATCTGTAAGAGACTTATATGTTTTTTCTCCGGAACGTATGTCCTCCTGGATTGCCCACCATTTTGCAGTCATATCGGCCTTCTTAATTTCGTCGGGAAGAATTCGGTAAAGCTCTCTGCCAAGCTCAGTAGATATAAGCTTTTTACCTTCCTCACGCAGATAATGCTTTTCTATAAGACTGTCTATTATAGCGCTGCGTGTTGCCGATGTGCCGATAGATCCATTTTCACCTTTTTTATCCTTATCCTTTGCAAGTAAAAGTTTTTTTATTTCGGGATCAGAAACATATTTGGCGATCCGTGTCATATCTTCATTAAGAGACGCCTTTGTATAACGAGCCGGAGGTTTAGTTTCTTTTTCTTCAATATCCGAAGCTGTTAAGATGCCAGAATATATTCCCGGAGCAATTGTGCTTAGTATAGTAGTTTCATCTGGCTTTATATCCTTAAAAATTGCAAGATAGCCTTTTTTTATAATTTTAGTTGAATGGGCTGTAAGCTTATAATCCTGGCTTAAATCTATATTTAACTTAGTCTTTTTCTTTATTGCATTTGGTAAAAACTGAGCCATGTAATATTTACATACAGCAAGATAAACATTTTTTTCTCGTTCTGTAAGCTTATTAAGCGCTACTTGATTATTTGTAGGAATAATAGCAAAGTGGGCAGTTATATTTTTATCATTAAAACATTTTGAGTGTATTGACGGATCAATCTCTGCCGGCTTGTAGTTTATATTTTTAATTACTTGTTCAAGTGTTTTAGGCGCTTCTTTATAATGTTCTTCGGAAAGATACTGACAATCTGAACGGTTATAAGTGATAGCCTTATGGTTTTCACGTAAGGTTTGAGTAATATTCATAACCTCTGAAGGTGTATACCCAAAGTGACTGCTGCAATAACTTTGGAGCTTTACGAGGTTAAAGGGTAGGGGAGGTGGCTCATGAACTGTTTTCAGCTCTATTTCTATATTATTAAATTTTGTATTAATTAGTTCAGCTGCTATTTTTTCAGCTTCCGATTTATCCAAAATGCGTTTTTCTGCCTTATTTTTAGTGCTTTTACTTGTGAGCTTTGCTCTTACTCTTTTTATACCGTTCGGAGTTTCGATATCTATATCCGTATAAATATCATAATACTTTGTTTTTATATGTCCTTCGATCTGCATATCACGATGGAAAACCAATCCAAGAGTTGGAGTTTGAACGCGGCCTACTGCGAGTAGTACCCCGGAATTATTGCAGGTAAAAAATCGACTCATATTTACGCCTATCATTAAATCTGCTACACTTCTTGCATATGCGGACCATCCTTCGTTAGCAAACAAAGAATTGTCTTTCATGTTTTTTAATGCCTTTATAATACCATTCTTAGTCATATCTCCGGTATTGAGCCGTTTTACAGGTTTTTGATAATTAAACCATCGCAAAAGTTCGTCAATAAGCAGCTGACCTTCTTCATCTGGATCTCCTGCATGGATAACACCGTCAGAATGCTCAAGCAAATTACCAATTAGCTCAACACGCTGCCTTTTGGTTTCATATCCGTTTCCGGAATCTTCTCCTATTTTCAACTCCCAATTATCAAAAAATATAGGAAGCATATCAATAGACCATTTCTTGTAAGCAATATCATAGTCTTCAGGCTCTTTTAAGGAAAGCATGTGCCCAAAAACCCATGTAATAATATAATTTCCTTTTTGAATATATTGTTTATTTATTTCCGAAGCCTGTCCGGGGATAGCATTCGCGATATCCCTTCCAAGAGAAGGCTTCTCGGCAATTATTAAAATCATTTTTTACCTCAACTGACATTTAAATGCCGCGCATAGATATGTGCGGCATTGATGATTTATGCGTCTATATAATATATAGCATTATTCTCTACAGTAATACGCCATACAGGCTTAATTTCACTTGATGAGTTTACCGTATCTATAAGATTATAGCCAAGCTGTATATCGGTAATTATTGTATTTGTATTTTTATCGGCATAGTTATTCATAAATGCAATAAGAGCATCGGATATACTTAGAGCATATCGTTGTGAGTGAATATTGCCAGCTGTATACCATATACCGCTGACGGAATGAAGTCCGGCAGGACTCATTTCAAAAATCAAAGCATCATTAAATACAGGACACTTATTTATCATAGGCATGACTGACACTGTAATTCTATCGCTTCCGGAAGAAATTCCAAAGTTACAATCAGAAGTGTTGATATTAAACTGTTTGCATAAGCTCTTGACTTTTTTTCCTGCATTATCCTGAGTTATATCTTCGAGATCGTATGAAAATACAGGAGTTTCCGGAAAATAATTGAGCTTACTATCAGTAAAGTATACTGTACTGTTTCCGATATAATAGCTATCGTTTCTTTTTTCAGCAATAGCTCCTAAAAATGTGTTAGCAGTAACATCCTTATTGGAAAATACATTTGTCATCGTACATTCATACACTTTTTTACTAGTCATATCTATAATATTCGGATCAATGGAAATATTATTTTTCTCAAGAAATGATGCCAGAGATATAGCGTCTTCGGCATAGTTATAATTATTTGATGGATAAGCAAATTTTATACATAAATTTAATGCAGTTGCTATTACCATAAATGCCAGAACTATTTTTAAAATATAATATTTCATAAGCTCTGCCTCCGTCGCTATTCCTGAACCGGAATAGTTATAGTTACCTCTGTTCCCTTATTTAGTTCACTTGCTATTTTGATTTTTCCGTTAAATGCGGTTTCGAGAGTTTGCTTTGCTATGGCAAGTCCGAGACCTGTACCTCCGGTATCACGTGAACGAGCCTTATCTACTCTATAAAATCTGTCAAAAATATTAGGAAGCTTTTCCTTTGGGATTCCTATTCCGTTATCGACAACTTTTATACATATATCTTTGTATACCTTTGAAGTATATACTTCAATTTTGCCGCCGGAAGGAGTATATTTTAACGCATTTGAAACAATATTCATGATTATTCTTTCAAATCCGTCTCTGTCGCCCATAATAATAGGAACTTCATTTAAAGGATGATATATCAGAGTTTGTTCTCGCTTTTTAGCGGTCATTCCCATTCTCTCTACTATAGATTCAATTACATTTCGTACATCAATAGCTTCAGGAACCTTGTAATGAACTTGATTTTCATCGAGTTCCGATAATGTAAGCAAATCGCTTATAATTCTTGCCATTCTATCTGCTTCTGAGGCGATTACATCGAGGAAACGTACTTGAAGTTCTCTATCTGCCTCGGGCATATCAGATAATGTTTCCGAATATGATTTTATTGTTGTAAGCGGTGTTCTCAGCTCATGAGATACATCAGCGACAAAATCGCGTCTTGATTGCTCAAGTTTCTCCTGTTTTGTTACATCGTGTATAATAACAATAATTCCGCCCACTTTATTCTCAGTATTAAAAGTTGCAAAATTCAGTTGCAGATATTGTTTGCCGAATTTTATTTCTTTCTCGACACTTCCATGTGGTTTCATATATATTAGATCTCCTAAAGTGATTCCTGCATTTATCTCTTTAAAAAATCTATCGAACTGGATATCGTCAAGGTAATTTCTATTAAGGAGTCTTTGAGCTTCCGGATTAATATGTATAAGCCTGCCTTTTAGATCAAAAGCAAGTATACCATCATTCATATTCTGTAATATTGTTTCTACCTTTATTTGTTCTCCGCGAGCTTTTTCGTTGCTTTCCTTGCGCGAGTGGGCAAGATAAACGAGAGAGTTGGTCAGTCTTCCTATTTCATCATCGGAAGGAGATTCTTCTAAAGCATTTATATCTCCGTCAGCAAGCTTTTTGGCTTTTTGAGTCAGCTGTTTTATCGGTCCGGTAATTGACCTTGACAGCGTAAGCCCGCCAAATAATGCAAGAACTGCCGATGCAAGAACAGTATATATAAGAATTTTGAACATAGAATCAGTAACGTATTTTTGAGCAGAACAATCATCATATATGTATACTATATATTCTGTATTATTTTCACTGACAAGGGGCAGGGCAAAGTCCATATATCCGGAGGTAAGACCTATCTCCATTGCTTTTTCTCCGTTAAAAGCGCGTAATATAGAAGAAGTGGAGGTAATATTCCCGGCATTTGAAGAAGCTGATAAAACACTGCCGCTGCGACCGTCAAGAATTGCGTAAAATCTTGAACCGCCTATAGAAAGAGCGCTTAGATAGCTGTTTATTGTATCTCGTATACTATCAGAACTTTTTATTTCTTCACTAACCATTGCACCGTTTTCATCTGTCTTTTGAATTGTGATATTTCCGGTGCCTGCTAATGTATTAAGTTCCGTAATAAGGTCATCTGTAAAAACGCTGTTCATTGCAGATGAAAAGCTATGATGATAATACTCTATGGTCGCAATTATTCCCGCTGTACCCAATACGAGCTCAGCAGCTATAATAAATATTATAAAAAGAGCTGTTATTTTCCATCTTATACTTTTAAACATAATTGATCTCCATACCCAAACAACACCTGCCGAATATTCCGGCAGGCGTATACTTTATTTTATATTATCTATTTATTAAAATAATATCCAAGTCCTCTTTTTGTTATTATATATTTAGGCATACTTGGATCGTCTTCTATTTTTTCTCTCAGACGTCTTACTGTAACATCAACAGTTCGAACATCTCCGTAATACTCATACCCCCATACATTTTCTAACAAGCTCTCGCGAGAGAAAATTTTATCCGGCTGCATTGCAAGAAATTTGAGCAAATCAAATTCACGTACAGTGATATCAATAATACGTCCGTTCTTGCATACCTCATACCTTTCAAGATTTATAACAAGATCACCGGAAACAATAATATTTTTATCTTCTGCTTGAACCTTTGCCGGAATATCACTTCTGCGAAGGTTCGCCTTTACTCTGGCGGTAAGTTCTCTGTTAGAATACGGTTTAGTAATATAATCGTCCGCACCAAGCTCGAGACCCAAAACCTTATCTACTTCATCTTCCCGAGCTGTAAGCATAAGTACGGGAACCTGTGATTTTTCACGTATTTTTCTCAGTACGTCAAAGCCGTCCATACCCGGAAGCATTACATCAAGAAGTATAATATCCGGATTATCATTTAATGCCATTTCAAGACCGCTTATTCCATCCAATGCACTGAGAACTTTGTAGCCTTCCTTCTTAAAAGTAATTACAAGAATATCGTTTATTCGCTGTTCATCTTCTACAATAAGAATAGTACGTTGTTCCATATAATCAAGTTCGTCCTTTCTCTGATTTGAATATTGGGAATTGTCCCTCGGCTGAACTAACTGCATATAGCGTTAGTTGTATAATTAATTAAAAGATCAAACTACCAAAGAGGTGCTTTCTGATAATTGATATATCAGATATAGTTTTTGTCTTTGTAGTTATAAGATAAAATGTTTTCATAGTAATGACAATCTTTTCTAAGCTATTACATATATTTTATCAGATTTTAACACATTCTGCAAGGGCTTTTTTTCATTTTTTTTATTTTTTTATAAAATTATATGTACAATTTTTTTAAAGAAGAAATTATTTCATAAAAAAGTATTAATGTATAAAAAAAGTATATACAAATTTAAAAAAATATGGTATAATAATTATGGATAAAGACAAAATGGTATTTTTTCAATAAGAAGTGACATAATGCTAACATATGTTAAAGATCATTTATTTGCGCTTTATCTGACCTTAAATCAATATTGCTATATTAAAAGGAGGGATTGAGTTGGGTATTAAATATTATCCTCTTGCGGCAGCACAAGCTACTCAGCATGAACTGGCAAAGGAGTTTGGCACATCGCAGGTGATCAATATCTGTGTATGTTCAACTCTAAAGTTTGAAATTGATTTTGATTTGTTGAAAAAGTGTGTTCAAGAGGAATTCAAAAGATATGAATGTTTAAGAATTCGTTTTACTGCTCCTGATGAAAACGGGGATGTTATGCAATATATAGCGCCGCGTGACAATAGGGACATTGAATTTGTAGACTTAAGCGAAAAGAACAGCGAAGAAATTGAGGAAATACTAAATAAATGGTCTTTTAAACCTTTTTCAGAGCCTGATGCACCAATGGCAGAAGTAAAAATGGTTAAAATGCCGGATGGATATCAGGGATTATATCTGTCGATAGATCATCGTCTTGTTGATTCAAGCGCTGTTATCGTAATGATAAATGATATTATGGAACTTTATTGCCATTATCATTTTAAGTCACCATATCCAGCGCCGTTACCATCATATGTTGATGCGCTTGAAAAAGATTTAAAAAGACAGAATACAGAGCGTCTTGTTGAACGAGACAGCGCTTTTTGGGATGAGATTCTTGAAATGGGAGAGCCTCTGTATTCAGATGTTACAGGAACATGGAAGCTGGAAGAATGCCGTAAAAAGCACAATAATCCAAATTTGAGGGCAGTGGACAGAGAGATAAAAGATACGCGTGTTGGCTTTGCGGTATTTCATCTTGAGCCTGATCCTTCAATTAGACTTTTGAATTATTGCCTAAATAATAATGTATCCATGACCAATCTTCTTCTTATGGGATTAAGAACATATTTGTCTAAGGTAAATGATGGGCAGACTGATATAAGTATACGCAATTTTGTATCAAGGCGTTCTACAAAGCTTGAATGCTACAGCGGGGGAAGCCGTACCCAATGGTTCCCATGCCGCACCATTATAGATATGGATACCGAGTTTTTGGATGGCATATATATTATTCAAGATTTGCAAAATCAGGTTTATCGTCATTCTAATTATGACCAGGCTTTGCTTGCAAAGAAATTTGCGGAAAAATTTCATCAGCCGCCGCATTCGACGTATGAGGGTATTCTTTTGACATACCAGCCGCTGCCGGTACGTTTGCAAAATCCAAATCTAAAAGGAATTCCAAATAAATCAATGTGGTTAAGTAACGGAACTGCTGTACAGAAGCTATATCTTACAGTTATGCACTCTTCGGATGCAGGATTGGAATTTTTCTTTAAATATCAAAAAGCAGAGCTTTCCCGTGACGATGTTGAAAAGGTATATTATTATCTTATGAGAATAATATTTATGGGGGTAGAGCATCCTGAGCTTACAGTTGGAGATATAATTAAAATGATATAAAATATAAGGAGGAATTAAAATGTTTGAGGATCTTAAAGAAAAGTTGGTGGAGTACGTTGATACGCCTATAGAAGACATAACGGAAGAGACAAGATTTATAGAAGATTTGGGAATGAACTCATTCCAGTTTATGTCACTTCTTGGATATCTTGAAGAAGAATATGATATAGTGGTAGATGAAACAGAGGTTCGTACTCTCAGAACAGTGGGAGAGGCTGTAAAGTATATTGAGAAGCTTATGAATGAATAAGCAATCCATCAGGAGGGAAAAAATGGCTATTAATACGATAAAGGACATTATTGAACAGTGTACTACCGATTATGCGGACATGATTGCTTTCAAATATATTGAAGGTAAAGATATCAAAGAAAAGACATATTCCCAGTTGAAAGAAGACAGTGAGACAGTAAGCTGTATCCTCGATAAGTTCAACTTAATAGGAAAGCATATTGCGCTTGTGGGAATGAGCAGCTATGAATGGATTATAAGCTATTTGGGAACAGTAAACAGCGGCAGTGTTGCAGTGCCATTGGATGCGTCACTTCCGCCGGCAGAGTTGTATGAGCTTTTGAACCGTGCTGACGTTTCTGCTTTGATCTATGATAAGACTCAGGCAGCCATGGTTGCGAATATAAAGGAGAAATGTCCCGAGATTACTCATCTGATTGCAATGCAGGACAATGTAGCTGTCGATGGAGGTTATTCTCTGCCTAAGCTTTTGGAAGAATGCCGAGGAACTTATAATACCGAAATAGATCCTGATAAGCTTTGTACGCTGATGTATACTTCAGGCACAACAGGTAAAAGCAAAGGGGTTATGCTCAGCCATAGAAACCTTGCGTCAAATGTAGAAGCGTGTGTTGTAATAATAGAACCCGGAACTGTATCTATGTCTGTTTTACCTATACATCACTCATATTGTCTTACGTCTGGGATTCTGAAGAGTTTGTCTTTAGGCTCATGTATATGTATTAATGATTCAATGCTGCATTTTGCACGTAATTTTAAGAAGTTTAAGCCGGAAGTTACACTTCTTGTGCCTTTGATTATTGAAACCATTTATCAGCAGCTGAGAGACGCCGATCCAAATATTCCAAAGCCAATGGTTGCTCAGGCTGCATTTGGCGGAAATTTGAAAATAATATTCAGCGGAGGAGCATATTTAAATCCTGATTTGGTAGACTTCTTTGAAGAGTACGGAATCAGTATACTTCAAGGCTACGGAATGACTGAATGTTCACCGGTTATAAGCAACAACAATCAAATTGCAGCAAAGACAGGTTCTATAGGAAAACCGCTGTCGAATTGCGAGATTAAGTTTGATAATGAGGAGATTTGTGTAAGAGGCTCGAGCGTTATGATGGGATATTATAAAATGCCCGAAGAAACAGCAGAGGCTCTTGATAAGGACGGATGGCTTCATACCGGTGATTTAGGAAAAATAGATGAAGATGGATTCCTTTATATCACAGGAAGAAAGAAAAATCTTATTATCCTTTCCAATGGTGAAAATATTTCACCTGAAGAACTTGAAAATGCACTGGGCAAAAATGACATTGTTAAAGAAATTCTTGTGCGGGAAAACGGACAGAATATTGAGGCCGAAATATTCCCGGATACCGATTATGCGGAAAAACATGGAATAGAAGATATCAATAAAGCGCTTCAGGATATAATTGATGATTTTAACAAGGACATGCCGTTGTATAAACGTATCTCATCATTGAAGGTTAGAGATACTGAATTTGATAAGAGTACAACAAAAAAGATAAAGCGTTTTTAATTAAAAGCTGACTCCTAAGTTTAATAGGAGTCAGTTTTAATTAATGTAAATGCGATAATATATATCGAATTCTGTTTGAAAAGTAAAAAAATATACAAATTATATAATATAAGGAGACTGAACAATGTATATTGCAGATCAAAAAAGATATGAAAATATGAAGTACAACAGATGCGGACGAAGCGGTCTTATGCTTCCGGCATTTTCACTTGGACTTTGGCACAATTTTGGCAGCGGTGACAATTATGATAATATGGTTGATATGATTACAACATCATTTGACCTTGGTATTACACACTTTGATCTTGCCAATAACTATGGTCCTTATCCGGGAAGCGCAGAAGAGAATTTCGGTAAAATTATGAAAAACGAGCTTTCTGCATACCGTGATGAAATTATTGTTTCAACAAAAGCAGGCTATGGAATGTGGCCGGGACCTTATGGTGATCATGGTTCAAGAAAGTATCTTATTGCAAGTCTTGACCAGAGCTTGAAACGTATGGGGCTTGAGTATGTTGATATATTCTATCATCACCGTCCTGATACAGAAACTCCGCTTGAGGAGACAGCTGCAGCTCTTGACCAAATTGTAAGAAGCGGCAAAGCTTTGTATGTCGGCGTATCTAACTATAATGCAGCGCAGACAAAAAAGATGGCATCCATAATGAAGTCGCTTGGCACACCACTTCTGATTCATCAGCCAAGATACAATATGTTTGAACGGTGGATAGAAAATGGTTTACAAGATGTTCTTGATTATGAGGGTATAGGCTCAATCTCCTTCTGTCCGTTGGCACAAGGATTACTGACCAATAAGTATATTCATGGCATCCCAGAGGGTTCACGTGCAACGAAATCACAGTTCCTTACTCCCGACAGGATCAAGCCGGATATTATAGCAAAGGTTGTAAAGCTTAATGATATTGCTCAGAACCGTGGACAGTCACTTGCTCAGATGGCATGTGCATGGAACTTGAGAGGAGGCAAGCTTACAAGTGTTCTTCTTGGAGCATCAAAATCATCACAGATTAAGGAAAATGTAGCGGCATTGCAAAATTTGGATTTTACAGCAGATGAGCTTGCTGCAATAGATGCTATTTTATCAGAATAATTTTACATATACTGCATGAATAAAGCCATATTAAAATTAAGGAGTGCGGATTTATAATATAAATTCGGATCTTTCAATAAAGAAAGAGAAGTTTCATGAAAATTAAGTTTTCTTGAAATCTCTCTTTCTTTTTGTATATGCGTAAAAATAAATGCAAGGACATAATATTATGATAAATGTAAAAAATATTAAGTAAGAATAAGCTTCTTAATCATTTTTCATCAAACAATATCAAATGCCTTGCAATCAGCTATAATATGTGATATAATTAATTTGTATATAAAACCAATATTACGAAATGGAGATAATATATTCATATTTTTTATATATGAATATATTCAAATTATTATTAAATGAATTTAAAAGAATTTTTTGCTGAAAACAAAAGAGCGGCTCTTGGCTTTTCAGGAGGCGTGGATTCAGCATACTTGTTATATGCTTCTAAAAAATATGGGGCATATGTACAGCCATACTATATAAAGACGCAGTTTCAGCCTGAATTCGAGCTTAATGACGCATTAAAATTATGCAGTTATTTGGATATAAAACTTAAAGTTATTGAATTAGATATTTTATCGGACAATATAATCAGTTCAAATCCAAAGGATAGATGCTATTATTGTAAAAAAAGACTGTTTTCGGCTTTAAAGCAAAATGCTCATGCTGATGGAATAGAACTAATTATAGACGGTACAAATGCTTCTGACAGTATAGAAGATCGTCCGGGAATGAAGGCAATAAATGAATTGTGCGTAAGATCTCCTTTGAGAGAATGCGGTCTTACAAAAAAACAGATACGAAAATTATCAAAGGAAGCCGGATTGTTTACTTGGGACAAACCATCTTATGCCTGTCTTGCAACAAGGATCCCAGTAGACGTTGCTATAACAAAGGATTCTTTAAAAAAAGTGGAAAGGGCTGAAGAGAAGCTGTCGTTAATGGGATTCAGGGATTTCAGAGTGCGCATCTATGATAAAGCTGCGCGTATTCAGGTTAAAGAATCTCAAATTTCAAAGCTTATAGAGAATAGGGAGAAAATATTGTCTGAGCTAAAACCGTATTTTGATATCGTTATGGTTGATATGGAAACACGTTAAAATTTAATGCAAAAGGAGTCAATATACAATGCGAACATTATATTTGGAATGTAATATGGGAGCTGCTGGCGATATGCTGATGGCTGCTTTGTTAGAACTTCATCCTAATAATAATGGGTTTATAGAAAAGATGAATAATCTCAATCTTCCGGGAATAGTAATTAGCTCTGAACCGTCATCAAAATGCGGAATAACCGGAACGAAAATAAGAGTAGCTGTGAATGGTCATGAAGAGGGTGTGCATCATCATGAACATCATCATGAACATCATCATAGCAATGAAACTCACGTTCACGAACATCACCACCATCATGAACATCATGGGATGAAGGATATACATAAAATTATAGATAAATTAAATGTTCCTCAACAAGTAAAAGAAGATGCTGAATCGGTATACGCTCTTATAGCAGAAGCAGAAAGTCATGCGCATGGACGTCCGGTAGGTCAAATACATTTTCATGAAGTAGGTACAATGGATGCAGTAGCGGATGTTATAGGCGTATGTTTACTTATATATGACTTAGCTCCCGAAAAAATTATTGCTTCGCCGGTATGCATCGGATTCGGACAAGTAAAATGTGCTCATGGGATACTTCCGGTTCCGGCTCCGGCAACTGAATATATATTAAGAAATATTCCATGCTATAGCGGTCAAACAGAAGGAGAATTGTGTACACCCACAGGAGCAGCGCTGCTAAAATATTTTGTGAAGGAATTTACACGTATGCCGGTGATGCGTACAGAAAAAACGGGATACGGAATGGGAAACAAGGATTTTGAAACAGCAAATTGCGTAAGAGCTATGATTGGAGAAACCGATGACAAAGATAATACAGTAGTGGAACTTTCATGCGATATAGATGATATGACGCCCGAGGCGCAAGCTTTTGCACAGGAAATTCTTTTGGTGAACGGTGCTTTGGACGTTTTTATGACTCCGATACATATGAAAAAAAGCAGGCCCGGTATTCTTCTTACATGTATATGTACGATGGATAAACGCCGTTATATGGCAGAGATGATTTTTAAGTATACCACAACGCTTGGAATAAGAGAATATGTCTGTGAAAGATATATTCTTGATAGGAGAATAAAAACCATAAACACTTCATATGGGGATATTAGAATCAAAGAAGCTTGGGGATATGGAGTAAACCGCAGTAAAATTGAATATGAGGATGCAGCTGAGATAGCACGTAAAAACGATATAACTTTAGAAGATGTAGCAGTTGAAGTAAAAAATAATATATGACCTATAAACACAAGGATAATTGTCAAAAAATACTTGCAAGAGTAAATCAAATGTGATATAATGTTACGTAATAAAATGTAGGAAGGGTGATAGTTATGACTCCAAATAAAGTTTTGATAGTTGATGATGATACGCATATTGTTGAATTAATTCGTTTAAATCTTAAAAATGAAGGCTTTGAAACCTGTACGGCATATGATGGTGAAAAGGCTCTTGAACTTTTTCGCTCGGAGGCTCCGTCAATAGTTATACTTGATGTTATGATGCCTAAAATGGACGGGTTGCAAGTTTGCCGTGAAATAAGACGTATAAGTAATATACCTATTATAATGCTTACAGCAAAGGGTGAAACCTTTGATAAGGTTCTTGGTCTTGAACTTGGGGCTGATGATTATATAACAAAACCTTTTGACATAAAAGAGTTAGTTGCGAGAGTAAAGGCCGTATTAAGACGTTCTGAAGCTAAGGACAACGAGGCAGAAAAAGAAGTGGTATTCCCTAAATTGACTATAAATTTATCAAATTATGAGCTTAAACTTGATGGTGAATATATAAATCTTCCGGCAAAAGAGCTTGAGCTGCTTTATTTCCTTGCATCGCATCCAAATAGAGTATTTACGCGTGAACAACTTCTTGAAGAAGTATGGGGATTCGACTATCCGGGTGATACCAGAACTGTTGATGTTCATATTAAGCGTTTAAGAGAAAAATTAAAAAATGTTGAGGCTAATTGGAAAATAGATACAGTGTGGAGTGTTGGGTATAGATTTGAAGTAAGATAACAACTTAGGAGGATACGGCGTATGTTTTTTAAAAGTATTTTCTCGAGATTATTCTGCACTTATGCCGTAATAGCGCTTGTCGCTCTTTCTATTGTAGGGGCAACTTTTACTTCTTTTTTATATAATTATACAGAAAATACTCAGGTCGATAATATAATGCAGCTGGCAAGCACAATTGAACAAATGACGGGGGTCTTTCAAATAGAAGAAAATGATATAAGGGCAAGAAATGCTTATAGATATCAGCTGTCTAATTTAGGAAACCTTGTTCATGCAGATATAATAGTTGTAAATTCTGTTGGCGAAATTACGGAAAATACTTCTAATAAGGTCACAAATGTGCCTAATGATATGCTTGATACCGCTTTGAACGGTAAAATGGTACGCGAGCTTGGGGATTTTAACGGTCAATACGATAAACAAAAAGTACTCACAATTGCGTTGCCGATCAGTTATAACGGGAATATAGTGGGCGTAATGTTTTTCAATTCCATGCTTCCTAAAATGCGCGAAACATTTTTTGAAATGGCAAAGTGGTTTGTAATTGTTCTGCTTATTTCTCTGGCCGTCGCCTGCGTATTAGGATATATGCAGTCCAAGAGACTGTCTAAGCCTATACAAGATATAAATAAAGCTGTAAGAGATATGGCGGCAGGAAATTTTACAAAACGTGTTGAAGTTAACAGCAGAGATGAAATAGGACAGCTTGCATCAAGTTTTAACTTCATGGCTCATAGCCTTGAAGAACTTGAGGATCAGCGTTCCAGATTTGTATCAGACGTTTCCCATGAGCTTAGAACACCTATGACAAGCATCTCTGGATTTGTACAGAGTATACTTAACGGAGCTATTCCTAAGGATGAGGAAGAGTACTATCTTAAGATAGTACTTGAAGAATCTCAAAGACTTACAAAGCTTGTTAATGATATGCTTGAGATGACGAAAATGTCTTCGAGCGAATATCAGCTTACTATAGAGAAGTTTGACATAAATGAGCTTATAAGAATCTGTATTATAGGAATGACTAATAAAATTGAAGAAAGAAATCTTGATTTAAATTTCGATTGTAAACCTGAAAAAATCAACGTGCTTGCCGATAAGGACTCAATAAAAAGAGTTGTTATTAATCTGCTTGACAATGCTGTAAAATTTAGTTATCCAAATACAACAATGAGTGTACGTACGTGGATAGCAGACGGTAAGGCTCATATATGCGTCGGTAATTTCGGAGACGGAATTGAAGGGGCGGATATGGCAAATATATTTAACAGATTTTATAAAACAGATAAATCAAGAAGCAAAGAAAAAAGCGGAGCAGGACTTGGATTATCTTTTGTAAAAAATATACTTGTTTTGCATAAGCAAAGTATATGGGTTGAAAGTGTTGATGCAAAAGAAGGATCTGATGCTAAATTTACTAAGTTTACATTTACACTTGAATTGGCATAATATATTTAAATAATATACAAAAATCAAGTATATATTGTAAAAAATATTGACATATAATATAAATTGAGTTATAATATTGTATAGCGCAATTTATTAGTTAAGGAGAAAGTAATGAAAACTATTTATTTAACAGGAACTGTAAATGATATGAAAGCCGAATATGAGGCAATATGCGAACAAGCTTTACCTAAAATAAACAGCTTTTTATCAGAATACGGTGAAGAAGCAGTCATATGCGGATTGAATTATGATTCTGATGATGAGGCATGCAGAAGAGAATTAAAGAGTTGTTTCCGTGAAATGAAAAAAGACGGAACGTATTTTGTTGTTCTTATGGGGGATAAATATGGAGATATTCCGTCAAATGAGGTTACTGACGGATTACTTGAAAAAAGCGGGATCTCATCCGACGACAATGTTAAAGGTAAGAGTGTGTTTGACATTGAGTTAACATACGCTGCAATGGCAAATTTAGATAAGACACTTTTTTATATGCGTGAACCGCTAAATAAAAAAGAGCTTAACGGCACAATGAGAAAGATATATATCGCCGGATTTGGAGAAGGCGGAAAAGTAAAGAAATTAAAGGCCGCAGTTAAAGAAGCGGAGGGCGCACATATTCATGAGTATGCTTTAAGCTGTGAAAACGGTATACCGACCAAGGAAAGCGCAGAAAAGCTTGCACATCGTATTGCTGAGGATATTATTGTTCTTATTACGGATGATTTAAAAAAGCAACCCGCTAAACCAGAGATAAAAGAAGAATCTGAGAAAGAAGAAGTTCCTAAGATTCCTCAGCCTGAAGGAATAAATACAGATGTAAAAATAGAAAAAATCGATACTCCAATTTGGGATTCAGTTCAGCAAGGAGAAAAATATAATCCTGAAAAGCTCAGAAATGAAGCAGTACAGATTGCAAAAAATGCAATGCTAATAGAGCAAAAGGATCCTGAAACATCCGGGGATATGTATGACGAAAGCCTTGAGATGTTCAAAAGAATACGAGATGATGTAAAAGTCGGAAATAGATTCAATGATGAGTTGGATAAAAAGAAAATAGAGCTTGTCACAGATGAATGTATAAGAGATATAGGTCTTACCTATAATGCGTATGCGCGTATAGAGTTTAACGCTAAGAATTTTGATGGAGCATCTGCTTGGGGTAAACAAGCTATAGAAGCATTTACTAAATATCAGAAAAAGTATCCAAGACTTCAAATTGTTATAGATTTATCAAATGTCTGGATGCTTATGGGAGCAGCGCTGGCAAATTCAGGAAATATGCCCGAAGCAATTGATTCATTGTGTGCTGCAATGTCATGCTTTGACGTATTAATACACGCAAAGGATTTTAAAGCCCCAAATGATTTTATGAAAAAATATCAATCTATTGCACAGATGGCTCATAATATATGTATAAATGAAAAGAGTGGAGAATGTGCAAAAAAATGGCTAAAGTTTTGTCAGCAGCAGTCATTCAATCTTTCTAAAATGGGCGATAATCAGGGAATGATTAATTATGTTAATTTCAGTATAGCATTATTCGAGTATCAAATTTATACCCAGAAAAATTTAGATAATGTTATGCAGTATGTTAATATGATACATGAAATGTCTCAATTATTCCTTCGTCAGAAAAATGGAGAGATGCTTCAGCTTATTTCTGATAAGGGTAGAAACCTCCTGGAAGTTGCCGGAGACAACGAACGCGTAGAGGATATTGTATGCTCTATTATAACTCTTCAGGCAAATTATTTCTTCTCTTCGGGCCAGCAGGAAAATGCTCTTAAGAATTATAAAGAAGTAATTGAAAAAAGAAGTAAATATGAAGAAAGTAGTGAGTGGGGCAAACGTTTGGTAATAGCTGCTGATAATGCAAGGATCGCATCAGCATATACGGAACTTAACCGTTTAGATGAAGCAAAAGTGCATTATGAAAAGGCAATAAGTATACTCGAAAATCTTGATAATTGCTATACCGAAGAAAAGCTTTTTGGCGAGCTTGCTTCAGCATATATGAATTATTCTGTATGCCTGGGTAAACGAGGTGATACAAAAACAGCGCTTGAAAAGATAAAAAAGGCGTCCGAACTTATTGAAGGCAAGAAATTGAAGGAACAGGGCCTTATGCTTCTTAGAAGAAGAATAAGAAGAATGTATACTATAGCTTCAGATAGCAGTGCAACTCAGATGTATAGTCCCGAGCTTATGAAGGCAGCCAAAAGTGAGATTGAGCGTTTACAGAAGGCTGATGGTGTGATAAAGCAGAATGACTTTGAGACAGGAGCCATCATGATAGAAAAAGCTCTCGTAACATTGAAAGAGCTTAATGTAATTGACATTGTGCTGCCATCCGAGTCATATGCAGCTAATCTTACAGTATGCGGTTCTCTTTACGATGATAAATTAAATAATAAAGAAAAGGCTCAAAATATGTATAAGCAAGCATGGGCAGTGCTTAACGACATGGAGCGTGATGGACTTATATTGAATCCAAATCTTGTAAATAATCTAAAAAAGAGAATGGGTATAAATTGATTTACTGAATATTGAAGCTTAAAAGTACCCCATTAATAAAATTATTTTGGGGTACTTTTATTACATATAAACTCAGTAATATTTTATGAAAGGGCCAATGAAAGTAAAAATGGAAAAATATATAAAGATACTGCAAAAACACAAAAATAAGGTTTATATGGGAGTTGTCATAGCGATATTTTTTGTTTTTGTTATGATTTTAAATTTTCATACTGATTATACTTCAGATGATTTCAAATATCATTTTTTCTATGATACAATATATACACCGCATGAAGGAACCAGAAGGATATCCAGCCTTTGGGATATAATTTTATCACAAATAAATCATTGGAAAATGTGGAACGGCAGAGTTGTGGCGCATGGTCTTTTGCAAATGATTTTGCCGTTTGGCAAAGTGTTTTTTAAAATATTTAATTCATGTGTATATGTATTATTAGGTTTTCTTATTTATAAACATTCTATTGTAGGCAAACGTAATAATCCGTTTTTACTTTGTATTGTTTATATACTGATGTGGTTTTTTATTCCTCAATATGGAATGACTGTCCTTTGGGCTTCAGGTTCAGCAAATTATTTATGGTGCGCAGCAATTATACTTTCTTATTTACTGCCGTATAGAATGTACGCTCTTGGAAAAAATTATCCTGAGGATAATATAAAAAATCTTATTCTCATGGTGTTTTTTGGAGTGTTTGCAGGATGTATGAATGAAAATACAGGCGGCGGACTTGTACTTATGTGCATTTTATTTATTGTATTTTATAAAATTAAAGGATTAAAAATTCCACGATGGTCATGGGTGGGAATATTGTCTGAAATTGTAGGAGTAGTTGTTCTTGTCAGCGCTCCTGGAAATTATAGAGTTTCTTCTAAAACAGATTTAGACGGAATGTTAGACAGGATTAAGGATGTTATAAATATAAGTTCTAAATTAACATATATTCTGCTTTTGATAATCGCAATACTTATGTTTATCAGTTTGGTAAGCGGAAAAATAAGAACTGAAAACAAAGCTGATAGATTGATTCCGGCTATATATCTAATTGGAGCTTATGCAATGATGGCGGTGCTTATACTTTCAGCCTCATATCCTGAAAGAGCGTGGTTCACTGCGGTTATATGTATGATTATTGCTGCAGCATGGTTTTATTCCGAGATCAATATTGAACTTAAAAATAAGACTCTGCATAATAATATTAAAATCGGAATTGTTGCCGCTTCATTTATAGTATTCCTATTTTCGTATAATGTCGAATTTAAGAATATAAATACTACCTATGAAGTTGTAAAAGAGGGAGTAGAAAAAATTGAACAGGCTGTTGCAGAAGGCAAAAATGAAGTAGTAGTCCCTATTGTAAAAGCTACTGATAGCAAATATGACCCATTTAACGGAACCAGTTATATAACAAAATCATCTGGTGAATGGCTTAATTCATGGATGGCAGAATATTATGGAATAGATAAAATTATTGGAAAATAGTAGGTAAGGATATGGACAAAATATCAATAATCGTACCTTGTTATAATGAACAGGAAACGATACCGTTTTTTTATAATGAGGTATCCAAAGTAGTAAATAATATTAACGATTT
Organism: uncultured bacterium; assembly: GCA_905215805.1. GTDB lineage: Bacteria > Bacillota > Clostridia > UBA1381 > UBA1381 > UMGS1958. The sequence continues at coordinate 21,826 of CAJMRL010000017.1, read as the reverse complement.
AGAAATTGAGTTGATTTTTATAAATGACGGTTCAAAGGATAATACTGATAAAGTACTTTACGATCTTTCTATAAAAGATGACAGAGTTAAATATATTTCTTTTTCAAGAAACTTTGGAAAAGAAAGCGGTATGTATGCGGGATTGGAAAACGCATCGGGAGATTATGTAGTAATAATGGATGTTGATCTACAGGATCCGCCGACGCTTTTGCCTGAAATGTATAATGAATTAAAAAAAGGTCGATATGATTGTGTAGCAACGAGAAGAGTGGACCGTAAAGGTGAGGCTAAAATACGTTCTTTTTTTGCCAGATGCTTTTATAAGATTATTAATCGTATATCTGATACGGAAATAGTAGATGGTGCAAGAGATTATAGAATGATGACAAGACGCATGGTTGACAGTATTTTATCTATGGAAGAATATAATAGATTTTCAAAAGGAATTTTCTCATGGGTAGGATTTGATACGAAGTGGATCGAGTATGAAAATATTGAACGCAGGGCAGGGGAAACCAAATGGTCCTTTTGGAAACTCTTTAAATATTCGATAGATGGAATTGTGGGGTTTTCAACTGCTCCTCTTGCATTGTCATCATTTTTTGGGATAATCCTTTCTATAATATCTATTATAGGAATTATATTTGTGTTTATACGCGAGCTTATTTGGCACGGAAGTGCATATGGTTGGGCATCTACAATATGTATTTATTTACTTGTAAGCGGAATACAGCTTTTATGTATAGGAGTACTTGGACAATATTTATCGAAAGCTTACTTGGAAACAAAACATAGACCAATTTACATAATAAAGGATACAAATATACCACAAAACAAGAAAAAATCAAATTAAAAACCAATAATTAAAAAAATATCTTGACAAAAATCATAAGATATGATACTATTATAATTGATTTAATAAAGGCTATGAAGAAATCCAGTAGATATTATTTCGCCAAAAGAGAGTAGGGGTTATTGAGCTGTGAGCCTCTGCGGTAAGGGTAATATTGAATTTTCATTTCGGAGCTTCATTTCCCAAGCGTAAATACGTGTGTAAGAAATGACGGGTGACGCCGTGATACGTAAAAATGAGTGCCGATGTAAATCGGAAGCCGGGTGGTACCGCGGAGTTTAAATTATGCGCTTCGTCCCGTATACATTTTATGTATATGAGGGCGGAGCATTTTTAGTATAATTAGGAAAGGAAGAGCACTGATGAGAGAAAAAATCGAACAGATCAAATCGGATGTTGAAGGGATACTTGAGAATGCAAAAGATATAGCAACTTTAGAACAGATAAGAATCAAGTATTTAGGTAAAAAAGGAGAACTTACGGCAGTACTCAAAGGAATGGGTAAGTTGTCAAAAGAGGAGCGTCCGGTGATAGGTGCATTAGCAAATGAAGTGAGATCAAAATTAGAAACTGAACTTGAAGAAAAAAGAGCTCAGATAAGTAAGGCTATGGAAGAGGCTAAACTCAAAAATGAGGTAGTGGATGTAACCATGCCGGGAAAGAAAGCAGAACTGGGAAAGCTTCATCCTCTTACAAAAGTAATGAATGAGATTAAAGATATATTTATAGGTATGGGATTCAGTATAGCTGACGGACCTGAGGTAGAATATGACTATTACAATTTCGAGGCTTTAAATATTCCTAAAAATCATCCGGCAAGGGATACGCAAGATACATTCTATATAGAGGATAATATAGTTCTAAGAACACAGACATCACCTATGCAGGTAAGAGTAATGGAAAATACACGTCCGCCGATAAGAATTATAGCGCCCGGACGTGTATATAGAAGCGACTCGGTTGATGCAACACATTCTCCTGTATTCCATCAGATTGAAGGACTTGTTGTTGATAAAAATGTAACAATGGCGGATTTAAAGGGAACGCTTGAAATGTTCACCAAATCACTGTATGGCGAACAGACCAAGGTTCGTTTCCGTCCTCACCATTTCCCATTTACTGAACCGTCTGCTGAGATGGATGTAAGCTGCTTTGTATGCGGAGGAAAAGGATGCTCTGTATGTAAAGGGGAAGGTTGGATTGAAATATTAGGCTGTGGTATGGTGCATCCTAAGGTTTTAAGTAATTGTAATATTGATCCAGAAATATACAGTGGTTTTGCATTCGGTATAGGACTTGAAAGAATCGCTATGAGGAAATATGATATTGATGATTTGCGATTATTCTTTGAAAATGATCAAAGATTTTTAAATCAGTTCTAATGAAAAGAGTAATGATCATAGGTTTTTCCGGAGCAGGAAAATCAACATTGGCAAGTGATATTGCAGATATAATCGGTGTAGAGCCGACATATATGGACAAGCTAAACTGGCTTCCCGGATGGATTGAGGATACACGGGAAAATAAGAGGAAAAAGCTTTCAAAAATTCTTGAGCGCGAAAGTTGGGTAATAGACGGATCATACAGAGCTGTTTTATATAAAGAAAGAATGAAGCTTGCCGATACGATTATATTTCTTGATTTTAATCGTTTACTTTGCTTTTACAGAGCAATAAAACGTAGAGTAATGTATAACGGAAAGACACGTCCTGATATGACAGAAGGCTGTTATGAAAAAATGGATTTTGAATTTGCTAAATGGGTTTTAATAGATGGCAGAAAAAAGCGAAAAAAATTCTATGATGAGCTTGAACAGGCAATAGAATCAGGTAAAAAAATATATATTTTTCATCGGCCGAGTCAGGTGAAAAAATTTTTAGAAGAGTTATCGAAAGGAATGATACAATAATATGAAATTACCAATGAGTTGGCTTTCGGACTATACTGATATAGAAGGTATATCTCCGAAGGAATATGCGGATAAATTAACAATGACAGGCTCAAAGGTTGAGGGAGTGGAATATCTTGGAGCTGAGTTGGATAAGGTAGTAGCCGGTAAGGTATTGAGCTGTGAAATGCATCCTGACAGTGATCATCTTCACGTTTGTATGGTAGATGTTGGAGAAGAAGAGCCTTTGCAGATTGTATGCGGCGCTCCTAATGTAGCTGAAGGACAGATGGTTCCTGTAGCCCTTAACGGAGCAGTGCTTCCGGGTGGTGTAAAAATAAAAAAGGGGAAGCTGCGCGGAGTTGTTTCAAACGGAATGATATGCTCTCATGAAGAAATGGGAATAAGCGAATCACTTCTCGGATATGAGCCGGAATATGGCATTCTTGTATTGCCTGATGATGTAAAGCCCGGAACGGATGTAAAAGATTTATATGGTCTTAATGAAAATGTAGTTGAATTTGAGATCACGTCTAACAGACCGGATTGTTTCTCAATCATAGGTCTTGCAAGAGAAACAGCAGTGTCATTCAAAAAGTCGTTTAAAATTCCTGAGGTAACATTTCATGAGACATTAGACAAAATAACCGATAAGCTTTCGATAGATGTTCAAGATAAAGATAAGTGCCTGAGATATACTTCAAGAATGATAAAAAATGTAAAGATAGGTCCTTCTCCTAAATGGATGCGTGAAAGACTGGAGGCTTGCGGGATTCGTTCAATAAATAATATGGTTGATATAACAAATTATGTATTACTTGAATATGGACAGCCTATGCACGCTTTTGACTTAAGACATTTGGAAGGCGGAAAAATCATTGTGCGCCGTGCAAATGACGGAGAGATTATAAAGACCCTTGACGAGCAGGACAGAAAGCTTACAAGCGATGATTTAGTAATATGTGATGCGGTAAAGCCGGTGGCTATTGCCGGAGTAATGGGTGGTTTTAATAGCGAAATTAAGCCCGACACAACAGAAGTAGCGTTTGAATCAGCAACATTTGATGCGGCATCAGTAAGACTTACAGCACAGCGCGTGGGACTGAGGACAGAGGCTTCATCAAGGTATGAAAAGGGACTTGATTATAACAATACTATTCCTGCTATCGAAAGAGCCTGCCAGCTTGTAGAAGAGCTTGGCTGCGGCGAGGTAGTGGGCGGAGCGATTGATGTTATAGGAAATGTCAAGGATGCACAGCCTATAATGTTTAGGCCGGAAAAGATAAATGCTTTTCTTGGAACCGATATTTCCACTGATGAGATGGTAGAGATTCTCACAAGCCTTGAAGTAAAGATTGATATGGAAAATATGATGCTTACGCCTCCAAGTTTCAGACCTGATTTAGTTGCTGAGGCTGATATAGCAGAAGAAATAGCGCGTTTTCATGGCTATGATATTATACCGACTACTCTTTTGAGCGGTGAATCGGTAATAGGAATGAAAAACAAAGAGCAAAATGTCGAGGATAAAATAAATGAAGTACTTACAGCTCAAGGTATGAGTGAGATATACACCTATACTTTTGTAAGCCCGTCAATATTTGATAAACTTAATATTCCGGCTGAAAGTCCTTTAAGAAATACAGTTAAAATAACTAATCCTCTTGGAGAAGATACATCTGTGATGAGAACTACAACCATTGCAAGTATGATGGAGGTTTTGGCAAGAAACTATAATTACAGAACTACTTCTGCAAAAATGTTTGAAACCGCTAAGATATTTATTCCTACTGAAGCAGGTAAGCTTCCTGAAGAACCTGTAATTATTACTCTTGGAATGTATGGAGAAAATGATGATTTCTTTACAATTAAAGGTGTGTGTGAAGTTCTATTTGAGCAGCTTCATATAGATGGAGTATCATATATAGCGGTTACAGATAATCCCACATACCATCCCGGAAGATGTGCTGAAATAAAGGTTGGAAATAAAATTCTTGGAACAATAGGTGAAATCCACCCGTCAGTCAGCCGCAAGTTTGGAATCGACACTGAGTGTTATGTTGGTGAGCTTAATTTAGAGAATATACTTGCGACAATGAATGATGATGTCAAATATCATCATTTACCTAAATATCCGGCTGTAACAAGAGATTTTTCTATTTTGCTGGATAAGATAACACCGGTTGCAGAAATTGAAGCGGTTATCAGAAAAGCTGCCGGAAAACTGCTTGATAAGCTTGAACTTTCGGATGTATACGAAGGTCATCAAATTCCGGAAGGAAAAAAATCCGTAATGTATAAAGCTGCATTCCGCGCTGATGACAGAAGCTTAACAGGAGAAGAAGCAGATAATCTGCATGATAAAATAGTGAAAAAACTTGAAAATGCTCTTGGAGCACAGCTAAGATAAAAACTTAAGGGGAATGAAAAAGCAACCCAAGTATAATGAAATGTCAATGTTTGAATTTTAGTAAGTAAATGTAAACGGATCTTTATGCTTTTACGAGCTATAAAGGTCCGTTTTTTATAAATTTATAAGAAAGGGGAGGATGCGTATGCAGCCGCGTAAGCGATTAATGGCATCCTCCCAATGCAAAGTATCATGCTCTCAAAGGCCTGTTATCATGCAAATAATGGAATAAATTTAAACAGTTGGCATATTTACTTATTTTTATAAACCGCGTCATAGTATCCGTAACCTCCGGCAATGTTATAACAGTCATAACCTTTTTGTAAGAGGATTCGGCAGGCTATATAGCTGCGCAGTCCGCTCTGACAATGAACGTATATCTTTTTGCCCTTCGGCAGCTCGGACAGCCTTTCGCGCAGGCTGTCGAGCGGTATGTGCATCGCTCCGTCTATATGTCCGTGCGCATATTCAAAGTCGGTGCGTGTATCGAGTATGACACCGTCTGCTTCAAGCGCTTCTTTCCAATGTATCTGCTTTACCTTGCCTGTGATAATATTTTCAATAACATATCCTGCCATGTTGACGGGATCCTTTGCTGATGAATAGGGAGGTGCGTATGTAAGCTCAAGTTCAGTGAGTTCGGATGCCGTCATTCCTGCACGTATCGCTGTTGCCAGTACATCGATTCTCTTGTCTGCTCCATCAAAACCGATTATCTGAGCACCAAGTATTTTACCGGTATCCTTTTCAAACAACACCTTGATGTTCATGCTTTTAGCTCCTGGATAATATGTCGCATGTGACGCCGAGGTCAGCAGGGCATAGTCATAATCGAAGCCGTACAGCGCAGCGGTTTTCTCATTATATCCGGTGGACGCCACTGTCATATCAAAGAGCTTGAGTATAGATGAGCTCTGGACACCCTTATATTCACTCTCTACGCCGCATATATTGTCTGCAGCTATGCGCCCTTGTTTGTTGGCGGGACCTGCTAAAGGTACGACCGTCTTTTTGCCCGAAATGAAATCCGTTATTTCCGCAGCATCGCCTACGGCGTATATGTTTTCGTCCGACGTGCGCATGTGGGTGTTAACTGCTATTGCACCCTTTATGCCGAGCTTAAGCCCGGCATCCCTTGCAAGTGTACTCTCCGGTACAACACCTATCGCCATCACAGCCATGTCAGCTGTAAATTCTCCGTCCGATGTCACTGCCGTTATATATTTTTCAGTTTCCTTAAATCCGGTTACGGAGGCTTTAAGATGCAGATCTATACCGTTTTTGCGCATATATGTATGTACCGGGGCTGCCATGTCCTTGTCAAGCGGTGGCATAACGTGGCTTCCGCGTTGAAGTATCGTCACATCGAGCCCGCAGCGCTTGAGATTTTCAGCTGTTTCAAGCCCGATAAAGCCGCCGCCGATTATGACCGCTGATTTCGGAGAATGCTCATATACATAGCTATATATTCTGAATGTATCCTCAACAGTACGCAGCGTCATTATCCGCTTACTTTTTATGCCTGGTAACTGAGGTACAACGGGATGTGCACCCGGTGAGAGTATTAGCTTGTCGTAACTTTCCGTATATTCCGTTCCATCCGAAAGTCTGTGGATCCTTACCGTTTTTGATGTGCGGTCGATCGATACCGCTTTTTCTCTAACGCGCACATCTATTCTAAAACGATTTTTAAAGCTTTCGGGGGTTTGAAGCGTGAGTGCGCTGCGGTCAGTTATTTCTCCGCCTATATAGTATGGCAGACCACAGTTGGCGTATGAAACATAGCCGCTGCGCTCTATTATGATTATCTCTGCGTTTTCGTCGAGTCTTCTGAGCCTTGCCGCGGCAGTGGCGCCGCCCGCGACTCCGCCGATTATAAGAACCTTCATGATGTAAATGCCTCCTTATTTTATGTGGGTTATTGTAAAACGTGTACTTCACGATTATTTATATTTTTTGCCCTTCAATTTGCATATTGACTGTGTCATTGTTCCCATCGGGCAGAAAGCACACCACGAGCGGGGCCTATATAAAGACATTACCACAATGCCTATTATAGCCGAGGTTAGCATAAGTCCGTAAAATCCGAATGCGAACTGTGCCGCCCAGTCGGGGAATATGCCGGGTGAATACGTCCATCCCCATGGAACACGTATTGTCCATAGCAATTTTATTGACTCTGTCAACCCACTGCCGCCGGATGCGACCAGATATGTCTGAAATATGATATTTATAAACATCAGCATAAAAAACACCAAAAATATGTATCGGAATGTGCGCGAAGCGAGCCAATGCGGTGTTGGTTTCTTACGGCTAATTCTGTTCCCGAGCAGACCAAACAGCTGACCTCTGCCGCAGAGGTGGTTGCAGAACCACTTGTTACCTCCGAATATCGCTATTATCAGCGGTATGAGAAAATCGAGCATCCCTAACCATGCGAACATGATATTGAAGAACCCCAGTGCGAAAAACAAGATCGACCATATCCATAAATAATCGTACCAATGCTTTTTCTTTGAACTCATTGCTTTTTCCTCCTTGAAGGCAACGGTATTTCCGGTGTATACGGCACGTTTGTTGCGAGTGCGCGGCACATTGGACAGGCGCCAGTTGCCTTATCCTCAAGACTGCATTCCATGCCGAGCTTTTCGTCTTTGCGGTCACGTATCAATACGGCGTTTGCAGGACATACTTTTTCACAGAGCCCACATCCCACGCATAGGGAAATATCGACTGTCGCAAAGCAGCCGCGGTACACCGCTATCGCTTCTCGCGGACACACGTTTTCGCATGCGCCACATGCCGCACATTGTTTTTCTTTTACGAATGCGTATCGTTTTGCCATGGTCAGCCTCCTGTTAACATCATTACTATATATACCGCTGCACTTGCACATGCTGCAACTGTGCAAAGCCCCCGTCCAAAGAATGCAGCAATAAGCGCCGCTACAGCTCCTGCCGCGGCTGCAGCAATGTTGTCAACTGCATAGAAGATCGCCGGAAAAGTCATTGCACCCAGCACGGTATAAGGTATATATGTCAAAAATGAGCGTATATACCTGTTTTTTATCCGTCCGCGTATTAACGTAAGTGGGAGCACGCGTATAAGATAAGTGACTGCAAACATTATTGCAAGATATATTATAAAGCTTACGTTCATCCTTCACCCTCCTCATCAGTAGGGAAAAGCAACGCACCTACTGCCGATGCAAGAACGGCACAGATAATTATTGAAAAACCGCTGCTGATGAATCCGAACGCGGGGATATAGTATATCGCAAAGCTAAGCACAATGGCTGTGAGCGTCACGATGAGCACCGGACGTTCCTTTTTTGCCGCTGGTACTATTATTGCTATGAACATACCGTAGAGTGAAACGGACAACGACGATGTCAGCATTTCTGGCATCAGGGAGCCAAAAAACGCGCCTGCTGCCGTGCCGCCGGACCAGCCTATGTATGGCAGAGCCGCAAGTCCAAGAAAATATATCGGTCTAAGCCTGCCGGAACGACTCATAGCCACGGCAAAAATCTCGTCCGTTACAGCATGTCCGAGGATCAGTGATTGCAGCCTTGTGAACGATCTGTCGAGCTTCTGAGAGAGCGACAGGCTCATAAGCGCGTAGCGCATATTTATTACGAGCTGCGAAAGTGCCATCTCTATGTACGAGCCGCCGCCCGTTATTATACCTATCGCTGCGAACTGCCCCGCCGATGTAAGATTGGTCATAGATATGAGAAGTGCCTCAAACGGTGCAAGTCCTGCCGCAACCGCCGCTATGCCGAACGAGAACGAAACAGCAAAATATCCTGTTGCAATAGGTATGCCATCTCTGAGCCCCATTAGAAACAGTGTCTTTTTCATTTTTAAAACCTTTCGATTGATTAAACATAAAAGCTGATACCGCCGCAAGGTATAGGCATATGACCTTATTGAGTCTTTGCCGGAATAAATCTGTTTATTGCTCTTGCAACGTTTGATATCGGCATGGTTTGGAGCCACACCTTTCCGGGACCCGTGAGCATAGTATTAAAGAAGCCCTCGCCTCCAAGAAGTTTGTTTTTTAGTCCCGGCACCTGCTTTATATCCATAGAAACGCTTATCTCAAAACCGGCAACGTTTCCGGTGTCAGCAATCAGCGTTTCACCAACATCAAGGTTATATTCGACTAACTCTCCATCTATTTCTGCAAATGCCATACCCCTGCCGGAAAGTTTCTGCATTATAAAGCCTTCGCCGCCGAAAAAACCTGCACCAAGTTTTCTGTTGAAATAAATGCTCAGCTCCACGCTAGATTCCGCCGCGAGGAACGAGCCTTTCTGAAGGATCATTTCCTTTCCCGGACCTATTTCAATCGGGAGTATCTTTCCGGGGAAGCTTGAACCGAATGTGACCATACCATCTCCGTTTGCCGTGAAGGTATTCTGGAATATAGATTCTCCAGAAAGAGCCTTTGAAAACATTTTGCCTATGCCGCCGCCATGTGTTTCCATTTTTACGTTTGGAGTCTGCCATACCATAGAGCCGTTTTCCGTTATCATCGATTCGCCGTTGTTGAGATAACATGTAACAACGGGAAAGCTGCCGCCTTTTATTTCATATCGCATATAAATGCCTCCTTTGTATTAAGTGATGCGCAATTCTAGCACATCGTAGATTTATAATACTATACTAACATTTTTAAAGGAAAATGTCAATGGAGAAATCAATGTTTCAGAATTAGTAATGAGTCTGTATATTTAAAATCATATTGAATAGACAAAACAAGCGATTTAAATACCTCCTAATTCATACATTTAATATCTTGTATGAATTAGGAGACGTGTTATATATTATCTTTTAAAGAAATTAATTTTTATAAATTCCACATATGATTTACCGGACCATTTCCGTGCCCGATATTCATCATAGCTTCAAGAGCGCCTGAAATATAGTTTTTAGCATATTTTACGGCATTATACATGTCCATTCCTTTTGCAAGTCCTGATGCGATGGCTGATGAAAGGGTACAGCCTGTTCCGTGGGTGTTAGGATTGTCAATATGTTTTGAATTGAACCATATCGCCGAATTATTTTCATAAAGAAGATCACTTCCATTTTGAGAGAGGTGTCCTCCCTTTAAAAGTACACGGGTATTAAATTTTGCTGAAAGGGTTTCAGCTGCAATAAGCATATCATGTGTATTGTTTATGCTTAAGCCTGTAAGAGCCTGCGCTTCCGGAATATTCGGTGTTATAATATCGGCTAACGGAAACATTTTTGAAATAAGGGCTTCTACTGCATCATCTTCAAGAAGCTTGTGTCCGCTGGTAGAGACCATTACCGGATCAAGAACAATATTTTTTGCTTTATAATATTGTAATCTTTTCGAAATTACTTTTATGAGTTCTATATTAGAAACCATTCCTATTTTTACACTATCAGGAAAAATATCGGTAAATACGGCGTCAAGCTGTTCACAGACGCAGTTCGGACTCATATCATAAACTCCCGATACTCCAAGAGTATTTTGGACTGTAACTGAGGTGATAACACTCATACCGTACACTTTATTTGCTGTCATGGTTTTAATATCTGCCTGTATACCGGCACCGCCTGAACAGTCAGATCCCGCTATTGTAAGAGCTGTATTCATTTTACTATATTCCTTAACCTTTCAGATAAATATTGAGCTGCTTTGCGTATATCTTGACGGGCAAATATACCGGAAACAACTGCTGCTCCGGAAATACCGCTGCCTTGGAGGAGATCAACATTATCGGCAGAGATACCGCCGATTGCAACGACAGGTATGCTAACGGAATTGCAGATTGCATTTAAAGTAGAAAGCTCCATTTTTTTTGCGTCATTCTTGGTAGCGGTACCGAATACAGCACCGCAACCTATATAATCAGCGCCGTTTAATTCAGCAGATTTTGCTTGTTCAATAGTTTTGGCGGTTATTCCTATAATCTTGTCTTTTCCGAGCTGCTCACGAGCTTTATCCAGAGGCATATCACCTTGACCAAGATGAACACCATCAGCATCTACATAAATGCACACCTGTACATTGTCATTAATAATAAGCGGTACCATATATTTCGAGCAGATTCTTTTTATTTCTATGGCTGTTTTTATAAAGTTCTCTAAATCCAGTTCCTTTTCTCTGAGCTGTATCATAGTAGCACCGCCAAGTATTGCTTCTTCTACAGCAATAGAAAGAGGTTTTTCGTTAAGGTATGAACGATCAGTTACTGCATAGAGCAAAAGTTTATCGGTATTCAATATTAGCACCTCCAAAATCAGGATAGGTTATTTCATCAAAAAATTTTATTTTATACGTACCCAGTCCCATGCCGTCCTTCCAAGCACGCTGTGAGCTTACGCCAAATAAAGTAACTGCACTAAGAACTGCATCAAATATATTATCCGGAACAGCAGCGCAATATACCCCCATTACAGACGAAAGCATACATCCCGTCGCCGTGATTTTTTTTAGCATCGGAGAACCATTATGTACAACAGCGTTGCGTTCATTTTGGGTGATTACATCGTCTGCACCTGTGACGGCAACAACTGCACCTGTATATTCGGAAAGTCTTTGAGAATTAGAAATTATCAAATCAAGAGAAAAGTTTCCGAAAGCGTCCACGCCGCCAGGGTTTGATTTGCCGGTGCAAAGAGCGTGAAGCTCCGAAGCATTAAGATGTATAGCGCTCAAATGCAAGGTTTTGATAATCTTAATAATTGCGTCTGTACGAAATTTTGAAACGCCCGCTCCGACAGGATCCAGTACAATAGGAATATTTCTATTGTTTGCTTCCTCACCGGCATAAAGCATTGCTTCAAAAGCGCTGTCTGTTAATATTCCTGTATTGAGAACAAGGCCATCGCATACGGAGCACACTTGAGCAGCTTCCTTTGGTGAGCTTGCCATGATAGGAGAACCTCCGACAGCAAGCGTAATATTAGCCTGGTCAGTGGCACTTACAAAGTTTGTTATGTTATGTATATGCGGCTGCTTTTTTTGTACCGCTGAAATTATATTTTCAAACATATTTAATCACCAAGAAATTTATCAAGAGCATGAGTTTTTTTCATTATACCTGTAAGTATCATGGCTATTATAGTACCGCCCAAAGAACTTACAAGGAATGGAATGACATAGGTAAATATTGCCGCTTCTTTACCCATAAGTCCAGAAGCGATAGGATAAGCCAATACCGCTCCTATAATTCCTGTGCCAAATAATTCGCCGATATATGCGAACGGTAGCTTTTTAGTATATTTATATAATATTCCCGAGAGAAAAGCACCGCACATACTTCCCGGAAAAGCCAGAATGGTTCCCAGACCTGACGCAACACGTATTATAGATGTTATAAAAGCCATACAAACTCCATAATACGGTCCCAGAAAGACTGCGGATATAATATTTATAAAATGCTGAATCGGAGCACATTTAGACGCTCCGATGGGGAACGAAACAGCCGAAAAAATAACTCCGGCAGCAATGAGTATGCCTGAAATAGCAATTTTACGAGTAGCGTACTTATTCATTAATGATCCTTCCTAAAAAAATGCCTCAAACATTTTTGAGACATTTTTTGATTTTATGTAATTTTTATTTTGTAGCTTTAGAAGCTGTTCTTTTAGCAGGAGCTTTTGTTGCAGCCGGTTTAGTTGCTTTAACAGCTTTTGCTTTAGAGGCTTTTTCTGCGGCTTCCTTTTCTGCCTTTTCCTTTGCAGCTTTTTCTGCGGCTTCTTTCTCTGCTTTCTCTTTGGCTGCCTTTTCTGCAGCTTCTTTCTTTGCTTTTTCCGCTGTTTCTTTAGCTGCTTTAGCTGCCTTTTCCTGTTTTGCCTTCTGAATCGAAGCAGATACAGCGTCTATAAGACCATGAAGTTTATCAAGCTCGCCTTTGACAGTAAGCTCTCCGCTGTCGATTGCCTGCTCAACGGTAATTTTGCCGTCAATAAGATTGTTGAGAGCGGCTCTTGAAACATCAACTATGGCGTTATTATCTTTGTAATCATATGGTTCAATGCTGAGTACGCCTGACTTAAGCTCTGTATAGAAAGTACCGCCGCAATCCTCATCGCTTATGGTAATCTGTAAAGCAAGATCATCAAGCCCGGAAATGTCAACATCTGTAAACTCGTCCTTAAACTTCTTAAACGCCTGTTCAAATTTCATAATTAATTACCCCTTTCAAAGGATTAAGTTATTTTTTACGTATAATTTTTTGCGTATATTTATTATATAACATTTTGAATTTAATGTCAATAGCCCGACTTGTAAACTGGAAAAGAACACTGTTTTTAAGCAAAAAAACAACAATTTTTGTTGAAATGTACCATTATATCTAAATAGTATTTTAAATTTATTCATAGCTATATTAAAATAAAATAATAAATTCTATAATAAAAAAAATATATTTACACATATTAATATTACATATAAAAAACGGAGAAAGATTATGTTATCAAGAGAAACATTAAAAAGTATAGCAATTATTTCTATAGGCTCATTATTGCTTACAGCCATAATGCTTATCATATTTGCTATTAGCAGGAACTTTAACAGCAAGGTAATTTTAGGAGGAATAGCTGGAGCTTTTTATTCGATATTGAATTTTATCCTATTGGCTATTACAGTGGAAAAAATGCTTTCAAAAGAGGAGAAAGCAAAAGCGAATCTTACAGCTGAATTATCGTACGTTGCAAGGTTCTTTCTTACGGCTGTGTTCGTTATCTGGTCAATAAAGGCAGAGTATATCAATTACTTGGCAGCTATAATTCCTATTATATTTCCTCAGCTAATAATACGTATATATGGATTCACATCAATAAGGAAAAGAAGTGATGAAAAATGACAGCTAATATAACAGGACCAAAGATTATATTTGAAATTCCTTTATTAAAAGGTATTGATATATCGGAAACTATAGTAAATTCATGGATAGTAATGGCATTAATTACTATTCTATGCCTAATTCTTACGCATGGATTAAAAACAAGGAATCCAGGGAAAAAACAACTTCTTGCTGAATTTATAGTAATAAAAGCGGATGATTTAGTAAAAGATATTATGGGTGATAAATATGTAAGATTTTCTCCATATATACTAACTCTTTTTATTTTCTCTGCATTTTCAAGCCTGACAGGACTTATAGGTCTTCGACCTCCAACAGCTGATTTAAACACAACGCTTGGCTGGTCAATAGTAACATTTGTTATGATCCAGGCGAATAATATAAGATGTAATGGTATAATTGGATGGATAAAATCATTTACACATCCTGTTGCGGTAATGACGCCATTAAATATTGTTAGTGAAATTGCAAATCCAATATCTATGTCATTCAGGCATTTTGGAAATATCGCAGCGGGAGTTGTTATAACTGCTTTAGTATATGCAGGTTTAGCAGCATTATCTAAAGCGGTAATAGGCTGGATACCGAATGACTTTATCTCAGGAATACCAATCTTTCAAGCAGGACTGCCTGCTGTACTTTCAATATATTTTGATTTATTTACAAGTATATTGCAAGCTTATATCATATGTATGCTTACAATGGTATTTGTAGCAGGTGTATCGGAATAAAATTTAATTATATAAAAACGGAGGGATTATTATGGAAAGAGCATTAATATTGGCAGCTTCGGCAATAGGAGCGGGGTTGGCTATGATAGCCGGGGTTGGTCCTGGTATAGGACAAGGCTATGCTGCCGGAAAAGCAGCGGAAGCTGTAGGAAGACAGCCTGAAGCAAAGGGAGATATTACATCTACCATGCTTTTCGGATGTGCTGTAGCCGAATCGACGGGAATCTATGGACTTGTAGTGGCTTTAATACTATTATTTGCAAATCCGCTTGTGAGATTGCTCTAAAGAGGGGATAACTATGGATTTTGTCAGTATTGATATATGGTCATTGATTTTCACTTGGATAAATCTAATTATATTGTTTTTTATAATACGGCATTTTTTATATAAACCTGTAAAAAATATATTACTCCAAAGAGAAAATGAAATTGAGTCGACATATAATTTAGCTGAGAAAAAAGAAAATACAGCTGCGATGTATCTTGATGAATATAAAAATAAATTAAATAGCGCTGAGAAAAAAGCAGATTTGATATTAAACAATGCTGTGGATGCAGCAAAGAAACAGTCATATGAGATAATTAATAATGCAAAAAACGACGCTAAAGAGCAACTCCTCAGAGCTAAGGAGCAAATTAAATCTGAAAAACTTAAAGCAGCTGAAAGAGTAAAAAATGAAATATCTTCAATATCAGTATATATTGCCGGAAAAATTCTTGAACGAGAAATAAATAAAAAGGATTATGAAAATATGGTTAATAAATTTATAAATGAAATTGGAGAAAAAATATGATATCCGAAAGTTACGCAAAAGCGCTATATGAAATAGTCCAGCACAAAGGGATTCAGAACGATATTTTAAATGAGTTCCAAGTGATAGAAGAAATTTTAAAAAAGAATATGGATTTCAAAAAAATTCTTGATTCTCCAATTATACAAGCTTTTGAAAAAGAAAAGATTATTGACAGAGTATTCGGCAAAAACGTTAATACTATTCTTTTAAATTTCTTTAAGCTATTGTCACGAAACAGGCTTATCAATGAAATTGATATTTGCTTTAAAGAATTTTTATGTTTATATAATATAGATCATGGTATAGAATCTGCAGAAGTGATCTCGGCATCAGAAATTAATTTAGAAACAAAACAGATGCTTATAAATAAGCTTGAACAAATAACAGGAAAAAAGATAACACTTAATATAATAATAGATAAATCTATTATAGGCGGTATTGTGGTTAAATATAAGAATATAGTTTATGACGGCAGCATAAAGCAAAAACTTGCTGTTATTAAAAAGAGTTTAAAAGGGGTGGGGTAGGTTGCCGCTTAATCTTGATGAAATTACAAATTTAATAAAAATAGAAATAGAAAATTATTCTAACAAAATTTCTCTAAAAGAAACCGGAACGGTAATAGAAGTAGGGGATGGAATAGCAGTTGTACACGGCTTGGATAACTGTATGTCAAATGAACTTGTAAAATTTAGTGATGGCACTTTGGGAATAGCGCTGAATCTTGATGAAAATACAGTCAGTATTATTATATTAGGGGAAGATAAGAATATTGTAGAAGGCAGCAATGTATCAAGGACCAATAGTGTTGTGGAAGTTCCATGCGGTAATGGTATTGTATCAAGAGTGCTTAATGCTTTAGGTGAACCAATAGATGGAAAAGGACCTGTTAACAATATATGTATGCGCCCAATAGAAGCCAAAGCACACGGAATCATTGAAAGAGAGAGTGTAAAAGAGCCGCTGCAAACGGGAATAAAAGCAATTGATTCGATGGTTCCGATAGGGAAGGGTCAGAGAGAACTTATCATAGGAGATCGTCAGACAGGAAAAACATCAATTGCGATAGATACAATAATTAATCAAAAAGGGAAAGATGTATATTGTATTTATGTTGCAATAGGTCAAAAACGTTCAACCGTTGCTCATATTGTAAATCAGCTTGAAGAAAACGGCGCAATGGAATACACTACCGTTGTAGCAGCGACAGCGTCTGAATCTGCTCCTATGCAGTATATTGCTCCTTATGCAGGATGTGCAATGGGAGAATATTTTATGGAAAATGGTATGGACGCTTTAATAATTTATGACGATTTATCAAAGCATGCTGTAGCGTATAGAACTCTCTCGCTGCTTTTAAGGCGTCCGCCCGGAAGAGAAGCATATCCAGGCGATGTTTTTTATCTTCATTCAAGACTCCTTGAAAGAAGCGCAAGACTTTCAAAGGAATATGGAGGCGGCTCTCTTACAGCATTGCCTATAATAGAGACTTTAGCAGGAGATGTTTCAGCATATATACCTACAAATGTTATTTCAATTACAGACGGACAAATTTTTCTTGAAACAGAGCTTTTTCATAACGGAATAATTCCGGCGGTAAACCCGGGAATTTCCGTGTCAAGAGTTGGAGGAAACGCTCAAATAAAAGCAATGAAAAAAGTAGCCGGAAAGCTAAAGCTTGAATATTCTCAATATCGGGAATTGAAGGCCTTTTCCCAATTCGGATCCGATTTGGACAGTGATACAAAAAAAAGACTTGCAATGGGAGAGCGCATTGTAGAAATCTTAAAACAGAAAAGAAATTCCCCCATGTCTGTCGAACATCAGATAATTATTATTTATGCTGTCATAAATGATCTTTTATCAGATATTGAAGCGAATAAAATATCTGAGTTCGAAACTAAATTATTTGAATATATTGATATACATCATCCCGAATTAATTGAAGAAATAAGAAAGACAAAGGATTTAACCAATGAGGAAGAAATAAAAAATGCTGTTACAAGCTGTGTAAGGATGTATAATCTAAATAAAAATGCTATAAAGGAAGAATAATATATGTCAGTTCAAACTGCTAAGAATATAAAAAACAGAATAAAGAGTATAAAAAATACAAGAAGAATTACAAATGCCATGAAGCTTGTAGCGACATCAAAGTCAAAAAAAGCAATGGATGATATATGCGGTTCCCGAGAGTACTATGATGAAATTATAAAAACAGTTTTAGATGCAGCAAACGAAAAAGAGGCAAAATCTCTTCCTTATTTTACGGAAAACTATAACAGTAATAAAACGTGTACTATTGTAATTGCGGGTGACAGGGGACTTGCGGGGGGATATAATATAAATATTTTTAAGGAAGCAAATAAATTTCATGAAGCGGATATTATATCAATTGGGAAAAAGAGTTGCGAAAGATTTACAGAAAGTAAAATAAAATATGCAAAGACAGAATCGATAACACAGGACAATATAGATGAACTTGCCGAATGGATATTAAAAAGCTTTATAGAAGGGAAATATAGAAATATATATATAATTCATACGGAATTTATAACAATGCTTTCACAAATGACTAAAATCACAAGAATCTTACCGGTGGATTATATAGATAAAAAAGAAAATGCAAAACGGTCAGTTACTGTTTATGAGCCGTCTTTAGAGGCAGTTTTAAAAAATTTGATTTTTCAATATATTGTTGCTGCGATTTACAGTATGATAAAAGAAGCCTTTTTGTGTGAAACGGCGTCCAGAAGGGTTGCAATGGAAGCTGCCACAAAAAGTGCAGATGAAATGCTTGATAGTTTATATATGGATTATAACAGAGCAAGACAGAGTGCGGTTACTCAAGAACTTAGTGAAATAGTATCCGGAGCGGGAATATTATAACAGGGGGATATGATGAAGTATACGGGTAAAATAGTGCGTATTGCCGGACCGGTAATAGATATAAGATTTGAAAATGGAAATTTACCAAAGCTGCTGAACGCAATAGAAATATATAATGGAAAAGAAAAAGTGATATGTGAAGCTTCACAGCATATTGGTGATGACATGGTTAGATGTATAGCAATGAACGCAACCGACGGCTTAAGACGTGGAATGGATGCGGTTGATACAGGGAGCGGAATTACAGTACCTGTTGGAGATTGTGTTTTGGGGAGAATGTTTAATCTTTTAGGAGAGCCTATAGATAATAAGTCTGCACCTAAAAGCAGCGAAAGAAGATGTATTCATAGAAATGCCCCGTCATATGATGAGCAGAACAGCAATATGGAGATATTGGAAACGGGGATAAAGGTTGTTGATTTAATAGCTCCGTATGCAAAAGGAGGAAAGATAGGTCTATTCGGAGGTGCAGGTGTAGGAAAAACAGTGCTTATCATGGAGCTTATCAATAATATAGCCACAAGGCATGGAGGAATATCGGTCTTTACCGGAGTAGGGGAGCGTACAAGAGAAGGGAACGATTTATACAGAGAAATGCAGGAATCGGGAGTTATAGAAAAAACTGCTCTTGTGTACGGACAGATGAATGAACCACCGGGAGCAAGGATGCGAGTCGCATTATCAGGACTTACCATGGCTGAATATTTCAGAGATAATGAAGGGCAAGATGTGCTGCTCTTTATTGATAATATATTCAGATTTACTCAGGCAGGTTCAGAAGTATCCGCTCTGTTGGGTAGAGTTCCTTCAGCAGTAGGTTATCAACCTACTCTTGCAACTGAAATGGGAGCACTCCAGGAGCGGATATCATCAACCAAAAATGGCTCAATAACATCAGTACAGGCTGTTTATGTTCCGGCTGATGATTTGACGGATCCGGCTCCGGCGACAACATTTGCACATTTGGATGCAACAACAGTTCTTTCAAGAAATATTGCGTCTATAGGAATATATCCGGCTGTTGATCCTTTGGAATCTACGTCAAGAATTCTTACTCCGGAAATTGTAGGTGAAGAACATTATAAGACTGCTCGAGATGTCCAAAACATTTTACAGCGATATAATGAGCTTCAAGACATAATAGCAATAATGGGAATGGATGAGCTTTCTGATGAAGATAAACAAACAGTAAACAGAGCAAGAAAAATCCAAAGATTCCTTTCTCAACCTTTTACAGTTGCCGAGCAATTTACGGGAATGCAGGGAAGATATGTTCCAATCAGCGAAAATATAAAAGGTTTTAGAGGAATTATAGATGGCAAATATGATAATATTCCGGAATCAGCATTTTTATTTTCCGGATCAATAGATGAGGTTTTGGAAAAGGCAAAGAAGTGAGAAATATTGACGAATTAATTTTAAAAATAATAACTCCTAATAAAATAATATATCAAGGAGAGATAAGCTATATAAAAGTAAGGACTACAGTCGGTGATATTGGAATTTTATCCAACCATACCTCATATGTAGGTTTAATAAATGATGGTATGGTTGTAATCAAAGATTTAAATGAAAATAAAAAACAATTTATATGCGGAAATGGAATTATAAAGGCTAAAAATAATATTGTTTTAATAGCTGTAACAACTGCCACCTCAGAGTAATAGATAAAAATATAGAAGAGGTATTGAATTTTGTTGATGATCATTGTATAATATCAATTAAAGCTTTTCCTTTATGACATGAATTTAAAAATTTTTAAAATATTTTAATTATATTGAAAGGATTCGTGTTGCTTAATCGTATTATATATGAAAGGGGTTAAGAACAAAGTTTAACCGAATAATATCAAACAGGAGGGAAAGAAAATGAAAAAGAAGTTATTTAAGGTTTTGGCAGTGGCATCGACTTTTATAATGCTTGCAACTGCAACAGCAGCGGCATATGGCGGACACGGACAGAGGTATGTTGATGCGAATAATGATGGCGTGTGCGATTATTACAACGGTGAACGCTGCGGATATGGAAACGGATATTATTGTGATTACAGCGGTTATCATCATGGTGGTCAAGGTATAGGTTACGGAGGTCACTGCCGCAGATAAAACTTGACAGATACGGGGGAATATTATGCGAAATGAACAGGAGGCAAATAGGGCCATTGAATTGTATGCTGACACTGTGCGGCGACTGTGCATGATATATCTTAAAAACTATGCTGATACTGAGGACGTATTTCAAAATGTATTTATAAAATACGTCCTTAGCCCCGTGTCTTTTAAAAATACGGAGCACGAAAAAGCATGGATAATACGCGTAACGGTAAACGAGTGCAAAGACATTTTAAAGAGTGCGTTTAGGCGTAAAAACGTCCCTCTTGAAGAAGTTAAAGAGCTTATGTCAGAGATGCCGAATAGGGACAGCGATGTAATTGAAGCAGTTAGGGCTCTGCCTCAAAAATATAAGGAGGTTGTATATCTTTATTATTATGAGGGTTATTCGGCTGAAGAGATAGGAAAGATGATACATAAACGAGTAAATACCGTGTACACGCATCTTGCCCGTGCGAGATCAGCTCTTAAAGAAAGGCTGGGTGATAAGTTTGAACATGATATATAGTGCACTTAGCAGTATTCATGCTGATGAGGACTTGAAACAAAAAACTAAAAAATCAGTATCCGAATTAATTACAAAACGTAGAGTAAAGTATAGATTTCATGCAGCGCCGATGGTCTCGGCAGCAGCGTGTGCAGCGGTATTTGCAGCAGCGGTGTTTGGATATAATATGTATTTTACACCTGTTTATGCGTTAAGTATAGATATAAATCCTTCTATTGAGTTCGGAATCAATCGATTTGACAGAGTCATAAATGTAACCGGGTATAATGAGGACGGCAAAAAATTGGTAGAAAATACCGATATAAAAAACATGAAATATACTGATGCGGTAGAAAGTCTTCTTAATAGTGAGTCAGTGCAAGAGTATACTGAGAATGGTGCTGATGTAGTTGTTACAGTGTCCGGCGGAAATATACAAAAAAACGAAGAGATCATAACTGCTGTTGAAAATTGTCACACTCAGACTCACATGTATTGTTATGATGTAAGTGACGAAGAAGCACAGGAGGCACGCAATTATGGTCTCACTCCGGGAAAATATAGAGCATATACAGAGTTAAAAAAATATGAACCCAATATAACTCCGGATGAAATAAGTGGCATGACAATGCGAGAGATACGAGAAAAAATAAGCAGCTATACAGGAACGGATTACAGTCATGGCAACGGAAATGGCTACGGAAATAACAGAGGACACCATGGCAAACATACATATTAGAACAAAAATCCAAGTATAATAAATCACTCTATACAGATTCTTACAGTTGTGCAATATCAATAAGCGATTTTTG
>CAJMRL010000016.1 GCA_905215805.1 uncultured bacterium | reverse complement strand
AAAAGAGCCGTGAACAAAATGATTTAAAAAATCATTTTGTCACAGCCCCTTTTTGTTTTCTTATCTTATTGTATTCCTGCTCGGCCGTCTCTATTAAAGCGTGAGGAGCCATATTCATAGAACGGCTTATTTTTACTATTGCATCAAGAGTCGGAGTTCTTAACGCATTTTCTATATTATAAAGATAATCATAGGAAAGCTTTGTAGCTTTTGAGAATCCTTCAAGAGCAATGCCGTTTATCCTTCTGTTCAGCTTTATAATAAGTCCGAAAATTTGGTTGAAGGAGTAGCAATGATCATCAGCGGGCACTTCCGAAAGGTTTATAAAACTGCGGTGCTTTTTTATCGCATGCTGAAGTGTGTTCCATGCACCGCTGCTTTTGTGTGTTACATATGCTATAAGAAATTCAGAGGTATCAACCATCCAGCGGTTGCGCATAGGTATTTTCTTTTTAGAATCATATTGCGACAGGCAGTCGGGGATAATTACATTGCTGTAATTGTCATTATAATACCTTGGATTATAATCCATATCTTTAGTAGAGAACGGCATAACAAGGTCTATAAATATCTGTTTATCGGGAAATACGTGTTTCATATCATGTAAAGTGGTTTCGCAGAGCTTATCAAATTCTCCCATTCCGCCGCAGTAAAAATGTATAATATCGTTTTCTTCCAAGATCCTCTTTATTTCACGTTCGGCAAGATCGGCTATAAATATGTCACGGCAAACACTGTGTCCGGCAAATGTACAGGTTTTCATTATGTAAATCATCCTTTCGTTGTTGTCTTGTTGTATATGTGCAATTATATCACAGATAATGGATTAAATAACGAAATGTAAATAAAATGTAATAAAGAATTCACAAACAGGACATTTTATTGTATTGACGGGGGAGTTATGAGATGATATAATATTATAAATAAGCATGCAGTAATGCAGAGGGATAACGGTGTATTTTAAATCGGGAGGTTAATGAATTGAAGTTTAATGTGAAGAGGTATTTTCAGGTACTCGGCGTATCTTTGGGTGTAGTTCTGATTGCGGCCTTTATTTTTATGGGTATGGATTTTTCTCCGGGAGATACCGAAACAAGTGTTGATAATACGTCAACGGTTGCGGCTGAGGGAGGAAAAATCAATGTTCTCCTGATGTGTACGGATGTGGATGGACTTCGTACAGACGCCATTATGCTTGCAAGCTTTGATACGCAGACAAAAGTAGTAAAACTGCTTTCTATTCCAAGAGATACAAAAATTTATGTGGGAAACAGATATCAGAAGATAAATGCGGCTCACGCATATATGAAGGATGGAGTGATAGGCGGTCCGACGGCAACTTGTGAGGCTGTCACACGGCTTACCGGCATACCTATAAATTATTATGTGGATTTTTCGTTTGACGCGGTGGCTCATGTAGTGGACGAGCTTGGACCGATAGAGTTTACAATTCCCGATCTTTACGGCGACGGAGTTGGAATGGTATATGATGACCCCGTTCAGGGACTGCATATAAATCTTCCGCCGGGAGACTATCAGCTTAACGGACAGCAGGCGGTTTGGGTAATGCGTTATCGTCATGGTAATGTGGATCCTAAAACCGGCGTGTTTAAGGGCTATGTAAACGGTGATACGGACAGAGTTGCAATGCAGCAAAAGCTTTTGAAGGCGATTGTGGATCAAAAGCTCAATGCTTCTCTTATACTTAAAATTCCGGCTATATTTAATGATATAAGCAAAGAAATAAAAACTAATTTCACATTCTCTGATATTGTTAAATATTCTAAATATCTGACGGATTTTAAGAGCACGAGTATAGAAACTGTGGAGCTTCCCGGAGAATATGGAACAGATAAGGACATAGGAGATGTATGGCTTGTTGATCTTGCTGAGGTAAGACAAATGGTTCAGGAGAATTTCGGTTATCCGGCAGACCATATAACTACCGGAGATCCTACAGATCCTGATAGCTATGATTGGGACAGTGAATCCTCTTCATCTTCGAGCAGTTCTTCATCATCTTCAAAATCTTCTGCCTCATCTTCATCTGATGATGAATAATTTTTAGAGTAACAGTGCAGATTAGACAAAATATTATACTATATACGGCTTAAAAATTGTTATGAACAATGATTAAAACTATTGCCAAATCATATCTTTTGTGGTATAATATTTGAGGAAGAATAAAGTTTACGATGAAAGAGTGGGTATTAACCCACTCTTTCATGTTTATTGAGGAGGATATCATGGCGAATAAAATTGAAAATTTGGCTCTTGAGCTTAGCGAGGAAACAGCTCGTGCTCATGGTGTGTATGTTGTTGATGTCACATATAAAAAACAAAACGGCAATAATGTTTTGTGTTTTTATATAGATAAAGACGGCGGAGTGGGAATAGATGAATGTGAAAAATTTTCAAGAGCCGTTGAAGAAGTGTTGGATAAAAATGATCCTATAGAACAGAATTATTCGCTTGAGGTGTCTTCTCCGGGAGTTGACAGAAAGCTCGTTAAGGAAAGAGAGTTTCTGTATTACATCGGAAGAGAAGTTGACGTAAAGCTTTATGCTCCGGCAGAAGATGGAAAAAAAGAATTTACCGGCATACTTCGCGGGTATGATAATGGCACCGCATCGATTGAGGTTGACGGTGAGATAAAGGAAATACCTGTAAAGGACGCTGTATATATAAGATTGAGTTTTAGATTTTAAGGAGAGGTTGATTAAAAAAATGAATAAGGAATTACTTGAAGCACTCCAAACGCTTTGTGAAGAAAAAGGAATAAGTCCTGATGTTATATTTGAAGCGCTGGAGGCAGCGTTGGTATCAGCTTATAAAAAGAACTTTAATTCGCTTCAGAATGTTGCCGTTAATATAGACAGAGCAAAAGGAAAAGTAGTTGTAATGGCACAGAAGAAGGTTGTCGAAGAGGTATATGACGATCAGGAGGAAATATCACTGGAGGATGCAAGAAAAATAAGCGGTTCATATCAATACGGAGATACTGTTAATATTGAAGTTACTCCTAAAAATTTTGGACGTATCGCAGCGACAACGGCAAAACAGGTAGTGACTCAAAGAATACGCGAGGCTGAAAGAGGAATTATATACAGTGAATATACAGACAAAACAAATGATATTGTAACCGGAGTGGTTGACAGGATAGAGAATGGAAATGTGTTTGTTGATATAGGTAAGCTTGAAGCAATGCTTCCCGAAAAGGAAAGACCGGCAGGAGAGACATATGAAATACATCAGCAGATAAAATGCTATGTAAGCGCTGTGAAGAACGGAACAAAGGGAACTCAAATAATGATTTCGAGAACTCATCCCGGACTTGTAAGAAAGCTTTTTGAGCTTGAGGTTCCCGAGATTGAAAAAGGGATAGTAGAAATAAAGAGTGTAGCGAGAGAAGCAGGGTCAAGAACGAAGATAGCTGTTTGGTCAAATGATCCTAATGTGGATGCACAGGGAGCATGTATAGGTCCAAAGGGAATAAGGGTGCAGAACATAGGCGATGAGCTTAGAAACGAGAAGATTGATATAGTAAAATGGAGCGAAGATCCAGCGGAGTTTATTTCAGCAAGCCTGAGTCCTTCGAAGGTACTTTCGGTTGAAATAAACGAGGAAGAGAAGAGCGCAAAGGTGACAGTTCCGGAGCACCAGCTTTCACTTGCTATAGGTAAGTCAGGTCAGAATGTACGGCTTGCGGCAAGACTTACCGGATGGAAGATAGATATTTCGGCGTCCGATGAGCAGTAAGGAAAAGCATATACCGCTCAGAATGTGCGTAGGCTGCAGACAGATGCTTCCGCAAAGAGAGCTTATACGCATAGTATGCAAAGATGGGAAAATAGAGCTTGATCCGGAAAAAAAGAAATTTGGCCGTGGTGCATATATATGCGCGGATAAAAAATGTGTGCAGAGAGCGGAAAAGAAAAATCTTCTGGCAAAATATTTCAGGCAGAATGTGCCGCATGAGATATATCAAGCGGCAGAACAGTCCTGTTCAGATAAAACAGACCTTTGAGATTATGGGAAAGGGTGATACTATATATGGCAGAAAACAAGAAATTAAGCGAGGTTGCAAAATTATTAAAAATAACAGGCAAGGAAATGATGAGCAAAATGGCTGAGTATGGAGTTGAATTAAAAAGTCTGTCCTCTGTCATGACTGAAGAACAGATAAGCCTTGCGTTTGATGTTTTTACACAGCTTAATAATACTGACGAGGCTGAAGTTATAAAAGAAAAGGCTGCGGCTGTTGCAGCAAAGGATCAAAAAACTGATAGTAAAAGTACAGAAAAGAAATCAGTGAAAAAGAAGGATCAGCCGAAAAAGGATTCTTATAAAAACGACAGCGTAAAGAAAGAGCAAAAAGAGCAAAATAATATTGATAATAATATAAATAAAGAAAAAAATATACCGGAGGAAAAGACGTTGAAACCGGAGAAAAATATAGAAGAAATAAAGAAAGAAAAAAATAATCAGACGCCGGAGAAAAAGAAGAGCGTTAGTAACGATAATAAATCAAACGAGCAAAAAAAGGATAAACAGAAAAAAAATCATAATCATGCAAAGAAACAGGCAGGAACGAAAGTTGACCTTAGCGCATTCAAGAGCGACAGTACCGAGTCTATATCCGTACAGACAAAGGAAAGAAAGCGTCATGTTGACACGAGAATATCAAATGTAGATCTTGAGAAAATAGAATCAAGAGAGAGAATAGAGGGGCTTGTTTCCGAAGAAGAGCATGAAAAAGAAAGAGGCTCGAAAAACAAGAACCGAAGAAAAGGCCGCCAACAGGAGCAGTCAAGGATACAGTCAAGAAATGACAAGAATAAAAAAGGCAAGAAAAATAAGCAAAAGCAGCCTATACCCAAAAAGGTAATAACAGAGGTAGAAATTCCTGAAACTATCGCAGTCGGAGAATTTGCGTCCAAAATAGGCAGAACCGGTGCGGAGGTTGTAAAGAAGCTGTTCATGCTTGGCGTTATGGCTACAATGAATCAGTCAATTGATTTTGATACGGCAGCGCTTATCGGAGATGAGTTTGGCGTAGAGGTGAAGCCTGAGGTGGTTGTTACAAAGGAAGAGCTTCTTTTTGCTGATACGGATGTTGAAGATAAGGAGGAAGATCTCGTTCCGCGTCCGCCGGTTGTAGTTGTTATGGGTCATGTCGATCATGGTAAGACTTCGCTTCTTGACGCTATAAGGGATACAAATGTAATATCTACAGAAGCAGGCGGAATTACCCAGCATATCGGCGCATATAGCGTGAAATTAAATGACAGAATAATAACATTCCTCGATACACCGGGTCATGAAGCTTTTACGACCATGAGAGCAAGAGGAGCTATGGTGACAGACGTCGCAATTCTTGTTGTCGCAGCTGATGACGGAATAATGCCGCAGACTGTCGAGGCTATAAACCATGCTAAGGCTGCCGGAGTACAGATAGTTGTTGCGATCAATAAGATCGATAAGGACGGAGCTAATCCGGCTATGGTAAAGCAGGCCCTTACCGAATATGGTCTCGTTCCTGAGGAATGGGGCGGAGATACCGTAGTTGTCGAGGTGTCGGCGAAGAAGAGAATAAATATAGACGGACTTCTTGAAATGGTACTGCTTGTAGCCGATATGCAGGAGCTTAAGGCAAATCCGAACAGAAGCGCTAAGGGAACCGTTATAGAAGCGAGAGTAGATAAGGGCAGAGGTCCTGTTGCAACGGTACTTGTTCAGAACGGTACGCTTCATGTCGGAGATATAGTAATTGCCGGAACAGCGGTAGGTCATGTAAGAGCGATGGTAAATGATAAGGGAAGACGCGTAAAAGCGGCCGGTCCTTCAACTCCGGTTGAGATACAAGGTCTTTCGGAAGCACCGTCAGGCGGAGATCAGCTTGTTGTAGTAGATAATGAAAAGCTTGCTCGTGAGGTTGCAGAGCAAAGACGTCAGGAACAGCAGGAAGATAGATTTAATGCTGTCACAAAAGTATCTCTTGATAATTTGTTCTCACAGATTGACGCAGGAAAAATGAAGGAGCTTGACGTTATCATAAAAGCTGATGTACAGGGTTCTGTTGAGGCTGTAAAGCAAAGTCTTGAAAAGCTTTCGAATGATGAAGTGCGCGTAAGAGCAATACACGGCGGAGTGGGCGCAATAAACGAATCTGATGTAATGCTTGCGGATGCATCGAATGCCATTATAATTGGCTTTAATGTAAGACCGGATGCAGGTGCGCTGAGCTTTGCAGCTCAGAAAGAAGTCGATATAAGACTTTACAGGGTAATATATCAGGCTATAGAGGAAATGGAAGCTGCTATGAAGGGTATGCTTGAGCCTGAATATAAGGAAAAGGTTTTGGGTTATGCAGAAGTAAGACAGACTTTCAAGGTTTCGTCCGTAGGTACTATTGCCGGATGTTATGTAACTCAGGGAAAGATAGTAAGAAATGCGGAAATAAGACTTGTGCGTGATGGAATAATCATACACGAAGGTAGGATTGATTCGCTTAAGCGCTTTAAAGATGATGCAAAAGAAGTTGCAGAGAATTTTGAGTGCGGTATCGGCATTGAAAATTTCAACGATATAAAAGAAGGCGATACAATCGAATGCTTTATTATGGAAGAAGTAGAGAGATAATTTATGGCAAGAATAGATAAAATTAATGAAGAAGTGCGCCGTGAGCTTGCAAATATTATACGCGAGCTCAAGGACACACGCATACCGATGATGACAAGTGTTGTTGCGGTAAATGTTACAAATGATTTGCGTTATGCAAAGGCATATATATCGGTAATGGGGGATGAAGAAACGCAGAAGAAGGCCATGGAAGGGCTTAAAAGCGCGGCGGGGTTTGTACGACGCGAAATAGGAAAACGCATAGACCTCAGATATACCCCGGAATTGATATTTGAGCTTGACCATTCGATAGAGCATGGCGCGCATATCGAAGAGCTGCTTAAAAAATATAATAAGTAATTGGTAATAACTATGAATGAAATTATAGAAAAAATCAAATCAGCAAAATC
Organism: uncultured bacterium; assembly: GCA_905215805.1. Lineage (GTDB taxonomy): Bacteria > Bacillota > Clostridia > UBA1381 > UBA1381 > UMGS1958. The sequence goes on along the minus strand of CAJMRL010000016.1, from coordinate 51,866 downwards.
GGCGGCGATTCTGGGTCATATAAATGCGGATGCGGATTCGCTTGGCTCATGCTTTGCATTTGCGAGAATGATGCGTATGATGGGAAAAAAGGCTGATGTATATACAGAAGAACCGATAGAAAGATATCTTAGATTTATCAATGCAGATTATATTGTATATGATCCGGATGAGCCGGCGGAGCAGTATGATTTATGTATATGCTTAGATTGCGGAGATATAGATCGTCTTGGGAAGAGAAGGATATTCTTTGATAATGCTGCTCAGACAATCAATATAGATCATCACCGTACAAATACAGAATTTGCTCAGGCAAATATGGTAGACGGGGACGCATCGGCAACCGGAGAGATCTTATGCGGTCTGTTTGAGGAATTTGGATATGAAATCGATAAGGAAATTGCAAGGTATCTTTATATTGCAATTTCCTCCGATACAGGATGCTTTAAATACAGTTCGGTAAGTCCGTATACTATGAGGTGCGCTGCTAAGCTTTTGGAATATGATTTTGATCATGCCGAGATTGCAAGACTGCTTTTTGATACTCACAGCATGGAAGAAACACGTTTCAGAGCAGAAGTAATGAGAAATATACGCAGCTATGACGGCGGTAAAATCAGAATAGTGAGTATATCGCCGGAGCTGTGTGAAAAAACGGGACTTGACGAAAACGATATACCGAATGTGGTTGATATACCGCGATGTGTGGAAGGAACGGAAATTGCTGTTGCATTAAAGCTCAAAAACGGAGAAGTCAGGATAAATCTACGCTCAAACAGTGATGCGGATGTTTCCAAGGCAGCACTTAAATTTGGCGGAGGAGGACATATGAAAGCCGCCGGAGCCGGGATCAAGGGAGTAAGTCTTGAAGAAGCTGAAAAGATAGTTTTGGAAGCTTGCAGAGAGGTGCTTGCATGAACGGTATAATTATCATAGACAAGCCGAAGGGCAGAACTTCACATGATATGGTAAGTTTCATGCGGCGCATGACGGGCATCAGGAGGATAGGACATACCGGTACGCTTGATCCCATGGCTACCGGAGTTCTTCCCATATGTATAGGGAGCGCGACAAAAATTTCAGATATGCTGACTATGTCGGATAAGGGATACAGGGCGGAGCTTATATTGGGAAAGACCACCGATACACAAGATGCAGAGGGCAGGGTTCTTACCGAATGCAGAGTTGAAGGAATAAGCGAAGATGACATACGCAATGCGGTAAACGGCTTTATCGGAGAAATTGAGCAGATACCGCCGATGTACAGTGCGATAAAGCACAATGGCAAAAAGCTTTATGAATTGGCCAGGCAGGGTATAGAAATAGAAAGAAAAAAGCGCAGAGTTAATATATATAGCATAGACATTTTAAATGTTGATATGAACAGCTTTAAAGTTACAATAGAGGTTGTATGTTCAAAGGGCACTTATATAAGAACACTGTGTCATGATATAGGTCAAAGTCTTGGTGTAGGTGCGTATATGAATATGCTGAGACGTACAAAAACCGGATGTTTTACGATTGAAGATGCTTATACGTTAGATGAAATAGAAAAAATGCGGGACGAGGGGACGCTTGAAAGTAAGCTTATGAGTCCCGATAATATGTTTAAGGAATATGAAGCTCTTTATCTGAACGAAAAGCAGACAAAGAGCATAAAAAACGGAGTGCGCATGACATGGCGGGGAGCGCAGGATGGACGCCGTTACAGGTTATACGGCAATGACGGGGAATTTCTGTGCGTGTCTGAGCTTATTGACGGCAGACTGCATATTGTCAAAACATTTTGGAACTGAAATTTAGAGTTTGAGAGGGATATATATGAGGGTTTTCCGTGAAGAAGAAGCTGTTCCTTATGAGGGAACAGTTGTTGCGCTCGGAAATTTTGATGGCTTGCATGTGGCTCATATGCAGATTATCAGGAATTGTATAGCTTATGCGAAGGAACATAGTCTTAAAAGCGGAGTGCTGCTTTTTGAGCAAAATACAAAAAGTGTTACCGGCAGCAGGAGGATAGAGCTTATAACTCCTAATACAATAAAGCTGGAGCTGCTGGAACGGGAAAATTTAGACTTTGTATTTATGAGGTATTTTACGAGAGAATATATGTCAAAATCACCTGAGGAATTTTTCAGGCTTTTGATTGATAATCTTCATGTAAAAGCAGTTTGCTGCGGCTATGATTACAGCTTTGGCTATATGGCTCAGGGGAGAGTGCATACGCTTAAGCAGCTTGGAAAAAAATATGGAGTGGACGTATTGGTTACCGATATGGTAACGGTTGACGGAACTGTTGTTTCAAGCACCTGCATAAGAGAGCTCATTATGAGCGGAGATATGGAGTTTACGGAAAAGATGCTCGGCAGAAGGTATTGTGTTGAGGGATATGTCGTAAAAGGAAAACAGAATGGAAGAAAGATGAATTTTCCCACTGCGAATGTGAATTATGATCCGCAGATGGCAATACCTAAAAAGGGAGTATATGCCGGAATTACATATGTTGGAGGCAGAAGGCTTAAGTCGGTGATAAACGTGGGGGATAATCCTACGTTTAACGGCGAGGCTTTGACGATAGAGAGTCATATACTGGATTTTAATGAGAATCTTTATGGAGAATTTATACGCGTTTCCTTTGCAAAGAGGCTGCGCGGAGAGATAAAATTTGAAAATATGGATATGCTTAAGGAGCAAATCAGCAAAGATACAATGCGGGTTCGCGAAATGGATTTGTAGAGAGAGGATGTTGAAAATGTTTACAAGTATTATTTTAGCGGCGGGTATGGGAACAAGAATGAAATCTAAAATGCCTAAGGTTCTGCATAAAGTATGCGGAAAACCACTTTGCAAATGGGTGATAGATGCTTCCAAAAAGGCAGGCGCGGATAAAATCGTAACGATTATAGGACACAAGGCTGAGATGGTAAGACCTGTTATAGAACAGGAATCGGAGATTGCCATTCAGGCAGAGCAAAAGGGAACAGGGCATGCTGTAATGCAGGCAGTTGACTTTATACGCGGCACTGAGGGCTGTGTAGTTATTCTCAATGGCGATACTCCGCTTATACGTCCCGAAACTATAGAAAAGGCTATAGCATATCATAAGAACAGCGGCAATCAGGCTACAGTTATAACGGCGATATTGGATGATGCGACCGGATACGGAAGAATTGTGAGAAATGCCGATGGAAATGTGGTAAAGATCGTAGAGCAAAAGGATGCAAGCGAGGAAGAGAAGAAAATCAACGAGGTAAATTCCGGTATGTACGTATTTGACAGTGCAGATTTAGTATATGCGCTTGGAGAGATACGTCCGAATAATGCACAGGGTGAGTATTATCTTACAGATACACTTGAAATCCTTTTGAACAACGGAAAGAAGATCGGCGCTTATGCGATTGAAGATAATGATGAGATACGCGGAATAAATAACCGTATACAGCTCAGTGAAGCAGAGGCTATAATGCAGGATAGGATAAACAGATACCACATGACCGAGGGAGTAACGCTTATACATCCCGAAACAGTATATATAGAGGCTGATGTGGAAATAGGTCAGGACACAGTTATCGGTCCTAATGTTTCGATAAAAAGTGGAACAAAGATAGGCTCTGATTGTGAAATATCCATGGGAAGCCGTATAGAAAACAGTATTATCCATGACGGAGCAGAGGTTTTAAGCTCTGTTATACTTGACAGCGAGATAGGCGATGGAACAAAGGTGGGACCGTTCGCTTATGTAAGACCGAATTGTAAGGTAGGAAAGAATGTTAAGGTAGGAGATTTTGTGGAAATCAAAAATTCAAATATTGATGACGGTACAAAGATTTCACATCTTACATATCTTGGCGACAGTGATATCGGTAAAAATGTAAACTTTGGCTGCGGAACGGTTACCTGTAATTATGACGGAAAGAATAAATTCCGTTCTACAATAGGAGATCATTCTTTTATAGGCTGTAATACAAATATTGTTTCGCCGGTCAATATTGGAGACAGGGCGTATATTGCTGCAGGCTCTACAATTACAGATGATATTCCGGAAGGAAGCCTTTCAATAGCAAGAAACAGACAAGTAAATAAGCTTGGATGGGCAGATAAAAATCAAAAATATTAATTGAAAATATCAATATCCGGGGCAGAGAAATCTGCCCTTTTTGGGCGTTATTGATTGTTTTGGAGGAGGGAGAAAAATGTATTTGGTCGCGGGATTGGGAAATCCGGGAAAAGAATATGAAATGACACGTCATAATATAGGTTTTCATACAATAGATTATATTGCGGATACCTTAGGCGTAAAGGTAAGCAAATATAAGTATAAGGCGCTGTATGGAGAAACAAATATAGGCGGAGAAAAGGTTTTTTTAATAAAACCCCAGACCTATATGAATAACAGCGGAGAAAGCTTGTTTGACTTTGTGAATTTTTATAAGGTTCCTGTAAGCAATATGATAATAATAAGCGATGATGTGTCTTTGGATTACGGACGCATACGCGTAAGAGGAAAGGGCAGCGCCGGAGGTCATAACGGATTGAAATCTATAATATATATGCTGCAGAGCGATGAGTTCCCGAGAGTGAAGATCGGAGTTGGAGCACCGGAGCATGATATGGTAAACCATGTTTTGGGGAGATTTAGCAAAGAACAGATACCTGTTATGGAGGATGCTATAATAAGAGCTTCAAAAGCAATTGAGGAGATCATAAAAAACGGCGTTCCGTCCGCGATGAATCTTTATAACGGAAGGTAGGACCATAAGGAGGAGGCAGAATGAATTTAAGCGATATTTTAAACGGCTATGCTCCGTACAAAAGCATATCGGAAAATTTAGATCGGACGCCCGTTTCTGTATCCGGAGTTACGGAATCGGCGCAGCCTCATCTTATATATTCGTTGACTAAAGAAAATGACAGTGCAGCTCTTGTTATAACATACACGGATGCGGAAGCGCGTACTATGTGTGCGGAGCTTTCTTTTTACTGTGATAATGCAGTTGTATTTCCATCAAAGGAGTATATATTCTATAATATAGATACATCGGCGCGTCAGAATGAAAATGAGCGGCTAAGTGTCATAAGCTCACTCATGAACAGAAAAATGATAGTCGTGGCAAGCCTTGACGCTTTGCTGGAGTATACTATTCCCAAAAATATTTTTGAAAAACATATTATAAGCTTTAAGGTCGGAGATGTATATGAGCTTGAGGAGCTTTCAAAGCGTTTTGTCGAGATGGGATACAGCAGAGAGGATATAGCGGAAGGTCCGGGACAGTTTGCAATAAGAGGAGGAATATTGGATATATTTTCTCCTAATTATGAAAATCCGCTGAGAATTGAGTTTTTTGACAACGAAGTTGATTCGGTAAGGGATTTTGATTCATATTCTCAGCGTTCCCTTGACAGGCTTGATACGGCAGAGGTGATTCCGGTATATGAGGCTGTCGTATCAAATGATGACCGTAAAAGAATGGCGGCAGAACTAAAACGCAGGCTGCAGGCCCAAAAGCGAAAAAAAAATCCGGATGAATATGCTATAGAAACCTTAGAAGGGGATATAGAGAGGATAAATGAGCGCGGATATTTTCCGTCCGTGGATAAGTATGCTTCCTTATTATATGGGTATATTCCATCAATTGCAGATTATTTTACCGATGAGGATATGGTGTTTATAGTTGACCCGAAGCGTATAAGCGAAAGGGGAAAAACTTTTGAATGGGAAAAGGGAGAGGCTGTATCCGAGCTTAAGCTTAAGGGAGTCATAAGCGGGGCTAAGGATGAATTTTATCGAGATTATCAGAAAATGGCAGCAGAGCTTTCCCAAAAGAGACTTATCGCCTTAGAGGTACTCACTCATACAAAAAATGATTTTAAATTCAAGCGTCTTGAATCCTTCGTTACAAAAACTACAGTTTCATTTCATGGCAAGATAGAATATATGTATGAGGATGTGCGCAAATGGCATGAGGATGGATATACTGTCGCGATCCTTGTGTCAACCAGAGCAAGAGGAGAAAATCTTGAGGGCGTTTTAAATGAACGCGGTTTGGGTGCAAAATTTTTAAAAGACGGCCAAGATTTTGAAAAGGGCAGTATTTCGATTATACGCGGGAATCTTAATAAAGGCTTTGAATATCCGGAAATAAAATTCGTGCTTGTAAGCGACAGGGAGATATTTGAAACCAAGAAGAGCAGACGAAAAAGACAGGTTGAGAATGCAGACAGAATAAAATCATATAATGATATAAATCCGGGAGATTATGTTGTACATGCGGCACATGGAATAGGTCAGTATATGGGTACTGAAAAGATGACGGTCAACAATACAGTCAAGGATTATCTTAAGATCCAGTACCGAGGCGCCGATGTGCTTTATATACCGATAGACCAGCTTAATATGCTCTATAAATATGCGGGCAGCTCAGATAAGCAGATGAAGCTTAACCGTTTGGGAGGTCAGGAATGGAACAAGGCTAAGGCGCGGGTAAAGAAGGCTACGGATGAGCTTGCAAAGGACCTTATAAAGCTTTATGCTCAGAGAGCTCAGGAAAAAGGCTTTGCTTTTTCTGCTGATACACCGTGGCAGAGAGATTTTGAGGATAGATTTCCGTATCAGGAAACAGAGGATCAGCTTCGTTCCATTGAAGAAGTGAAGGCTGATATGGAAATGACAAAGCCAATGGACAGACTTCTTTGCGGAGATGTTGGCTTCGGAAAAACTGAGGTAGCATTAAGAGCAGCATTTAAAGCTGTAAATGATTCAAAACAGGTGGCATACCTTTGTCCTACCACTGTTCTGGCAATGCAGCAATATGAAACCTTCTTGAAGCGTATGGAGGATTTTCCGATAAAGGTTGAGATGCTTTCAAGATTCAGAAGCCGTCAGGCTCAGTCCAGAATATTGCGCCAGCTTAAATCAGGAGAAATAGATATAATAATAGGTACGCACAGGCTTTTGTCAAAGGATTTGAAATTTAAGGATCTGGGATTGCTGGTGGTTGATGAGGAGCAGCGTTTTGGCGTTGCACATAAGGAAAGGCTGAAGGAATTGAAAACTAATGTAGACGTTCTTACAATGACCGCTACTCCAATCCCAAGAACGCTTCATATGGCAATGACGAGCGTGAGGGATATGAGCGTGCTTACGCAGCCTCCGCTTAACCGTTATCCGGTGCAGACATATGTGCTGGAGTTTAATGTTCCTGTAATTTTGGACGCAATAAGAAATGAATTGAGCCGAGGAGGGCAGGTATATTATCTGTTTAACCGTGTGCAGGGAATATATGCTAAGGCCGCATGGCTTCAGGAGCAGTTCCCTGATAAAAATGTTGTTGTGGGACACGGAAAAATGAATGAGGAGCAAATGGAGGAAATCATGTATGACATGGTAAACGGTGATACTGATATACTTGTCTGCACAACAATAATAGAAACGGGGCTTGATATTCCTAATGCCAATACAATAATTATAGAGGATGCCGACAGAATGGGACTGGCGCAGCTTTATCAGTTAAGAGGGCGTGTGGGACGTTCAAACCGTGCGGCTTACGCATATTTGACATATAAACCGGATACCGTTCTTAATGATACGGCTACTAAACGTTTAAAAGCAATAAAGGAGTTTACAGAGTTCGGTTCTGGATTTAAAATCGCAATGCGTGACCTTGAGATACGCGGCGCCGGTAATATACTCGGAGCGCAGCAGCACGGACATATGGATACAGTAGGTTATGATATGTACTGCAAGATTCTTAAGGAAAGTATTAATGAGGCTAAGGGTATTGTTGATACAAGTGATATGGACGTGACTATTGACCTTAATATAAACGCTTATTTGCCTGACAGCTATATAACAAATCATAATCAGAGAATTGATATGTATAAAAAGATTGCCGCAATTGAAACAGAAAATGATAAAATGGAAATTGAAGATGAGCTTATAGACCGTTACGGAGATTATCCGGGTGTGGTTCAGAATATTATAGATGCGGCGGCGCTTAAGTATCCTGCAAGGGAGAGCGGTATATTTGAAATAAAGCAGAATGGAGCTGTCGTTTTGCTTAAATTTATACCGGAGGCTCTGAATGCGTCATTGATTTTTGCTATTGACGAAAAATATCCGAAGCGGATAAAAGTACTTTCCGGCAGCGAGCCTTCAATAAGCTTTAAGCTTACAGAAGAGGATAAAAATGTTATAAAAATTGTGTCGGAATTGTTAACTTTTATATATAATTATAAAAATGGGGACGATAAGTCTTGACAATTCGGTCAAAAGTGATATAATAAACAGTATTGGTACACATATATAACATGAAAGGATGCTAAAACATATGAAACATATGAAGATGATAGCTATGGCAGCTGCAGCGGTTATGATGGCAAGCGGCTGTTCAATATCAAACGGAAAGGCTGCTATAAAAGTAGGCGATGCGAATGTAACAGAGGGCGGTATAAAGTTTTATGCTGAAAACGCTCTGAGAGAGCCGGATATACAAGTAGCGGCGGATGCTCTTGAGGATGCTTATTTTACAAAGGAACTTGCAGACAAGATGAATGTCGGAATAGCTGAAGAGGATGATAAGAGAATAACATCAAGTATTGCAAGCCTAAAATCACAGCTCGGAGGAAAAAAAGCCGCCGATAAGCTTTTGAAATCCTATGGTCTTGACGATGACGATATAAGAACCATGATCGGCGTATCGGTATATGAAGACGCTGTTATTGATCAGCTTGATGTGGAAGATCCGACTGATGAAGAGGTAGAGCAGTATTTTAAGGATAAATTTTTAAGAGCTAAGCATGTATTGATCATGACTCAGGATCAAACTACAGGTGAGCCGCTTGATGAAGCCGGAATGGCTGAAGTTAAGGCTAAAGCTGATGATGTTCTTGCTCAGGCACAGAGCGGAGCAAATTTTGATACTCTTATATCACAATTCGGCGAAGATCCGGGAATGGAATCAAATCCGGACGGATATATATTTACAGACGGGGAAATGGTCACTGAATTTGAAGATGCAGTAAAGAGCATACAGCCCGGTGAAATCACAATGTGTGAAACTTCATATGGATATCATATAATTCAGAGATTGGCGCTTGACGAAACCCCGGAAAAGTATAGTGAATTCTTTGAGGATAATAAGTCGGCGGCAAAGAATGCTGCAAAGATGGCTAAAGAGGAAGACGCTATGCAGGCAAAAGCTGAGGAACTCGGAATACAGGTAGAGAAAAAGCAGGACGTTATAGATTCTATAGAGCTTGATCCTACTCCCGAACCGACTGAAGAAGCTTAAAAATGATTATAATTTTTAAAATATACGGTAAAATTTAAATTTTACCGTATATTTTTTTGCTTAAAATCAAGTATGAATGTATAAAAATAGGTTAAAAACGGTCATAATAAAGCAGGTATTTCGCTGTTCTATCGGTAAAATGTGAAACATTATAAAAAGTAACACATTTTATTTGTGAGAATTGCACAAAAAAATATATATATTTTGTGTGAAATGTTGATTGACTTTGAACGTTTCTGGCTGTATAATATATACATAAAGTAAAGAACGGGCAAAAACAATCAAAAAGATTATCGGGGGTGGAAATATGCTGCCGGAAGAGAGATTGGAATCGATTGTTCGCATAGTGAATGAAAAAAAAAGTGTATCGAATCAGGAACTGACAGCATTGCTGGATGCTTCTGAATCCACGATAAGACGCGATATTACAACCTTGGCGGCAAGAGGACGTGTGACAAAGGTACATGGAGGAGCTATGTCGGTCAATGACGAGCTTAGAGATTTTAAGGTTGAAGATAGGCGAAACAAGAATGCTGAGGCTAAAAAAAAGATAGCCCAATATGCCGCTCAGCTTATTCATGACGGAGGGGTTGTTTATATAGACGCCGGAACGACTACAGAATATCTTACTCAATATATAAATGCCCATGATACCATATATGTGACAAACGCCGTTACTCATGCAAAAAATCTTGCTGAACGCGGATTTAGGGTATATATTATCGGAGGGATGTTAAAACCGGTTACGGAAGCCATCATAGGAAGTGAAGCAGTGATCAATTTGCAGAAATTTAATTTTTCTATGGGTTTTTTTGGAGCTAACGGCATAAGTATAACAAATGGTATCACTACTCCGGATATAAATGAAGCGGTTGTGAAACAGCAGGCATTTAATTGCTGCAATAAGTGCTATGTTTTGACCGATTCGTCAAAATTCGATAAAATATGCGCAGTTAGATTTGCAGATATAAATGAAGCGGTAATAATTACCGAAAAAGAATGCAGAGGTTATGAGGATTGTAATTTGGAGGTGGCAAAATGATTTATACTATCACGTTTAATCCGGCTATTGATTATATAGTAAGTGTGCCGGATTATAAAAGCGGAGCTGTAAACAGGTCGTCGTCAGATAAGGTATTAGCCGGCGGAAAGGGTATAAATGTTTCTACTGTGCTGAATAATCTTGGATGCGAAAATACGGCGCTTGGATTTACGGCGGGATTTACGGGGAATGAGATAAAAAGAATACTTTCCGGTATGGGTGTAAAAACAGATTTTATAGAGCTGCAGGAAGGGTATACAAGAATAAATGTAAAGCTAAAAAGCAGTGAGGAAACGGAAATAAACGGTCAGGGACCTGATATTTCGGAGGATGAAATAGAAAGGCTTATGAAGAAGCTTGATTCACTGGAAGACGGCGATTATCTTGTCCTTGCAGGAAGTATTCCGAAAAGTTTGCCGGATTCTATTTACTGTGATATAATGAAAAGATTATCCGAAAAAAAGCTTAATATAGTGGTGGATGCAACAGGCGATCTTCTTGTCAATGTTTTGGAATACCACCCGTTTTTGATAAAACCGAATAATCATGAGCTCGGGGAAATTTTCGGCAGAGAACTGAAAACGGATGAAGAGATAACCGAATGCGCAAAAGAGCTTCAGAAAAAGGGCGCAAGAAATGTGCTTGTGTCAATGGCGGGCGATGGAGCTATTCTTGTAAGTGAGGACGGAAATGTTTTAAAGAGTCTGCCGCCTCAGGGAAAGGTTGTCAATTCTACAGGTGCAGGAGATTCGATGGTGGCCGGATTTATAGCCGGCTATCTTGAGGGAAAAGAATACAAAAAAGCTTTTCTTATGGGGTTATCAGCCGGAAGTGCAAGCGCTTTTTCAGAGGATCTTGCAACAAGAGAGGAAATTATAAGAACATATAATACAATAAAATGAGGAGGAGAAAGTAATGCGTATACGGGATTTATTGGCAAAAGAAAGTATAATGTTAAATGGTTCGTCTAAATCTAAAGACGATGCTATAAGGCAGATGGCGGAGCTTATGGCAAAGAGCGGTAAAATTAATGATAAACAGGCTTATATTGACGGACTGTTTAAAAGAGAAGAGGAGAGTACAACAGCCGTGGGTGAGGGAATAGCTATTCCTCATTATAAAGGAAACGCAGTAAATAAGCCTGGATTGGCGGCTATGGTGATTCCTAACGGAGTTGATTTTGATTCGGCTGACGGTGAGCCGGTTTATATAATCTTTGCGATAGCAGCGCCGGATACAAAGGAGAATGTTCACCTTGATGTATTGAGCAATCTGTCGGTACTTATGATGGATGAAGGTTTTATAGATAATTTAAGAAAAGCAAAGTCTATTGATGAGTTTTTATCAGTTATAGATAAAGCGGAGTCAGACAAGGATGAAAAGTCTGATAATAAGGCGGCCGCTCCTGCCGGCGGGGCTAAGATACTTGCGGTTACAGGATGTCCTACAGGAATTGCTCATACTTATATGGCGGCGGAAGGACTGGAAAAGGCTGCGGCAAAAGCAGGCTGCAGTATAAAGGTTGAAACAAGAGGCTCCGGCGGAGCTAAGAATGTGCTTACTGCTCAGGAAATAAAAGAAGCTGACTGCATTATCATTGCTGCTGATACTAAGGTTCCGATGGAACGGTTCAATGGAAAGAAGGTCATAGTTCGCCAGGTATCGGACGGAATAAATAAGGCGGACTCTCTTATAGCTCAGGCGCTCAGCGGTGATGTTCCGGTATACAGCGCTAAAGACAGTGATGAAGAAGCAGAAAGCGGAGCTAAAGAAGGTATAGGACATACAATATATAAGCATCTTATGAGCGGCGTTTCTCATATGCTGCCGTTCGTTATAGGCGGAGGAATTTTAATAGCAATTGCATTTTTGCTTGATGACTTTACGATAGATCCGTCAAACTTTGGTATGAATACTCCGTTGGCGGCATTCTTTAAGACGATAGGCAATGTGGCATTTGGGCTTATGCTGCCGGTTCTTGCGGGATATATTGCATATAGTATTGCAGATCGTCCGGGTCTTGCTGTTGGATTTGTGGGCGGAATGTTAGCTTCCACGGGTAATTCGGTCGTTGAATTTGCAGGACAGCATACCGGGCTTGCAGGATATTTGCAGAATACAGTATTTAACCCGTCGGGAACAACCGTTTCGGGTTTCTTGGGAGCATTGGTTGCAGGATTTGCGGCAGGATATATAGTTCTTCTTTTAAAGAAAATATTCTCAAAGCTTCCGGAGAGTCTTGAGGGTATAAAACCGACATTACTTTATCCGGTGCTCGGAGTATTTATAATGGGAACGCTTATGCTGTTTGTATTTAATCCTATAATAGGTGTTGTAAATGATGGACTTGCAGCGCTTCTTAACAGCATGGGCAGCAGCTCAAAAGTGGTTTTGGGAATAGTTCTCGGAGCTATGATGGCTATAGATATGGGAGGTCCTATAAATAAGGCGGCATATGTTTTCGGAACTATGGCGATCGCTAACGGAAATTATGATATCATGGCCGCGGTTATGATAGGCGGTATGGTTCCTCCGATAGGAATCGCTCTTGCTACAACATTCTTTAAAAACCGCTTCACGAAGGCTGAGCGCCAGTCGGGTATTACAAACTATATCATGGGTCTTGCTTTTATTACCGAGGGAGCGATTCCGTTTGCAGCGGCAGATCCGTTGCATGTAATTCCGGCAACAGCGGTCGGAGCAGGTGTTGCAGGTGCGCTGTCGATGTTATTTAACTGTACGCTTATGGCACCTCATGGCGGAATATTCGTATTCCCGGTTGTAGGAAACTGGGTAATGTATCTTGTGGCTCTTGCCGCAGGATCGGTTGTAACGATGGCTTTGCTGGCATTATTGAAAAAGCCGGTTAAGGAATAAATAAAAAGTGCGAACGCACGGAAGGAGATTATTATGAAAGAATTTAACTACACAATTACAGATCCGCAGGGAATACATGCAAGACCGGCAGGCTTGCTTGTAAAAGAAGCTAAGAATTATGAGTCAAAGATTACAATCAGCAAGGATGGCAAAGAAGGCAATCTCAAACAGATTTTTGCGGTAATGGGTCTTGCAGCAAAATGCGGAAATACTATTACAATTAAGGTAGAGGGAGCCGATGAAGATACAGCGGCGGCAGCTATTGAAAAATTCCTTAAAGAGAACCTCTAAATAAAAAATATTATTGAAGAAGCGGCTTATTAATGGTCGCTTCTTTAATTTTTTTAAAAATTATAAAAAAGTGATAGAAAATAGATTTATAAGTTGTATTATATAATAGAAGCGCTTCAAATACAGTTGATAAGGCGGGTGATTATTTCATGGATATGACCGATACGGAGCTTGCAAAGCGGATATGCCGCAAAGATGAAGCAGCATTTACTGAGCTTATAAAACGGTACGGCGGTTTAATAAAGGCGATAGTAAGGTATCATCTGAGCGGGATTTCAATGTGGCAGGAGGACTGTGTCAATGATATACTTTTTACGGTCTGGCAGAATATAGATAGGTTTGACGCCGATAAGAATGCTCTTAAAAACTGGATCGGTGCGGTGGCAAAGTACCGTGCAATAAATTATAAGAAAAAGTTTTACAGAGAGCTTACGGCAGGAGAACTGACAGAGGATATAACGGACGGAAAGGAAATTGATGCGGATATTCTCAGGCAGGAGATAGAAGGTGAGGTTATATCGCTTTTATCCGGACTTAGTGACAAAGACAGGGGAATATTTATAAAACGCTATATTATGGATAAATCTGTCACGGAAATAGCAGCGGATGAAAACAAGGATACCTCATGGGTGTATAACAGACTTTCAAGAGGAAGAAAAAAGCTGCGCCGGACATATGGCGGGAAATGGAGTGATTGCCATGAAAAATGAATTTGATTACCTTAATGATGTAAAAATGGATTTCGGTATGTATGAAGAAGAACCGATTTCGGAAATGGAGATTAATATTATGGCACAGAATGTAAATAAAAAGAGAAGAACATTTTCGGTAAAAAAATTAAGTGTGCTTGCTGCCTGCGTTGCAATCGTAGCGATTACCGGAACAGCATTTGCATCCGGATTTGCGGGTGATATAATAAAATATGTGACAACAGGACATAATAGTTATATACAGACAGACGCCAATGCAGCTCAGGAGCTTCCGGAAGAGCTTAAGGGTAAGATATTCGATAAGAACGGAGTTGCTTATGAAAGGGCAACCCAGAATGATATATTGAATAACGCATATGATGCCGAGGGCAACAAGCTTGATAAGGATGCTCTTATTCAGTTATACGAAGACAGCTTTGGCGATAAAGTTAATTTTAAAACGGAAGATAATATAGAGGATCATGAGTATGTTTTTGCATCCTTAGAGGAAGCACAGAAAGAGGCTGAATTCGATATTAAGATTCCTGAAGTCCCGAACGGCTATGAGCTTTCGAGAATTTATACTTTTACAAACGATGACGGAAGCATGAGCGGCAAATATATCAATCTTCTTTATACCAATGATAAAGGCAAGGAAATAAATGTAATGGAAAGACTTATAGATGATGAAACAAAGTTTACCGCATCTACCGATGGTGAATTGGAGGAAATGCAGATCAACGGAAGAACGGTTGTAATTGCCGATAACAGAAATATAGATTTTGAAACAGCTGACAGTGTTTCCGTAAGTATATTGTCAGGCGGAAATATGACAAGAAATGAATTGATAAAAGCAGCAGAGGGAATACTTAAATAAGCTTACAGTAAAGAGTCTATCGTAATATTCGGTAGGCTCTTAAATTTTTTTGCAAAAAAGACTTGACAAATACCCTATGGGGGTATATAATATTTTTGAAAGCGAGGTGATGCGGCATGGAGCATGAATGCTGTCACAAAACAAAAAAGCGTGATGAAAACGAATATAAATGCCTTATCAACAGGCTGAACCGTATTGAGGGACAGGTGAGAGGTATAAAGCGTATGGTTGAAGAAGATGCGTATTGTCCGGAAATTCTTGTTCAGGTGGCTGCTGTTAATGCTGCGCTTAACTCGTTTAATAAGGTGCTTCTTGCAAATCATATAAAAACATGCGTTGCGAATGATATAAGAAACGGCAATGATGAGGTAATAGATGAGCTTGTAATGACATTGCAGAAGCTTATGAAATGAGGTGTTATGATGGAACAATATAATGTTACGGGTATGAGCTGTGCAGCTTGCAGCAGCCGCGTTGAAAAGGCGGTATCTAAGGTAGAGGGAGTGACCTCCTGTTCGGTAAGCTTGCTTACAAATTCAATGGGAGTAGAAGGCAGCGCTTCGCCTCAGGATATAATATCGGCTGTAGAGGAGGCGGGGTATGGCGCGTCCTTAAAAGGAAAGGATAGCTCCGCTAAAAACGCGTCAGCTGATGAGGATATGCTTACCGATAAAGAAACCCCGCTGCTTAAAAAACGGCTTATAGCATCGTTGGGATTTTTGATAGTTCTCATGTATTTTTCAATGGGACATATGATGTGGGGATGGCCTGTGCCGGCTGTTCTTGAGCATAATCATGTGGCAATGGGATTGATACAGCTCCTGCTTTCAGCGGCTGTTATGATAATAAATCAGAAATTCTTCATAAGCGGCTTTAAGAGCCTGTTACATAGAGCGCCAAATATGGATACACTTGTGGCGCTGGGTTCGGGAGCGTCTTTTGTATACAGCACATACGCATTGTTTGCGATGACCAATGCGCAAATGAACGGTGACAGCGCCGGAGTGATGTCATATATGCACGAATTTTATTTTGAATCAGCAGCTATGATACTGACGCTTATAACAGTAGGAAAAATGCTTGAGGCACGCTCAAAGGGAAAAACTACCGATGCTCTCAAGGGGCTTATGAAGCTTGCGCCTAAGACAGCCAATGTAATAAGAAATGGGATTGAAGAAACGGTTCCGATCGAGCAGGTTAGAAAAGGAGATATATTTGCGGTAAGACCGGGTGAAAATATTCCGGTTGACGGAGTGGTTATAGAAGGCAGCAGTGCGGTAAATGAATCGGCGCTTACAGGAGAAAGCATACCTGTAGACAAGGAAAAGGGCTATACCGTGTCGGCGGCTACGGTAAATCAATCGGGATTTATCAAATGCGAGGCTACAAGAGTAGGCGAGGATACTACGCTTTCTCAGATCATAAAAATGGTAAGTGATGCCGCTGCAACGAAAGCTCCGATAGCAAAGGTTGCGGATAAGGTATCAGGCATATTTGTTCCGGCGGTGATATTGATAGCGGCTGTAACGATAATAGTCTGGCTGCTTTTGGGCGAGGGGATAGGCTTTGCACTTGCAAGGGGAATATCGGTATTGGTAATAAGCTGCCCGTGTGCGCTTGGACTTGCGACCCCGGTTGCTATAATGGTAGGAAACGGCGTTGGTGCAAAGAACGGCATATTGTTTAAAACTGCGGTATCTCTTGAAGAGGCCGGAAAAACGCAGATCGTAGCATTGGATAAAACAGGAACGATAACAGTCGGAGAGCCTAAGGTTACGAATATCATACCGGCTGACGGTGTTTCGGAAGAGGAGCTTTTAGAGGAAGCCTATTCTCTTGAGAGAAAAAGTGAGCACCCGCTTGCAAAGGCAGTTCTTGCGGAAGCTGACAAGAGAGTAATAAAAGCACATGAGGTGGAGAATTTCGCAGCATTGCCGGGAAACGGCTTGAGCGCGGACTTAAACGGAAGAAAAATATTCGGAGGAAATATGAAATTTATATCCTCTAAGGCAAGTATACCGGATAAAATAAAAACAGAGGCACAGAAGCTTGCCGAAGAGGGTAAGACTCCGCTGTTTTTCAGCAGTGACAATATGCTCAGAGGAGTCATAGCGGTGGCAGATGTTATTAAGGAGGACAGTCCGCAGGCGGTGCGTGAGCTTCAGAATATGGGAATACGTGTGGTAATGCTCACAGGAGATAATGAAAAAACAGCAGCCGCAATAGGAAAGCAGGCAGGAGTTGACGAGGTCATAGCCGGAGTACTGCCTGACGGGAAAGAAAGCGTAATACGCAGGCTTCGCTCTCAGGGTAAAACAGCGATGGTCGGTGATGGAATAAATGATGCTCCGGCGCTTACAAGGGCGGATATAGGAATCGCGATAGGCGCAGGAACGGATGTTGCTATAGATGCAGCGGATGTTGTATTAATGAAGAGCCGATTGAGTGATGTTCCGGCGGCGATAAGATTAAGCCGTGCAGCGCTTAGGAATATACATGAAAATTTGTTCTGGGCATTTATATATAATGTTATAGGAATACCATTGGCAGCCGGAGTATGGATAGGGCTTTTCGGCTGGAAGCTGAATCCGATGTTCGGAGCGGCGGCTATGAGTCTTTCGAGCTTTTGCGTAGTGACAAATGCGCTTCGTTTGAATCTTTTTAATATAAGGGATTCGAGAAGAGATAAAAAAATAAAGCAGAATACGGTAAAGGGAGGTGAGATGATGGAAAAGACAATAAAGGTTGAGGGCATGATGTGTCCGCATTGTGAGGCGAGCGTAAAGAGCGCGCTTGAGGAAATTCCGGGCGTGGAGCAGGCTTCGGCAAGCCATGAGGCAGGGGAAGCAGTTGTAACGCTGAGTGCGGATGTTTCAGATGAAACACTTAAAAATGCTATCGAGGCAAAAGGCTACAAGGTAGTAGGCTGATATTGAAATAGTGGCTGCCGCTTTTCTGAACGCGGTAGCCACCATTTTTATATAAGTTATTTTTGTGTGAGATCATTAAATTGTTCTACAATTTCCATGATACGGTCTTTTTCCATTTTCATGCTTACCTTATTTACAACAAAACGTGCGCTTAATTCAACTATTTCTTCAAGTACGTCAAGTCCGTTTTCTTTTAATGTTGCGCCTGTTTCCACAATATCCACAATAACGTCTGATAATCCAACAAGCGGAGCAAGCTCTACGGAGCCGTTAAGCTTTATAAGCTCTATTGTCAATCCTTTATCTTCCTGAAAATATTTGCTTGCAATATGCGGATATTTAGATGCTACAGTAAGATTAGTCATGGAATCAAGCTTTCCTTTAAGTTCTTTTGGACCGCATACGCACATACGGCATTTGCCGAATCCCAAATCGACCATTTCATAAAGATTTCTGCTTTCTTCCAAAAGCGTATCTTTGCCGACGATTCCGATGTCGGCAGCGCCGTATTCAACATATGTAGGAACGTCCGAAGCTTTAACAAGGATGAATTTCATCTTCTTTTCCTCGTTTGTGAAAATAAGCTTTCTTGTTTTTTTATCCTTCATCTCAGAGCAATCCATGCCTATCTGCGAGAAAATATCCATCGCAAGCTCTGCAAGTCTGCCCTTTGCCAATGCAACCGTTAAATATCTCATATGATGTATACTCCTTTAAAACTTTCTGAATCCCAAATCCTGCGGTGTAGGTTCCGGAATATCCTCGCTGTAGCCGAGAAATTCATTAACAGTGGTATCTATTTCTGTATTTTGCATTAAGTCGACGATTTTTAATCTGCCGTCAGAATAGGTTCTTAAAATACATTCCTGCTTTGTAAGCTTAGCGTATTTTTTTGCATCCTTGAAATCACTGTCTCCGATATACATCTCCACCAGACAGCCGTTTACACGAAGACCGTATGCAACTTCATATGCGATGCCGTCAGCATTCGGCTCTGCAAAAACCAATGTTGAGCCGGGACGGCTGCCGAGACCCTTGCCTTTAACTGCCTGCATTATTCTGCCTATTCCTATAGCAACGCCTACAGCGCCTTTTGGAGCGCCGAATTTTGCCATAAGGTTATCATATCTGCCGCCGGCGCATATCGGAAAACCGACGCCCTGCGTATAGCATTTGAATATGGAGCCTGTGTAGTAATCTATACTTTGAAGCATGCCAAGGTCAATGGAGATATATTTTTCAAAGCCGTAAAGACAAAGCAAATCGTAAATTCTTTTGAGGTTATCTAAAGCGATTTTTGATGTATAGTTAAGTCCGGCTATGTCGGCCTTTTCAAGAACACTCTTATCTCCGAACATATATGGCAAATCGATCATAAGCTGTTTTACGTCATTGCTTATATTTAAGTTTCTCACTATATTCTTTATTCCGACACTGTCTTTTGAATCTATTCTTTCGCGCAGTCTTTCGGTTGTTTTTGCATCAAGACCCGCTTGGTCAACAAGACCGTTAAAGAATGCAACTTGACCTATCTCCATAGAGAATTCCTCAATTCCTACAGCCATAATTGCTTCTATAGCGCATGCGATGACCTCAGCGTCTGCCATAGGTGAATATGAGCCTATAAGCTCAATGCCCGTTTGAGTTATCTCACGCTGTCTGGCACCTTCGGTAAGCTCGCGGCGGTATACATTGCCGGTATACATATATCGAAGCGGTACCTGTTTGTCCGATTCTTTTGTTGCGGCCATACGTGCGATTGAGGTGGTGAAGTCCGGACGAAGAGCAAGTATGCGTCCCTGCTCATCAAAGAATTTGTACATTGTTTCCTGGGAAATCTGTCCGCCTTCTCCTATATAGCAGTCGTAATATTCAAATGCCGGTGTTTCAACCTCATTATATCCGGCAGAGGTGAAGACCGTCCATATTGTATTTTCAATATCCTTTTTTATGCCGCATTCTTCCGGCAATAAATCGTTCACACCTATTGGAGTATGAAGCTTCCAGTCTGACATGTTAATCTTCCTTTCATATTTGCACTTTATCAAGATAAAGCACTAAAGTAATCAAGCTATATCATTATACATCATATTTACTTATTTGTCAAGAAAATTTTTATCGCACAATACGCTGATTTTTTGAGATGTTATTGATTGTTTTCTTTTTGCGCGGGCGGGAACTGCAAGGAAATCTGTGTCCCTTTGCCCAGAGTACTATTTACAGTTATTTTAGCATTATGTGCTATAGCCGCGTGTTTTACAATAGATAATCCCAATCCTGTACCGCCGACTGTCTTTGAATGGCTCTTATCAACGCGATAGAATCTTTCAAAAATACGTTCAGTTTCATCTTCAGGAATACCGATTCCTGTATCTTTTACATTTATTACTGAACCATCCTCCGTTGTTCCGGTAAAAACAATAACCTTACCATTAGGCTTATTATACTTTATGGCATTATCCATTATATTATAAATCATTTCATTTACCTGAGTCCTGTTACCGGTAACAAAAGCAGATTCACCGCCTAAAAATATTTGTACATTTTTTTTCTTTGCATGATCCTGTAAGTTAAAAATCACACTTTTTGCCATTTCTGCCAAATCGATTTCTTCCGGATCCTTTATGGAATCTGTTTCGTCAAGCTTTGACAGGTTAATTATATCGTTAATAAGAAGAATTAATCTGTCTGCTTCTTTTTCTATCTTTTCACCGAAGCTTCGTATGTCTTCCGGCTTTGCCATGCCATTATTTATCATCTGAGCATAGCCGGAAATGGTAGTAAGCGGCGTTCTTAATTCATGGGATACATTTGCGGAAAACTCACGTCTTATCTGCTCTGATTTTTCCTTTTCTTCATTCCTCTGCTTTATATTATCAAAAAAAGGCTTAAATTCATCATAGAGATCATCGCTTTCCATTTTATCGAGATCCATTTCATTTATGGGCTTCATTATGCGGAAAGTAAGTCCCTTTGCCACAAATATTGAAATGATCCCTATAAGAACAATAACAGCAAGAATCTCAGGAATGATATGTATTCCCATCATTAAAACGGCATTTCCGCTTTTAGAAACCCTTAGAATATTTCCATCATCAAGCTTTAGAGCACAGTAAAAAATTCTTCTGCCCATAGTAGAAGATTTGCGGTTGCTTTCTCCGATGCCGCCGTTAAGGGCTTCTTGTATTTCAGGACGTTCAAAATGGTTTTCCATTTGAGAAATATTGCTTTTATTATCAAAAATTACTTCACCTGTGCTTGAAATAATAGTTATTCGCGTATTATCGGAAGCGCTGTAAGTTTTTTGCAAGGTATTAATGTAATTATTTTGATCAGAAAGATTTTCCAGCAATCTTGCAAGAACTTGTGTTTGATCGCGTAATTCATTTTGAGTAGCAGCGGCAGACTGCGAAACATAAACCCCAAAAATAAGAGCTGCTGCCGCTGCTACTGCCGCTATAACCGTAATATAAATAGTTGTATATATTTTTCTTTTCATATTTTATAGCCAACATTTCTTATTGTTTCTATAAGCCTTCCCTTGTCGCCCAGCTTATGCCTCAAACTTCCTATATGAACATCAAGCGTTCTGGATTCGCCTTCAAAATGATAGCCCCATATTTTATTTAGCAGTGTTTCTCGCGAAACCGGAGTATCCTTATGACGCATAAGGTATTGAAGAAGCTCAAATTCCTTATATGTAACATTTACCGGCTGACCATCGACAGTAACGGTTCTCTTACTGCGGTTTATTTCTATTCCATCAACGCTTAAAATATCATCATCGATTATATTAGAACGGCGAAGTACTGCCTTTATACGTGATATAAGCTCAAGGACGCCGAACGGCTTTGTGACATAATCATCTGCGCCTGCCTCAAATCCTTTGACCTTATCACATTCCTCGCCCTTAGCCGTAAGCATAATAACAGGTATATGTTTTGTAAGTCTGTTTGACCGCAATTCAGTAAGTATTTCAATACCATCCTTATCCGGAAGCATGATATCAAGCAGTATTAAATCCGGGAGTTTTTCTGACACAGCTCTTTCAAAAGCAGCACCGTCTGAAAAGCCCTCTGCCTCAAAGCCGCTTGATTTTACCGCATATACAATAAGTCCTCTTATACTTTCATCATCTTCAACACAGTATATTGTTTTCATTGGAACTTCCTCCTATCGCTAAAAATTCGTATGCCTACCAATAAACCACATATATATTATACATCCTCCTTCCCAATTTTTCAATACCATATTTATCGGTATTTTTCACGGAAAGGAGGATGATAAATCCATATATTAATGTTTAAATAGGCGAACTAGCTTCTAAGCGATGCCGGAACAGAATATGGAAGTGCATATTTTGTTGCATATTTTGCGTACATTTCTTTATATTTATCACTGTTTTTAAGTTCAGTCATATATTGGTGTACGTCATATGTACGGGAATTAAGCTCTATCATTGTACCGGCTATATTAGCACAATGATCCGATATTTTTTCGAGAGCGGAAATATAATCGGTAAACATAAATCCCATTTCTACTGTACATTTGCCTTCCTGTATTCTTCTTATATGCCTGTTTTTAAGCTCGGTTTTCAGCGTATCTATGACTTCTTCAAGAGGCTCTACTATAACGGCCTTTTTAATATCATTATTTGCTATGCTGGAAATTATAGTATCAAGTGTTTCATCTACAGCATCTGTCATTATTTTTATTTCTGTTTTTGCCTTATCAGAGAATGAATAATTTTTATCATTCTTGAATCTGGCATTAAATAAGATATTTGCGCTGTAATCCGTGATCTGTTCTATATCGCCTATCGCATGCAGAAGCAGAGATACTTTTTCAGAATCCTCGTCATTAAGATTTTTGGTGCTTATTTTTACCAAATAGCTTCCCAGAGCATCTTCATACTCATCGGCAAGATTTTCATTTGCAATGATTTTTTCATCTGATTTCTCAGAATATTCATTCATACATTCAACTGCCAAATCGTATGTTTCTTTGGCGATCTTTCCCATGTCAACAGTAAGAGCCATACATTTCTCAATAGCAAATGAAGGTGTATTAAGGAATCTTTCATCAAGCGTAGAGAACATGTCGTTTGAGGCTCCTTCGCGTATGGTAAGAGTCGCGACTTTTTCGAGTAACTTATTAAACGGCAGCAAAACCGCAGTTGCAAGTATGTTGAACAGCGAATGAACAACCGCTATATTAGCAGCGTTAACCGTATCATTTACAAATTCAAAATGAACGATGGAATTTGCAGTATAGAATATCGTCAGGAACAATATCGTTCCGATTATATTAAAATACAAATGAACAATTGCCGCTCTTTTAGCGTTCTTATTTGCTCCTATACATGAAATTAAAGCTGTTGCACATGTACCGATGTTTTG
The DNA here is from genome assembly GCA_905215805.1 of uncultured bacterium. Classification (GTDB taxonomy): domain Bacteria; phylum Bacillota; class Clostridia; order UBA1381; family UBA1381; genus UMGS1958. The sequence continues at coordinate 28,476 of CAJMRL010000016.1, read as the reverse complement.
ACCCATAATAATCGGAATAGCCGCTCCAAACGTAATTGCGCCTGTAGATGAGAGCGCCTGTAAAATTCCGACCGAAGCTGAAGATGACTGAATAACAGCAGTAAGCACAGTGCCGGCAAGTACGCCGAGAATTGGATTCCTAAACATTGTAAGAATATTTGTAAATTCAGGAACATCCTTAAGCGGTTCAACCGCTCCCGACATTTGTTCCATACCAAACATAAGAACAGCAAAGCCTATTAAAATAGTACCGATAGTTTTTTTCTTATCTTTTTTGCTGAACATTATAAGAATGATACCAATTAATGCAAGGACCGGAGTAAAGTTTTCTGGTTTGAAACAGTTCACCAATAAACTGTCGCCTTGAATTCCGGAAAGTGACAGGATCCATGCTGTAGCCGTTGTTCCGATGTTTGCTCCCATAATTATACCAACAGCTTGATGCAGCTGCATAATACCGGAATTAACAAAGCCCACAACCATTACAGTAGTAGCTGATGATGATTGGATAATAGCTGTAACACCTGCTCCGAGCAAGACTCCCTTTATGGGATTAGAGGTCAGTTTTTCAAGAATTCTTTCAAACTTTCCGCCGCCGATCTTTTCAAGGCTGTCGCCCATAACATTCATTCCGTAAAGAAACATGGCGAGACCGCCGAAGAGACTGATAAGATTAAAAATATTCATACATTTTCTCCTTTTTGTTTTTACAAAATATAGATATATTTAAACTTTTGTTTACAAAGGGTTATATAAGTTTAAAATTATACCCTTATCTTAAATTATACATCTGTAATGTAAAATTGTATTCAATTTTATGTTAAATATAAGTAAACAAATGTAAAATTTACGTAAAGTATGAATATATATAAATATAAAAACTGCTTCGGAACATTTCCGAAGCAGCCTTTACACAATCATTATATCGGATAAGTCTTATTTTCCATATCAACTAAATCCGCATCAATTTTATACTTCTGAGCCCTTCTGTATTCAAAGAACTTAACCGCAACCTGACCGAACAAAGCATATGAGAGAACATCTTCATCCTGCTCTATCCATTCTGCGCATTCTTTTCTGAGCTTATCAAGCTCCGGTTCAATAAGATCTGCCGGACGGCAAGTAATTCTTTCCTCGTCTCCGATAGTTTTCTTTACTATTTCTGCCGGGATTTCTGCCGGACACTTACCGTATTCACCCTTTACAAGACCCTTTGTTTCTTTTGAAACCATCTTGTAGCGCTCGCCGCCTATTACGTTAAGAACTGCCTGAGTACCTACAATCTGCGATGACGGAGTTACCAACGGAGGATAACCCATATCTGCTCTTACTCTTGGTACCTCAGCCAAAACCTCTTCATATGCGTCTTCTCTCTGCATCTGCTTAAGCTGTGACACAAGATTTGAAAGCATACCGCCGGGAACCTGATACTTCAGTGTATTTACATCTACACCCATTACCTTTGTGCTCATAAGACCGCTTGATATATATTTTTCTCTTAACGGCTGGAAATAATCTCTTATTTCAATAAGCTTGTCCAAATCATATCCGGTATCATACGGAGTTCCCTGCAAAGCCGCAACCATCGGCTCTGTAGCAGGCTGTGATGTTCCCATAGCAAGAGGCGACATTGCACAGTCAATTACGTCAACTCCGGCCTCGATAGCCTTGAGGTATACCATAGAAGCTTCTCCGCTTGTATAATGAGTATGCAGCTGAATAGGAATTTTAACCGCTTTCTTCATCTTTGATACCAAATCATATGTGACATACGGTCTTAAAAGTCCTGCCATATCCTTGATACAAATCGAATCAGCGCCCATATTTTCAAGCTGCTTTGCCATTTCTACAAACTTTTCGTTTGTATGGAATTCAGATGTCGTATAGCAGACTGTTGCCTGTACATGACCTTTTTCCTTCTTGCAGGCATTTATAGCGCATTCAAGATTTCTTACATCATTAAGCGCGTCAAAAATTCTTAAAATATCAACGCCGTTTGCTATTGATTTTTGAACAAAATATTCAACTATGTCATCAGCATAGTGTCTGTATCCAAGAATATTCTGACCTCTGAAAAGCATCTGTATAGGCGTCTTTTTTGCTTTGTCCTTGATCTTTCTGAGTCTTTCCCAAGGATCTTCATTCAAAAATCTCAGGCAGGCGTCAAATGTAGCTCCGCCCCAAGCCTCAAGAGAATGATACCCGATATTATCAAGCTTTTCAACAATAGGAAGTATTTCCTCTGTGGTCATTCTTGTAGCGATAAGGGACTGATGAGCGTCACGAAGGACTGTTTCTGTGATCTCAACAGGCTTAGCCTTTATATTTGCCATTATATTCACTCCTTATTAAATTCAAATTAAACTCCGGTAAACATTGAAAGAAATACTCCGGCAGCAACTGCCGAACCGATAACTCCCGCAACGTTCGGACCCATAGCGTGCATCAAAAGGAAGTTAGACGGATTTTCCTTCTGTCCTACAATCTGTGATACACGAGCTGCCATTGGAACCGCACTTACACCTGCTGAACCGATAAGCGGATTGACCTTGCCCTTTGTAAGGAAATACATAAGGTCTCCAAGTAAAACACCTCCGCAGGTAGAAATGCAGAATGCCACAAGACCCAATGCGATAATACCCAAAGTCTGTCCCGAAAGGAAGGTATCAGCAGCTGCTGTAGCTCCGACTGTTATACCGAGGAAAATTGTTATTATATTCATAAGCTCATTCTGAGCGGTTTTGCAAAGTCTGTCACAAACGCCGGATTCCTTAAATAGATTTCCAAGCATAAGGCATCCAACCAAAGAAACCGCATCAGGAATAATGAGTCCAACTACTATTGTAACAATGATAGGGAAAAGAATTTTTTCCGTCTTTGATACAGGTCTCAACTGATCCATTACAACACCGCGCATTTTCTTCGTTGTAAGAAGCTTCATGAACGGAGGCTGTATAATAGGAATAAGAGCCATATATGAATAAGCCGCAATCGCTATGGCGGGAAGAAGAGCCGGAGCGAGCGATTTTGTAACATAAATAGCCGTCGGACCGTCTGCTCCGCCTATAATACCGATCGAAGCAGCCTCTTTTACTCCAAATCCAAGAGATGGTATAAGCGCAGAAAGAACAAGTGCGCCGACAAATGTAAAGAATACTCCAAACTGTGCCGCAGCACCAAGAAGAATACTCTTTGGATTTGCAATAAGAGGACCGAAGTCCGTCATACATCCTATACCTACAAATATGAGCGGCGGATATATTCCAAGCTTAACGCCCAAATACAATAAATCCAAAAGACCGCCATGCTGGCATATGTATCCTACATTTATATATTGGCCATCTACCAAATATTCAGGGTCTGTAAAGAATTCGGTGTGCATCATTATAGCAGCTGAATCCTTAAGCATCGGCAGATTCGTAAGAAGCATACCGAAAGCTATCGGAAGAAGCAAAAGCGGTTCGAATTTCTTTACTATGGCGAGATAAAGCAATACACATGCAATAACAATCATTATAATTGTTTTTATCGCCGAAACAGCTCCGTCTGCAAACATTGCGTAAATACCGGTGCTGCTCATAAAACTTACTAAACTTTCTAACATTTTTTCACCACTTTCTTTATTATCAAATGGTTATATTAGTTGATTGAAACAATTGCGTCGCCCGTATTTACACTGTCACCGGCATTTACATTCACTGCCGCTACAGTACCTTCACAGCCTGCGAAAATTTCATTTTCCATTTTCATTGCCTCAAGAACTGCAACAAGAGTATCATTCTTCACTGTATCTCCCTCTTTTACTTTTACAGAAACTATCGTTCCGGGCATAGGAGATTTTACTATTGTTGCGCCTGCAACCGGAGCAGCTGCTTTCTTTGCGGGAGCGGGTGCCGGTGTGGGAGCTGCTGCGGGAGCGGGAGCCGCTGCCGGAGCTGGAGTCGGCGCTGATACTCCGCCTACTTCTTCTACATCAACTGCATATGTCTTTCCGTTTACTGTGATATTAAACTTTCTCATTGATTTGACCCTCCTTAGAATCTACTGTTTATTGTTTCACGAATTCCCGCTTTGTTCCAAGCAGGCTTTTTATTGTCAATACGTCTGTATGATTTGATTTTAAGATTATATGTGGACGTATTAAGGCTGGCAGCGACAGCTGCTGTAAGAACCGCTATAAGCTCTTCCTCATCCATATCGTCCTTTTTGGCTGCCGCAGCAGGTACCGTCGAAGCGGGAGCCGGCTGTATTTCTTCTGCCTTAGGCAAGGAATCAGACGCTGTGTTTCTTGCAAAAATAACCTTGAACAGCATCAGAATTACCATAAGAATGGCAAGTACCGAAAAGACTATTACCATTCCCAAGCCGGTCACCATACCGCCCATTCCAAGAGCTTCTGAAAGTTGTATTCCGTGTCCGGTTGCCAGTGCGTTTGATATTTCCATGTTTACATCTCCTTTCCGTTAATTAAACAGGGAGATTTCCATGTTTCTTAGCCGGTCTTGACTCACGCTTGGATTCAAGCATCTCGAGTGCTGCTATGATTCTCGGTCTTGTGGAATCCGGCTCGATCACATCATCTACATAACCGCGTTTTGCAGCAATAAACGGAGATGCAAATTTATTTGTATATTCCTGTATCTTTTCAGCTCTTGTAGCTATCGGATTAGCGCTGTTTGCAATTTCTTTCTTGAATATAATATTTGCCGCGCCGTCAGGTCCCATAACAGCAATCTCAGCTGTCGGCCATGCCATAACGATATCTGCTCCGAGATGCTTTGAATTCATAGCTATGTAAGCGCCGCCGTATGCTTTTCTTGTGATGACATTAATCTTAGGAACTGTAGCTTCACTAAACGCATACAAAAGCTTTGCTCCGTGGCGAATGATTCCGCCCTGTTCCTGATCCTTTCCGGGGAAATAGCCGGGTACATCGGTAAAGCTTACTATAGGAATATTGAAGCTGTCGCAGAAACGAACAAAACGAGCTGCCTTGTCCGAAGAATCAATATCCAATGATCCCGCCATAAATTTAGGCTGGTTTGCAACTATACCTACAGTGCTTCCGTTCATTCTTGCAAAGCCTATAACTATATTTTTTGCAAATTCGCTCTGAACTTCCATAAAATCCCCGTTATCCACAATTTCCGTTATAACGTCTTTTACGTTGTAGGCTTTTCCTGCATCATCGGGAACTATAGTAGTAAGCTTTTCAGAAAGTCTGTTTATTTCATCTGTAGGAGCGACATAAGGTGCTTCCTCAAGATTATTCTGCGGAAGGAATGAAAGAAGTCTCTTTATTTGTGCTATACATTCCTCATCGCTCTTTGCTGTAAAATGTGCAACTCCCGATTTTGAGGCATGGATCTTGCTTCCGCCCAGATCCTCTGCTGTTACATCTTCTCCGGTTACAGATTTTACAACCTGCGGACCTGTAATAAACATCTTGCTTGTGTTATCAACCATAAAAATAAAGTCTGTAATAGCCGGTGAATAAACCGCACCACCTGCGCATGGTCCCATTATTACAGAAATCTGGGGAATAACGCCGCTGTTATGAGTATTTCTTATAAATATCTCTCCGAATCCGGCAAGAGCATCTATGCCCTCCTGAATCCTTGCGCCGCCGCTGTCATTAAGACCTATGATAGGAGCGCCCATCTTAGCGGCCATATCCATAACCTTGCATATCTTTTTTGCGTGCATTTCTCCCAAAGAACCGCCTATTACGGTAAAATCCTGTGCGTATACAAAAGTAAGGCGTCCGTCTACCGTACCGTATCCTGTAACTACGCCCTCTCCGGGTGCTTCAACCGCGTCCATGCCGAATTCAGTGCATCTGTGGGTTACGAACGCATCGACTTCCACAAAGCTTCCTTCATCAAGAAGCGCATTAATTCTTTCACGAGCGGTCAGCTTATTGCTGTCATGCTGTTTTTTGATTTTTGCTTCTCCGCCGCCCTGTTCAATCAGGTTTCTGCGGTACTGAAGCTCAGTCAATTTATCAACTGTTCCCATGATCTAACCTCCGTTTTAAATATTTTCAAAGTAAATTTTATTTAAAATATACCTACTATATATTATACACTTTTCAAAGGTTTTTTTCAATTGTTATTTTTAAGTTAATTTTTTAAAAAAACTTTGAATTTTTATGTGCTTTTTGTATGGTATATACAAAATTTTGAAATTTTACGTTCATATGTGGATTTATTTATTTTAATAAAGTTATATATTTACCAATCAAATAATGGAATGAATTTATATATATCAGCATATACATATACTAATTCGGACAAAAGGAGGATACAAAATTGGAGGAATACAACATATACCGGGATATATCCCGCCGAAACGGCGGAGATGTATATATCGGCGTTGTGGGTCCTGTGCGAACAGGCAAATCCACTTTTATAAAGAAATTTATGGATCTGCTCGTAATTCCGAACATAGAGAATGTTTACGAGCAGGAACGTGCGCGCGACGAGCTGCCGCAATCCGCCGCCGGACGCACTATCATGACAACCGAGCCGAAATTTATACCGAATGAAGCCGTAACAATATCTCTGGGAGATAACGCGAGACTGAAAATTCGAATGATAGACTGCGTAGGTTATATCGTAGACAGCTCAATGGGATATGTGGAGGACGGTCAGCCGAGAATGGTTAATACGCCGTGGTTTGATCATCCTATTTCCTTTAATGAAGCGGCGGAAATAGGTACTAAAAAGGTTATAACGGAACATTCAACCATAGGTCTCTTGGTTACAACGGACGGCAGCTTTACCGATATTCCGCGCCATGACTATATAGATGCGGAAACAAGAGTGGTTGCGGAGCTTAAGGCTATAAAAAAGCCGTTTATAATTCTCATGAATTCAGCGCGTCCAGATTCTCCGGAAGCAGCGGAGCTGTGCCGTGAGCTTGAAAATCTGCATAATGTTCCGGTTATAGCAGTAAATTGTGAAACGCTAAATGCCTCGGATATACATTCAATCATTGAAACTGTGCTTTTTGAATTTCCGCTTAAAGAAGTTGATATAAATGTTCCTGAATGGGTAGATGGACTTGACAGCACTCATGAATTGAAAAAATCATTGTATGAAGCTATAATCAGCCGCCTTAACGGGGTATCATGTATAAGAGATGCAAAAACACTTGCGGATGATATGGCGTCATGCGATTTTATAAAACGCAGCTATATAGAAAATATGGATCTCGGTGACGGAACTGTAAATATACAGCTTGAATTTCCGCAATCTCTTTTCTATAAAACAATAGGGGAGAATACCGGATTTGAAATATCAAGTGAAAAAGAGCTTATGTCGCTTCTATGTGAGCTGTCAGATATGAAAAAGGAATACGATAGGGTTGCGTTTGCTCTCCATGAGGTAAGGGAAAAGGGATACGGAATAGTTTCTCCGTCAACCGATGAGCTTACCCTTGCAGAGCCTAAAATAGTTAAGCAGGGGGGACGATTCGGAATAAAACTTAAGGCAAGCGCACCGTCTATTCATATGCTGCGGGCGGATATTGAAACAGAAGTGAGTCCCATAGTCGGTACGGAAAAGCAAAGTGAGGAGCTTGTGCATTATCTTTTGGAAGAATTTGAAACGGATCCGGCAAAGATATGGGAATCAAATATTTTTGGAAAATCGTTGTATGAGCTTGTCAATGATGGGCTGCATAATAAGCTTTCAAGAATGCCGGAAGCATCAAGAGATAAACTGCGCGAAACACTTCAGCGCATAATAAATGAAGGAAGCGGCGGACTAATATGTATTATTCTTTAGGAGGCTCCTATGCGGAAACTGCTGATTCTTATTTTTCCGGTTCTTTTGCTGTGTTCATGCACTGCTCCCGGAAGCGCTGATATTAAAATAAATAACTCTACATATCAGACCGATTTATCGGATGTATCCGCTCAGGGAATTGAATTTTCCGAAATGAAGGACAGAGTATTTGAAGAAGAACTTAATTCATCCATAGTTTCGGATATAGACGGTGCTCTTGTTTCGTTTGATACATTAGCCTCGCAAAGCAGTGAAAGCCTTCGTATGGGAAACAGATGCGTATTTCGTCTTACACAAGAGGTGAAATATAATAAAAATAATTTCGTAAGCATTATAGAGGAGCATTATGTTTACACCGGAGGCGCTCATGGCAGCAGCAGGAGATATCCGAGAAATATTGATCTTTCCACATCGAAAACAGTATGCCTTGCAGATCTGTTTGAAAGCGGCTATGAAAATACCATAAACAGAATGATAAAAGAAGCAGTAGACGCGCATCCTGAGATTTATTCGGATCTATGGGAGCAACCATCGCTTACGTCCAATCATCAAAAGGATTTCTATATTTCAGAGGATAAGCTTGTAATATTTTTTCAGCCGTATGATTTGTCATACTATGCAAAAGGATATGTTGAATTTCCGCTTAAGCTTAAGGATTTGAGCGGATATATGAAAGAAGAATACAGACGGCTCGTCCCCGAATAAGTTATTAAAAATAATGAGCCGTATCCGAAGGATATCCAAATCCATCAGATACGGCTCTGTATTTCAGTAAAGTTATTCCCTTAATTAACGTATTTTTCTGACCGTTTTTAAATCAGCGGCAATTTTTTGCTGCTGAAGCTCATATGCTTCGATTTTCGCGTTTAGCATATTATGTGTATTTTTAACCTCGCGCAGCTCTGATTCTACCTTTTCTTTAAGGCTTCCAAATTCAATTTCAAATTTGTTTCTTGTATCCATAAGATCCTTGCGTACATTAACATGACCGTCACCGATAGTTGTTATTCCAGGATTTATCACATCATTCACTGTATTTTCCAATTCAGCGACGCGCTTATTTATGGATTCAATTTTACTGCTCAGACCGTTTACCGAAGATTTTATTTCCTTTACATTGCCGGAAAGCGACTGTAGCTTTTCATATACAAGAATTAATAATTCGTTATCTACCATTATCTGAAACACTCCTGCCGTTTAGATGTATTATTTATATTATAGCATAAAATTAGTGGATTTTCAATTTCAATTGTGTTACAATCCAAAATTCTATACACGGCATTTGAAATCCTCGTATCCAAAGCTTTTTATGATTTCTATTTCCTCATCTCCGTACATTACGGCAATAGAAGGAAGCCCTATACCGTTAAATGTATTATTCTTGCACATAGAATATATAGCCATATCACAGAAAATCAGTCTATCGCCTATCTCAAGCGGCTTGTCAAACGAATACTCACCTATAATATCTCCCGCAAGGCATGTAACGCTTGAAAGTGTATAGGTATATGGCTTTTCTCCGGGCTTTCCCGCTCCTATTATATTGGGACGGTAGGGCATTTCCAGAACATCAGGCATATGACACGCTGCCGATGTGTCAAGAATAGCAATTTCATTTCCGTTCGATATCTTTTCCATAACTGTTGTTACAAGAAATCCTGCGTTTAAAGCTACCGCCTCGCCAGGCTCTATATAGACCTCGACATTGTATTTTTCACGGATATGCTTTACAAGCCTTATGAGACGCTCGACATCATAATCCTCACGGGTTATATGATGTCCGCCGCCGAAATTTATCCATTTCATTCCATACATATACTCGCCGAATTTTTCTTCGACTGCATTAAGTGTGGTTTCAAGGTCATCGCTGTTCTGTTCGCAGAGTGTATGAAAGTGCAACCCTTCAATTCCGTCAAGAAGCTCCGGGCGGAAATTTGCCTTTGTAACTCCAAGTCTGGAACCGGGTGAGCATGGATCATAAATCCCATGCTCCTGTGTTGAGCATTCCGGATTTATTCTTATGCCGCAGGAACGTCCGGCTTTGATTGCCTTGTCCTTGAATTTTTCCCACTGATGAAAGGAATTGAATACAATATGGTCACATATTTTAAGAATTTCATCAAATTCCTCATCTCTGTAAGCCGGAGAAAAAATATGATTTTCCTTGCCCATCTCTTCATAAGCAAGCTTTGCTTCATATAATCCGCTTGCCGTAGCTCCGGAAATGTATTCTCCTATCAGCGGATAAAAGTAATACATAGAGAAAGCTTTTTGTGCAAGAAGAATATGCGCTCCTGAGCGTTCCTCAACATATTTAAGAATTTCAAGATTCTTTTTTATAAGCTCCTCATGAACCACATATGAGGGAGTGGGGATATTATTATAATTATACATTAGTCAACAAGCTCCGGATCAAAGGACTCCTTCCACGGAAGCCCCCATTTGTTAAGCGCGTCCATAAACGGATCTGGGTCAAATTCTTCTATATTGAATACGCCCGGTCCTTTCCATGTTTTTGTCATAAGCATCATAGCGCCGATCATAGCAGGCACTCCGGTCGTATAGGAAACAGCCTGTGAGCCTACTTCCTTATAGCACTCCTGATGATCGCATACATTGTATAGATAGTATGTTTTGTCCTTTCCGTCTTTTTTACCGCGGAATATGCAGCCTATATTTGTCTTTCCGACAGTTCTCGGACCTAAAGATGCGGGATCGGGAAGAACAGCCTTTAAGAATTGCAGAGGAACGATCTGCTTTCCTTCAAATTCTATCGGCTCTATTGATGTCATGCCCACATCTTCAAGACATTTTAAATGAGTAAGGTAGCTCTCTCCGAAAGTCATAAAGAAACGTATCCGTTTTATTCCCTTTATGTTAAGACCGAGCGACTCAAGCTCTTCATGATGCAGAAGATACATATCTCTTTCGCCGATTTCAGGAAAATTATATACTCTCTTTATCTCCATGGGCTTTGTTTCGACCCATTTTCCGTCCTCCCAATAGCTGCCGTTTGCGCTTACTTCTCTTATATTGATTTCCGGATTGAAATTCGTAGCAAACGGATAGCCGTGGTCGCCGGCATTACAGTCAAGTATATCTATATAATTTATTTCGTCAAAATGATGCTTCATTGCATAAGCGCAGAATACTCCGGTAACTCCCGGGTCAAAACCGCTTCCCAAAAGCGCTGTTATACCTGCTTCCTTAAATTTATCCCTATATGCCCATTGCCATTTATATTCGAATTTTGCGGTGTCCTCCGGCTCATAATTTGCCGTATCCACATAATCGGTCTTTGTTGCAAGACACGCATCCATTATTGTTAGATCCTGATAAGGCAAAGCAAGATTTATAACAACATCCGGTTTTACCTTATTTATAAGCTCTATAAGCTCGTTTACATTGTCCGCGTCAACCTGAGCTGTAGTTATCTTTGTCTTTCCTCCGTCTAACTTTGCCTTTAGGGCATCACACTTGCTTTTTGTTCTGCTTGCTATACATATTTCTTCAAATACATCGCTGTTCTGGCAGCATTTGTGAATTGCAACGCTTGCAACTCCTCCGCAGCCGATTATTAATGCCTTTCCCATGTTACTTCCTCCCGATTAATTGGATTTTGTCAATTTTATTATACAGTAAACAGCTGACAATGTCAAGTATGTGCAAAAATTTTACATTATTTTAAAACTATAGCTCATGTTAAGTATAATGACATTAAAAGACATAAATTTTATTAATAATAACACTTGACTATTTCGATAAAACCTACTATAATAATATAGATAACTAAAAAATAATAAGCACTACTATATATTATATATAATTTTTCTCCGTGGCGGAGTATAGAATTCGGGGGTTTTCTAATGAACACTACTTATACAAAACTGCACATGGGCATAGACGTCGGTTCAACAACGGTCAAGGTCGTTGTAATGGACGATGCCGAAAAAATTATTTACAGCGAGTATAGGCGTCATTTTTCCGATATAAAATCGACAGTCGCAGCGCTTTTTGAGGAAGTGCAAGATGTTATAGGAGATGAGCGTTTTACCGTTGTTATTACAGGCTCTGGAGGTCTTTTGCTTTCTAAAATGCTTGATCTTCCTTTTGTTCAAGAAGTAATTGCAAATAAAACGGCAATAATGAAATTCATGCCTGAGACAGATGTTGTTATAGAACTTGGAGGCGAGGATGCAAAAATATTGTACCTTTCCGGAGGTCTTGAACAAAGAATGAACGGTACCTGCGCCGGAGGAACCGGCTCCTTTATAGATCAGATGTCAATACTTCTTAAAACCGATGCAGATGGTCTTAACAAACTTGCCGAAAAACATAAAATCATATATCCTATAGCGGCACGCTGCGGTGTTTTCGCAAAATCAGATGTACAGCCGCTGCTTAATGAGGGTGCAGCAAAGGAGGATATTGCCGCCTCCATATTGCAGGCTGTTGTAACTCAGACAATTTCGGGGCTTGCGCAGGGGCGTCCGATAAAGGGAAATATAGTATTTCTTGGAGGACCTTTGCATTTTCTTCCTCAGCTTCGTAAGCAGTTTGAGGAAACCTTAAAGGATAATGCCAAATCGTTTAAATCGCCTGATAATGCGCAGCTGTTTGTCGCTATCGGTGCGGCTATGATGTATGACAGTGAAAAAAGTTCGGATATCCATACTCTTCTTGATATGCTTAAAAATTCAAAGGGAGTTGACGCTGAGATCGTTCGTATGCGCGCACTGTTCCTTAATGAAGAAGAGAAGCGTGAGTTTGACGAACGTCATGCAAAGGATGTTGCAAAGCGCGGAGATATAAAGCGTGCAAACGGACCTGTATTTCTCGGTCTTGATGTCGGCTCGACAACTATAAAGGCTGTACTCACAAATCAGGATGATGAAATAATATACAGTTACTACGGCAAAAATGAAGGCTCGCCTATTGTAAAGGGTATAAACATCCTTCGTGAAATATATACATTGCTGCCAAAAGATGCGTTTATAGCAAATGCCTGTACAACGGGTTACGGCGAACTGCTTTTGAAAACAGCATTCCGCATAAATGAGGGTGAAATAGAAACGATAGCTCATTATAAGGCGGCTAACCACTTTTCTCCGGGCGTTGATTTTATTATAGACATCGGCGGTCAGGATATGAAGTGTATGAAAATCAGGGACGGCGTTATCGATTCGATCATGCTTAACGAGGCATGCTCATCCGGCTGCGGTTCGTTTATTCAGACCTTTGCGGAAGGACTGGGACTTGATACGGTTGAATTTGCACAGGAGGCCCTAAAAGCCGAAAATCCTGTTGATCTCGGTACACGCTGTACTGTATTTATGAATTCACGAGTAAAACAGGCGCAAAAAGAAGGCGCAACCGTCGGTGACATAAGCGCCGGACTTTCATATTCGGTTGTAAGAAACGCGCTTTATAAGGTCATAAAGCTTCGAGACCCATCGCTTATGGGCGAAAATATAGTTGTTCAGGGCGGAACCTTTAACAACAATGCTATATTAAGATGCTTTGAGCTGCTCACCGGAAAAAATGTAATCCGTCCCGATATTGCGGGTCTTATGGGAGCGTTTGGTTCGGCTCTTATTGCAAAGGAGCGCTGGGACGGCGGCGACTGCGATATTATTGCAGCTGATGAGCTTGACGACTTTACATTTGACCATAAGCTTACACGATGTCAGAAATGCAGCAACCATTGTCAGCTTACCATAACTACCTTCAGCGATGGCTCAAGCTTTGTAAGCGGAAACCGCTGTGAGAGGGGAGCGGGGATTGAAAAGAAAAAAGAATCCCTGCCTAATCTTTATGATTATAAATACAAGCGTGCGTTTACATATCCTGTACTAAAGGAAAGCGATGCCAAATATGGAGTTATTGGTCTGCCGCGTGTTCTCAATATGTATGAGAATTATCCGCTGTGGGCGGCGTTTTTCACCGAGCTTGGATTTGCGGTAAGATTAAGCGGCAGAAGTACGCATGACTTATATGAAAAGGGAATAGACTCAATTCCATCGGAAAGCGCTTGTTATCCGGCAAAGCTCGTTCACGGACATATACAGGATCTTATTGATAAAGGAATAAAGCAGATATTTTATCCGTGCATACCTTATGAGCAAATCGAGTATTCCGATGCCGGAAACCACTTTAACTGTCCTATGGTAACATCATATCCTGAGGTAATATATAACAATATGGATGTTGTTCGTCAGCCGGATATAAAATTCATATATCCTTTTGTAAACCTTGCCGATAAGCCGTCATTTAAAAGACAGATGTATAAGGCGCTGTCATCGTTCGGAATCACAAAGGCTCAGGTTGACGCCGCTGCCGAAAAAGGATTTGAATCACTCCAAAGCTATAAGCACGATATACGCAAAAAGGGCGAGGAAACATTACAGTGGCTAAAGGATAATAATAAACGAGGAATCGTTCTTGCCGGACGTCCGTACCATATCGACCCGGAAATAAATCACGGTATACCGGATATGATAAATTCTCTCGGATTTGCGGTTCTTACAGAGGATAGCATTGCTCATTTGGGACATTTGCAGAGAGATATAAGGGTCGTTGACCAATGGGCTTATCATACAAGACTTTATGAGGCTGCCGCAGAGGTAATAAAATCAAATAATCTTGAGCTTATTCAGCTTAACAGCTTTGGCTGTGGTCTGGACGCCGTAACGACTGATCAGGTTCAGGAGATATTGCAGTCTCATGAGAAGATATATACTACCTTAAAAATAGATGAGGTCTCAAATCTGGGAACTGCCCGTATACGTGTACGATCGCTTAAGGCTGCTGTAAACGAGCGCGATGCAAATGAATTTGTTCCGCATAAGGTCGAGGATTACACTATCAATCGTGTAAAGTTCACTGAGAAGGAACGAAAAAATCATACTGTTATATTCCCGCAAATGTCACCGACACATTTCGGACTGTTTGAGGCAGTGCTCCGAAATAACGGATATAATGCGCTTGTTCTTGAGCATGCTACTGCGGAGGATATAGAGGCGGGATTAAAGAGCGTAAATAATGATGCCTGCTATCCGTCGATCATGGTTACAGGTCAGCTTGTAAATGCGTTTATAAGCGGAAAATGCGATCCGGATAAGACCTCAGTTATGATAACACAGACCGGAGGAGGCTGCCGCGCTACAAACTATATCGCATTTTTGAGAAAAGCGCTTAAGGAGGCGGGATATCCTCAGGTGCCGGTTGTTTCGCTTAACGTTTCGGGACTTGAAGGAAATCCCGGGTTTAAGATAACTCCAAAGCTTGTTGACGGACTTTTAAAAGCCTGCACATGGGGCGATCTGCTTATGAGTGTTACTCAGAGGATTCGTCCGTATGAGATAAACAAGGGTGAAACTAACAGTGTATATAATAAATGGCAGAAACGTTTATATAATGCCATTGTTAAAAATGACAGAAAAAATCTCAAGCTTAAAAAAGTTATTGAACAGATAATAGCTGATTTTGACGCTATACCGATTGACGAAACAATTAAAAAGCCGAAGGTAGGAGTTGTCGGAGAAATCTTGGTTAAATTCCATCCGGATGCTAATAATAATATTGTAGACGTAATAGAAAATGAGGGCGCCGAAGCGGTTATGCCGGGTCTTGCGGACTTTATGCTTTATTGCTTGTACAATAATAATTTTAAGCATGAAAATTTAGGAACAAAAGCGTCTACAGCACGCTTATGCAATCTTGCGATCTGGGGAATAGAAAGCTACAGAAAGCATGCAGAAAAGCTTATGAAGGCAAATCCGAAGTTTGCTTCACGAGCACCGGGACATATACGCGAAATAGCAGGTGGAGCAAAGGGCGTTCTTCAGCTGGGGCATTGCACCGGAGAGGGCTGGTTCCTTACCGGAGAAATGATAGAGCTTATTAAATCCGGTGTGCCGAATATAGCCTGCGTGCAGCCGTTTGCATGCCTGCCTAACCACGTTACCGGAAAAGGCATGATAAAGGAGCTGCGCCGTCAGTATCCTCAGGCAAATATTGTAGCGGTCGATTATGACCCGGGAGCTTCGGAGGTAAATCAGCTTAACAGATTAAAGCTCATGATAACGGTAGCATTTGAGAATATGCGCCGAGAAGAGGAGCTTGATAAAATTGCTTCGGAAGCTAAGGAAAAATCAGCCGAACCAATTAAGGAACCGGCAAAAATCTGAAAAGGAATACATTTATTATGGCATTTGATGCAATAACAGTGCGCGCGCTCGTAAAGGAGCTTGCCGCTAAAATTACGGACGGGCGCATAGATAAAATACACCAGCCGGAAAAAGATGAAATAACCGTAAATGTGCGCACATATACCAATAGCTATAGACTTGTGCTTTCGGCAGGCTCGGCTCATCCGCGCGTGCATTTTACGGAGCATACAAAAAAGAATCCAATAACCGCGCCGATGTTTTGCATGCTGTTAAGAAAACATTTGGGGAGCGGGAAAATTACTGCTGTAGAGCAGATCGGTTTTGAGCGTATAATTCGTTTCAGTATAGAAAGCTATGATGAATTGGGCGATCTTACAACAAAATATCTTATAATTGAGATTATGGGACGTCATTCGAATATAATACTGACAGATATGAATTTAAAGATTATCGACTGTATAAAGCATGTTGATATTACGGTAAGCTCGGTAAGACAGGTTCTTCCCGGGCTTACCTATGAATATCCTCCTGTACAGGATAAAATTGATCTTCTGTCGTTTACGCTTGAGACTCCGCTTGAATTTAACAGACCCGAAACAGCGGATAAGATTCTTCTTTCAAATATAGCCGGCATAAGCCCGCTTACAGCAAGAGAGCTTGTGTACCGTACATTCGGACGTGTTGATGTACGAGCGCAGGAGCTTAATTCAAATAAGCAGGCAGCGCTTAAAACAACAGTGGTGAAATTTGTTCATGAGATAGAGGAAGACAAATATTCTCCATGTATGCTCGTTAACAAAACGACAGAAAAGCTTATGGATTTCAGTGCGTTTGATATTAAGCAGTATGAAAACGCTGCTGATACGGTTAATTTTGAAAGTATGAGCGCTCTTTTGGACAGCTTCTATTACACACGGGATATGCACGAAAGAATGCGCCAGAAAAGCACCGGACTTGTGAAGCTTCTCAATAATAATATAGAGAGGCTTACAAAAAAGATAAATATACTGTCAAGGACGCTTGCGGATGCGGAAAATAAAGATAAATACAAGATAAAAGGCGACCTTATAAATTCAAATTTATACAGAATTGAGCAGGGTATGAAGGAAGCAGAGGTTGAAAATTTTTATGAGGACGGGATGCCGATTATAAAAATTGCGCTTGATCCGCTTCTTTCACCCACTCAGAATGCACAGAAGTATTATAAAAAATATAATAAGGCAAAGGTAGCCGAAACAGAGGCGGCAAAACAGCTGGAGCTTAGCCGCGCGGATCTTGATTACCTGGAGAGTACGCTTGTTGCTGTTGAGAATTCGGAAACTGAATCGGATCTTACAGCAATTAAAGCAGAGCTTACGGAACAGGGCTTTATTATACGCAGAAAGTCCGGTAAAAATCGTCGGGCAAAAAGTACTTCAAAGCCGATGCATTTTACTTCGTCTGACGGTTTTGATATTTATGTAGGGCGCAATAACACTCAGAATGATTATGTAACGACAAAGCTTGCAAATTCTCAGGATATATGGTTTCATACCAAAAATATTCACGGTTCGCATGTGGTTATAAAGCTTGGGCTTGACAAAGATGTTCCTGAGACTACGATGCGCGAAGCGGCTCAGCTTGCGGCATATTATTCACAGGCACGCCAGTCATCACAAGTACCCGTTGATTACTGTCTTATAAAAAATGTGAAAAAGCCTAATGGCGCAAAGCCCGGAATGGTCATATATGAGGGATATAATACAGTATATGTGACTCCAAAGCTGCTTGAAAAAATGAATAACAAGCATAATAAAAACCCCTTAGAGTAGATGTAAGGCTACGCTGAGGGGATTTGATTAATATCTGCTTTTAATCAAGCAGGACTACGGATTTTGCGATGCCGCCGCCTCCATCGTTTTTTGTGCTGTGTATGATAACAGTAATTTCTACGGTTCCTGTCGGAACATCTTTTATTTCAAACGCCTTGCCCCATGAGGCATCGCCGTGGGCGGCGAGAGAATTGTTTATATAAATTTCGATCTCATTTCCAACTATTTCACGGAACATTATAGATTTAGTACCTTCCGGAATATTTGCCTTTGTTTTATATATTCCGTATCCGGTTGCATCATAATATTTAGCCTCATGCTCCATATTTGCAAGCACCCAGTTATTCATATCGTGATCCTCTATTTTTATATCGGGAGAGGGCTTTTCATCAAACAGAACAACATTTGTTCGCCAGCCGCTTATGTACTGTTCATTCACTGACTCTATGAATGCTTTATTTTTTTCGTTCGGTTTTATTTCTATATCGGCGCTGCATTCCTTAAGTCCTTGAGAAGAAGCCTTAACCGTAAGCTTAGCAGCTTCGGGCTTAAGCTGTACTATAGCTTGACATAGACCGTTAAACAGATGGCGGGTTGTGGATTTATCAGCTTCATGTGAATTGGGGTCACCGTTTCCTACACCGATTATTGTTCCTCCTTCACAGCTAAATTCTATAAGATTGTCTGCATACGGGACAAAAATTCCGTTTTCATCAACTGCACGTATATTTACAGCTATAGCATCATCACAGCCGGAGTATATATGGCTGCAGCTTGTTTCAAGCTCAAGACTAACAGGCTTGCCGGCGGTTTTGACCTCATCAGTACATACTGCCTTTCCGTCGGTGTATCCGATCATGGACAGTGTACCCGGAACAAAATCAACGTACCAATCTGCCATATCGTATTTATCCACGTTTTTTTTGCCGAGACTTTCACCGTTTAAGAACAGCTCTGCTTCTGTACAGTTTGTATGAGTCATTATACGTACTCGTTCGCCCTCTTTGAAATTCCAATGCGGAAGTATATGGATCATTGGTTCATCGGTAAAAAATGCCTTGTTCAGATAGAACGCATCCTTTTTAAAACCGCAGGTATCCATTATTCCGAATTGAGTTCCTATAGACGGCCATTCAAAGGGAGTGGGTTCTCCTCTGTAGTCAAATCCTGTCCATATAAAAAGACCTAAAATATGAGGACGCGTATCGACTTGGCGGAAGCCGTCACGGTATGTATTTCCCCATGGAGCTGCTTCGCTGTCATAGCAGTCTATTACATGTTTTGCATGGTCAGTTTTATAAACGCCTCTCGTCTGGAAAGCACTGTCATTTTCAGAGCCAAGCATCGGCATATTTGGAAAACGTTTGCGGAAATCATCATATGTATGGGTTATATAGTTAAAGCCTGTCATATCGAGTACATCGCATGCTCCGCCCGCGGATGTCACTCCGTTGTTCATAGCTCCGACAGTAAAGCGGGTATTATCAAGACGTTTTATTTCTCTGTCAAGCCGGATGGCGAGCTTTTTTCCTGTTGGAGTTCCCTGAAGAGGTTCTTCATTAAATATTGAATACATTATCACACATGGATGATTTCGGTCACGTATAACCATGTCACGAGCCTGCTTCAGACCATCTGAGGAGGTGTTGAAATTACGATTTTCATCCATAACGAGAATTCCGTACTTATCACATGCGTCAAGAATTTCAGGGGAAGGATTGCCATGAGCACAGCGATAAGCATTTGAACCCATTTCTTTTAACAAACGTATCCTATATTCATTGATGGAGTCAGGAACAGCAACTCCAACCCCGGCATGATCTTGGTGATTGCATGTGCCGTAAAGCGGAACATGCCTTCCGTTTAAGAAAAATCCCTTGTCTTTGTCTATGGCGATAGTACGGAAGCCAAATTTGTTATTTACGCAGTCTATAAGCCCATTGCCTTCATAAAGCTCGCTGACCATTGTATAAAGAACAGGATTATTTATGTCCCAGCGTTCGATACCGTAGCACAGTACGCTTTGCTCTACCTTAAGGCTTTCTCCGGCGGCAATATCAAGCTCGGTACGCGCCTGTCCCATTGTTATGCCTTCATCATTTATGATAAGTGATTTTAAAATAAGATGCTTATCTGAAGTATCGGTATTTGTAATATCAGTATCTGTTCTTGCATCCCATGCTTCTCCTTCCTTAAGCTCAGGGTGTATAAATACTCCATGGTGTTCGATAGCAGTTTTGTTCTTTTTAAAAAGGTTTACATGACGGTAAATACCGGCGCCTTCGTACCACCAGCCTTCTATTATTGTTGCGTCAACGAAAACAACAAGAGTGTTTAGCTTGTCTCCGTATACAGCGACGTCTGTGACGTCTATAGTAAAAGAATTGTATCCGCAGAAATTTCTTCCTACTACAGAGCCGTTCATATAAACAGTACAATAAGTCGCAACTCCGTCAAATTCTATTAATATCTGTTTATCAAAATCTTCTTCGTTAAGACGGAAGGTTTTTGCGTACCAGCCTTTTCCGCGAGCTTTATAGCCTTGAGCGGGACCGTATTTTTCGTCAAATTCATTATATACAGCCCAGTCGTGGGGAAGATTTACGTCCTCCCAATCGCTTTTGTCAAAATCCGGACTTGCCGGGCCGGTTGCGCCTCCTGCTTTTGCAGCCATATAGCATTGGGTATGTGTATGGATCAGCGGCTGCTCTATATCATTTTTATGAAATTTCCAGCCATGGTCAAGTGAAAATTTTTCGGTTATCATTTTTTCTCTCCTTAATATATCTGCGGTATTTATACCGACATAGTATTATATACTATTATATTATATTTCTGCTGTTATTGCAAGTAATTTAATATAAAATTCTTCCGGATGAAAACATGACGGCTTCAAACTCAGTATTGACTAAATCGATCTATTCAAATTTCATTTTAAACCAATCAAAATCGGCATAAATTCTTTTTCCGGTGTTTCCGTTATTAGCAAAAATCCCGGTCAAAGTGCCTGTATGGCGTTTTCTGTCCCCCGGAACTCCTTCATCGCATAGAAAAGTACACGGCTCGACTGTTCCGGCTGCTATGTATTCATTTCCGTCGGTACTATACATAAATTTTCGTTTTTGTCCATCAGTTTTAACTTTAAGGTAAATCGGACCGTTGAGCTTGATATTTTGACAGACCTCAACCATTTCACCGTTCCCGCGATTTGAAACAAGCTCTATAACAGTGGATGATTTGTGCATGGATATATTAAATCTAATATAAGTAGAAGTGCTGTAATAGCAGGTTATTCCGGCACAGCAGTCTTCCTGGGGGATAAAGTCAAGCTTTGTTTCGGCGGTAAACTTAAACTCGCTTTCGCGGTGTAAAAGCGTATTTTTAGAGCTTATTGAACTGAGCGGCTTATCGTCGGTATATATTCTTAAATGACTCGGTCTTTCACCGTTTAGTGATAGGTTATTATAATCCGGATTTCGGACAAATTCCCATTCAAGACCGAGACTGCTATCATTAAATTCATCGACAAATATGGACTTATTTTTTTCGTATACAGGCAGCTCTGGACCGTCTTGGTTTTCGCTCGGACCTTTTCCTTCGTTTATCAAAAACCAGCCGTCATCGGTCCATGTTACGGGGTCAAGTGCGGTTTCCCGTCCAAGTGTGGTATAATTACCTTCATTTCTGCGTCCGCATAAATAATATGCCCACCAGTTTCCGTTTTGGTCCTCGACAAGCTTGCCGTGACCTGCACGTTGTATGAGGCTGTCCGGATTTGTCTGGCGCATTACCGGATTGTATGGACACTCTTCATAGTTACCGAAAAGCTTACGGCTTCGGGCAACATTTATTCCGTGGCCATAACCGGTCCCTCCTTCGGCGGTCATTGCATAATAGTAGCCGTTATGCTTTAATATATGAGGGCCTTCGGAGCAGCGTTCCCCCGTACCTGCCCATATTGTACGTTTTGGGGATATTATTGACATAAAATCATCGCTAAGCTCCCAAGCAGTCGCGGCTTTGGCTGTAATCATGTATTTTTTGCCGTTATCATCTACAAACAAAGAAGGGTCGATAGAGTCGGCATCAAGCCATACAGGTTTCGAGTAAGGCCCTTCCGGATTTTTGGATTTCATAATAAGCTGCTGGCGAGCCGGATGATTTTTTTTATCTTGACAGTCATTAAGGCGCATGGTCGCGATTATATAAAATTCATTATTATAGAAGAATATATCAGGCGCCCATATTCCATGTGAGTCCTTTATTTCGGATAAATCAAGGTAGTCCGGATTTGTTATTGCGTGACCGATAATTTCCCAGTTTACCATGTCCTTTGAATGAGATATGGGAATGCAAGGGAAATATTGGAATGATGAATTTACAAGATAATAATCATCCTTAACCCGTATAACTGACGGGTCCGGAAAAAAACCTCTGTTTACAGGATTGCTGTATTTCATTTTTGACCTCCTCTAAATCGGTTAATGCAGGCGAATAGTTCCTGTATACGCGGCTTTGCCAGTCCGCAGGGAATGTATGAGCCGCAAAACGGTTCCCAGCCTTTTGTGTTTAGGGTTTCGTATATCATATTTACAGTTTCCCGAATCGTGCGTCTGCCGTCTATTACATTTTCAAGTCCAAAACGCAAAAGCTGTGCGAGGGCTGTTGTTTGTTCTGAATCTGAAAGCTGCTCGAGATAGCGTACGTTTATATTTTCTCTGTCAAGTGAAAATGATTCGGTGCCGAAAACCTTCACTTTCATATGCTCATGATACTTGCCGCGTCCGCCTTTTTCTTCGGAACGGACATAGCGGGGAAATACGCGGTTAAAGTCTGGGATTTTAAAATCCGGAGCTTTTATTCTTGGCGCGCTGTAATTTTTGCATTCCTCTTTAACAGTATCGGTTATATCGTATGGCTTATAGCAGTCCATGAGTATTATATTATCTGCAATATAGAAAAATGCTCCTGAACTTCCTGCAACAAGTATTGTGGATATTCCGGCTTTCTCATAAAGTTCGCCTGCCCGTTCAAGGAAGGGAGTTATAGGTTCTTTTTCGCGGCTGATGATTTTTTGCATCAACTTATCACGAACCATGAAGTTTGTTGCGGAGGTGTCTTCGTCAATAAGGAAAAGCTTTGTGCCGGATTCTATTCCCTCAATGACTCCTGCCGCCTGGGAGGTACTGCCGCTTGAGTCGGCGCTTGTGAAGGATGTGGTGTCTTTTTTGTTTGGAAGATCGTTGATAAATAAGGATATATCAACATTTCTTACACTGCGTCCATCTTCCGCGCGCAGTTTTATTGCTGTATTGTTTGTTATTACAAATTCACGTCCGTCTCCAGAAATATGATTATAAATTCCCATTTGTATAGCTTCAAGCAATGTGGATTTTCCGTGGTAGCCTCCTCCGACTATCAGCGTTATTCCGGAAGGCACTGCCATTCCGCTTATTTTGCCCTTATGAGGGAGAACGAATTCCCGCCGCATCGAATCCGGAGATTCAAAAGGAACAGATCCGTTCATAGGCAAATCTGAAATACCACTTTTTCTCGGAAGTACTGCTCCATCAGCAACAAAGCATATCAGATTTTCTGCATCGAGAATCTCTCTTAATGCTTCTTGGTCTTCTGCAAGAAATATGGCGTCTTCAAGAAGCTGCTTGTTTGCTGTTTTGTAGAATAGACTGTTTTCTATGCAGCGCGGCAAAAAAGCGAATAATATTTTTTCGAGCTCGCCGGAATTGATTGTTCTGCCGAATGCAGGAAATCCAACGTGAAAGCGGACTATGAGCTTATTTGATGTTATCTCACATGCACTTCTTTCAAAAACCTCCTGTCCGCATCTGCTTATCGATATAAGTCCGCTCTTTCCGGAGCCTTTTGCCTTGAAATTGTACTGCTCAAACTGTTCACAGAGACGGCGTGTAAGATAATCGCATAAAGCAATTTTTGAGCACGAATTACTATAATATTCTTTCGGAAAGCCTGTACGGCTTATTGGAATTTCAACGTGAATTGCAGATGGAGAAGCAAACGGATCCCCTTGTACATGGTCTATAAATAAAAAATAATGTTCAAATTTGTATTGACCGGAAAGCTGCTTATATGCAGGATAGCTTTTATGGTCTATTGAGCGCAATACTGAGCGCAGTTCATTTTCTGTTTTCATATTGATCTCCTGTTTCTGTTTAGATTTATATTCATTATTATAATATATTTTATAAAAGAAAGCAATAAAATAATTGTATTAATTGGATTTTTTTGCTTGACAAAGAATGATTATTAATATATAATTTTTATAATGAATATATTTTGGATTGCTTTAAAGGAGCTTTATAGAATAAAATGGAAAACAATATATATACTGAATATCTGATAGAATTGTGTAAAAGCGTTATTGAAAATAGAGATCCTCAGCCGATACCGGAAGACATTGATTGCATGAAATTTTTTGAATTTTGCGTTGCGCACAAACTGGAGAATATAGCATACAGTGCTTTGCAGCGACTGGGTGATACGCCAATGGAAAAGAAGGTATGGGAGATTTTTGGGGAAAAATATCAGCAGGGAATTCTTAATGACGCTGCACAGCATTATTATCTTGATATGGTTACAGATGCCTTTAATAAGAATAATATTAATTTTGTTGTTATGAAAGGTATGGTAATGAAAAATTTTTATCCATCCTCAGACTTGAGACAGTGTGCTGATATGGATATATTTGTAGGTCCGCAAAATGCTTTGCGCGCTAAGGAAATCATGGAGAGTCTTGGATTTGAAAATCATACATTCGGTAGCGATATTAGTACGGATAATTACAGCGTTGACAAATTTTCTTATGTCGAGCTGCATAAGAAGTTTATTTCTGACGAGCAAATAGTATGGAGAGATGTATGCAATAAGATTTCCGAGCGTTTTATTCATAAAAAAGGCTGCGAATATGTTATGAGTGACGAGGATTTTTATTTGTTTATGATTTGCCATATTGCAAAACATATGAAGTTTGGCGGTGTTGGGATACGGGCTGTTCTTGATGTATGGGTATATTTAAGACAGAAAAAAGAGATGGATTTTAAATACATAGATAAAGAGCTGGAAAAATGCGGACTCAGCTTGTTTTACGGAAAATTTATGAAGCTTTATAGCTTCTGGTTTGACTCCGGCGAATGCGATGAGGAAACGCGTATAATAAGTGAATATGTTGCTCAAAGCGGTTGGGACGGGGTTTCGCTTCAGTGGCGAGCTTCCGGAATAAATACTATTGCAGGGGAAACGGAGAACAGGACTTATTTGAAATTTATGACATTGTTTAAGAGCGCTTTTTTAAAAAAGAGTGCAATGGAGACCAAATATCCTGTGCTTAAACGGCATCCGGTTTTTCTGCCTTTATGCTGGATTCACAGAGGAATAGCGGCTGTTATAGGTAAAAGAGATACAATAAAAAGAGTTGCCCATCAGTATGAGGATATTGATCTGTCTGCAAGCCGAAAAATAAATGAAATGAGAAGCAGCATGGGATTATAATAGCTTATAATAAAAAATTGAGGATGGTCTCTTTGTAATCGTTTTTTTTATTTATAAAATATGTTAGTTATTGTTGGAAATATCTATTGACAAAATTAAATATATATAGTATAATAAGCTTACAAGGGCGTTCCTGGGTACAGGAATGCCCTTTTGGTTTTTGTAAGTAAATATGTTTATATATCTGAATATTAATTTTAAGGAGGCTTTGATATGCTTACCAAACAGGATATTTTGGAATTGGTTGAAGAAGAAAATGTTGGTTTTATTCGTTTGCAGTTTACAGATATGACAGGGCAGATGAGAAATATGGCAGTTACTGTTTCAAGACTGCTTTCTGTACTTGATAATCAAGTAATGATGGACGGTTCTCCTTTAGCCGAAAATATGAATATCGAAAATACAGATTGGTTCTTGCATCCGGATCTTGATACGTTTACTATTTTTCCGTGGCGTCCTCACCAAGGGAAAGTTGCACGTTTAATATGTGATTTGTATACCGCTGACGGAAAACCACTTGAATATGATACGAGATTGGTTTTGAAAAAACAGATAAAAAGAGCGGAGGAAATGGGATTTACATTTAATATAGGTCCTGAATGTGAATTTTTCTTGTTTAATACTGATGATGACGGAAATCCTACAATGCAGCCGAGTGATAGTGCGGGATACTTTGACCTTGCTCCGCTTGATAACGGAGAAAACTGCCGCCGGGATATATGTCTGACACTCGAAGAAATGGGATATGTAGTTGAATCATCTCATCATGAGATGGCAAGGGGACAGCATGAGGTGGTTTTTAGATATGATAATGCGCTTGCAACGGCTGATAAGCTTACTACATTCAGAACAGTTGTAAAAACATTGGCAAAAAGAAACGGGCTGCATGCTACATTTATGCCAAAACCATTTGAAAAGGATTGGGGAAGCGGAATGCACCTTACAATGTCACTCGAAAAAGATGGGAAAAATGCTTTCTATGATGAAAATGACAGGAATAAGCTTTCTAAAATTGCATATCAATTTATAGCAGGTTTATTGAAATATACTTTGGATATGTCATGTCTTATAAATCCGATTGTAAATTCATATAAACGTTTTACACCGGGATATGAGGCGCCATGCTTTATTTCATGGTCAGAGCATAACAATTCTCTTTTGATAAAAATACCTCCGTTTAAGAATCCTGAAGACGCAAGAGTAGAATTTTGTGCTCCTGATCCTACGGCTAACCCGTATCTTGCGATTGCAGCATGCCTTAAGGCAGGATTGGAGGGAATAGAGAATGATATAGAACTTCCGCCGAGTATAGATGTAAATATATATAATTTATCGACAAGAGAAAAGGAGGCTTTGGGAATAAAAAATCTACCTATCAGCTTAAATGAAGCACTTAAGATTGCAAGAAAGTCTGATTTTGTTACAGAGCTTCTCGGTAAAAACTTTAAAGAGGCTTATATCACATCAAAAGAGGCGGAATATAGGGAATACAGCCAAACAATAAATCAGTGGGAAATTGATAATTATCTTGAAAAATATTAAAAATAAGTTCTAAGGAAAAGAGGTGGCAGCGGTGGAGCAGATTATTCTCGCGTTTTCTAAACCGGAAACAGCTCAAAAATTTAAGAAAATGCTTGATGGAAGCGGATTTAAGGTTCGTGCCGTTGTACACTCAGTTGCTGAGCTGTTAAGATATTTGAGCAATATAGATGAAGTGCTTGTAATAATGGGATATAAGCTTAAGGACGGTCAGCTTGACGATGTTTTTGAAGGCTTATATCCGGGGCAGAAGCTCATGTCTATTGTAAAGGCAGAAAGACAGGATATGATAGATAATGAAGAAATTTTTGTATTGCCGCTGCCGGTGGGAAGGGAAAGGCTTATTTCTTCAATAGAAGTCTTTCTTGGACATATAGAAAGAACTAAGCCCAAAAATGTAAATCGCTCGGCAGAGGATGAGGAGATTATAGAAAGAGCTAAGCTTTATCTTATGGAGAAATATAGAATGACAGAGCAGCAAGCGCATAGGTTTATTCAAAAAAGAAGTATGGATACAGGGGCAAAATTTATTGATACGGCAAGACAAATTCTCCATATATAAATTAGTGCTTGCATTTAAGAAGAATCTATGGTATAATACAAACAGTTATATTAATATATGATCGGTAATTTGGATTGTTGGAAGAAGGGGATATAAATGCAAACTTTTAAATTTACAAAAATGCAGGGTGCAGGTAACGATTATATTTATGTGAATTGTTTTGAGGAAAAGATTGAAAATATAAATACAGTTGCAAAGATGGTTTCGGACAGACATTTTGGTATAGGTTCGGATGGATTGGTTCTTATATGTCCGTCTGATGTAGCTGATTTTAGAATGGATATGTATAACAGTGACGGAACTCAAGCGGAAATGTGCGGAAATGCTACGCGCTGTATAGGAAAATATGTTCATGATAAGGGATTAACAGATAAAACTACAGTTACTCTTGAAACTCTTGCGGGTATAAAGATTCTTAATCTTAACCTTGACGAAAATGGAGAGGTTGATACGGTGTGTGTTAATATGGGATCTCCGGAGCTTGTTCCGGCAAATATTCCGATAGATTCTAAGCTTAATCGCTTTGTTCAGGAATCTGTTATTGTCGATGGAGAAGAATATAAAGTTACAGGTGTTTCAATGGGAAATCCTCATGCGGTTACATATGTAGATAGTGTTGATGATATTGATATAGAAAAAATAGGACCTAAATTTGAAACACATACTCTTTTCCCAAGAAAGATAAACACGGAATTTGCTCAAATTGTAGATAGGAATACTATTAAGATGAGAGTGTGGGAAAGAGGTACAGGAGAAACTCTTGCTTGCGGTACAGGTGCTTGTGCTACTTTGGTCGCGGCGAATCTGTCTGATTTAGTAGATGATGAAGCGGATCTGGTACTTTTAGGAGGTACGCTTCACATAAAGTGGGATAAAGAAGATAATAATGTATATATGACAGGACCGGCAAGGTTTGTGTTTGATGGAATAATAACAGTTGACGCATAATTCATATTGAATGATTTTGTATTAGCCCCGTATGGCGAGAATTTCGCATGCGGGGTTTCTTCGTAAATACAAATTTACCAACAAAACCGCAAAAAAATCCAATTTATTTATACAATATTTCCGCATGA
>CAJMRL010000015.1 GCA_905215805.1 uncultured bacterium | reverse complement strand
CAATCGTCCTCATTTTTCTTGTTATTTGGCTGCTATTTTGTCACAGCCCCTTTTCTGTATTCTGTTTTATCCGCCGATTTGGCATTGAAGTCCCGATTTTTTTGCAGCTTCAAGAAGTATCTTCATGTGTTCATTCGACATAGGTTCTATTCCCTTTAATGAGTAATCGCGTCCCAATCCCTCATATTTACCCTCTCCCAAACGATGATATGGAAGAAGATGATGCCGTTTCACTCCCGGCAGCGACGCCGCAAATTCAGCTATTTCATGTATTTCCTCCGGGGTATCATTAAATCCCGGTATGACCGGCGTTCTTATAGTAAGCTCTGCTTTTCCGGACGCGGCTATTCTATACGCATTTTCAAGTATAAGCTCATTAGACACTCCGGTAAACCTCTTATGCTTTGCACTGTCCATATGCTTTATATCCATAAGCACATAATCTAAATGCTCAAGATATTTCTCTATTATCTCCCACTTTTGATAGCCTGTTGTTTCTATAGCTGTATTATACCCCATATCATGACAGGCATGAAGCAAATGCGGAGCAAAATCCGGCTGCCACAGGCACTCTCCTCCAGAAAGAGTCACTCCTCCGCCACTCCTTCTATAATAAAAGGCGTCCTGAGCGATGATAGGAAGTAAATCATCAACAGTCACTTCCTGACCCATCACCTTTTCTTCTCCGTTAAACAGCATAGTTTCAGTTTCAAACCGCTGTCCCTCCGGATTACAGCACCAACGGCAGCGAAGAGGACATCCCTTAAGAAAGATTATAGTACGTATCCCCGGTCCGTCATGTATCGAATATTTTTGTATATCAAAAATACGGCCTTTTGCCTGTAAATAATTCTCCATATGTATTCCTCACTGTAGAAATCGGGACAGATATATCTGCCCCGCAATATCTTAATTTATGCGTTAAAAGCCTGCTCAGTTCTATTTATAATATCATCCTGAAGCGAACGTGAAAGCGTTGTAAACAAAGCACTGTATCCCGCAACACGTACAACCAAAGACTTATAATTTTCAGGATGCTTCTGAGCATCAATAAGCGTTTCACGGCTTACAACGTTAAACTGCATGTGCATTCCCTTCTGATCAAAGAAGGCTCTTATGTATGAAACAAAATTCTGTAATCCGCTCACTCCGCTCAGTGCCGAAGGATGGAATTTCTGATTATATAATGTTCCGTTTGACGCTATACCGTGGTCAAGATGCGCAACAGAATTTGCCGCCGCTGTCGGACCCTTTACATCATATCCGCTTCTCGGACCGACTCCGTCAGCTATAGGAGTAGCGCAAAGTCTGCCGTCCGGAGTAGCGCCCGTTTGTGAGCCGAGAGGTACATTTGCCGAAACAGGATACAGACCCGCCTGGAAAATACCTCCCCTTGGATTCTTATATTTTTCAAGCTCTTTTGTATATACATACGCCACATCACGCGCAAAATAATCCACTTCATCAATATTATTTCCGTATTTAGGACAACCGTCTATCATTTTGCGCAAATTATCATACTTAGCTTTCTTATCAGCCGGAGTTTCATTTACAAGGAACATTCTGCATATATCCATTATCTGTTCTTTGCTTACCGTTTTTCCTGCCTTTACAAGATTGTCCACGACCTGTTTGGTCAATCTCTGCGCGCCCTTCGGAGCGATAGGCTCTCCAAAATTATGCGACATAGCATCCTTAAAATCCTCAAGAGTGCATAAATGCTTTTCATAAACAAGCTGCTTGATCGCATACAGACCGTCTGTCATATTGGCTATACCGAAGCCCTGCGGACCGGTAAAATTATAAATCGCTCCGCCTTCTTCCATTGTCTTTCCGTTCTCTATGCAGTTATCAATCATACTTGCCGCATACGGAAGCGGGCAGCGCTCTGCATGAGCTGTATCTATCGCATTATTTGCGTTTACCATAAGCTTTATCATATAATGCGTCTGAGCCTTATATGCGTTATAGAAATCATCAAAAGTCTTAAATGACGACAGCTCTCCCGTTTTTAAGCCTATCTGAACGCCCTCGTCCATTCCGTTTGAAAATACAAGCTCAACCGGTCGCAGCATATTAAAGAATGCCGCGTCATGCCATCCATGCGTTTTATGAGGAGCCTGAGGCTCTACACAGCCAATTATATTATAGTCTCTCGCATCCTCAAGCGATACTCCCCTGCTCATAAGAGATGGTATGATTACCTCATCGTTGTAATACGCCGGTAATCCAACTCCTGTACGCGTCAATTCTGCACATTTCACTAAAAATTCATTCGGGGTTCCGTTCCATACTCTTACAGAAAATGACGGCGCCGGAAGTCTTGTGTGCATAGACGCCTGAATACAAAGGAATGATAAATCATTTGTCGCGTCAATTCCCTCCTTGGTCTGTCCGCCGGCGCAAAGATTCTGAAACAGGCTGTAGCCTGCAAATCCTTCTGCCGATGCTGCATCGCGCGCCTTATTGAGGTCATTAAGCTTTACCCATATACAGTCAAGCAGCTCCTGCGCAAATTCACGAGTAAGCGTTCCGTTCTCTATTCCCTGCTTATACAGAGGATACATGTACTGGTCAAATCGTCCAGGTGAAATTGAATGTCCGCTTGATTCCATCTGTAAAAGCATCTGCACGAACCAGAAGCTCTGACAAGCCTCATAGAAATCTTCTGCCGGATTTTCCGGTACATGAGCACAGTTCTTTGCGATAATCAAAAGCTCCTGTTTTCTGACAGGGTCGGAACAGCTCTTTGCCGTTTCATACGCAAGCTCCGCATAGCGTCTTGCATAGTTAATAACTGCTTTGCATGAGATTATTACAGATTCAAGAAATTCATGTCTTTTTGCATAATCCGCATCGGCAACATCGCATTTTTCCAATTCCGCTTCCGCTTCGGCAATAATGCCCTTATAGCCTATTCCTATAACCTTTCCATAATCAGCTGTATAATGTCCTACTCCATTATAATAGTAGTTTCCCGGAGTGAACATATTATGCTCTATTGCCATCTGAGCCTCCGGAGCCATATATGATGACGCCAGCTCGCTTGTAGTCTTGTTCTTCCAATATGGGAACACACGGCGCAGCTCTGCCTTTACTTCTTCCGATACATGGAATGGATCTGCCTCACGGAATTCTATTGTATCAAGTTCCGATTCAAGCCATTCATATGAATACTCCGGAAATACCTGACAGCTTCTCGGCGCCTTTGTGGCGCTTCCCACAATAAGCTCATACTCTCTTATTGTTATAGGTATATTCTCCAAAATATGCTCAAAAGCCAGTGCACGGCGCTTTACGATCGGCATATTTTCTGTCTGCTTATAGCTCTCTGTTATAAGCACTGCACGATCTGCTTCAATTTCAGGCATTTTTGCAAAGGTATTCTCAATCAGACGTTTTATTCTGTCAGTCATGGGTATATCTGTAGTATTGAACTTTCTCATTTCTCTTAATCACCCCAATATAGAAATTCTTCAAATATATATTGATTATATCACATCTGCTTAAAAAAGTAAATACTATTACAAAAATTTTGTCACTATGTTTTGTAAATTTTACGCATAAAAAACCGCCGCAAAAAGCGGCGGCATATGCTTTATGTCAGAAGCACCCATGAATCAAACCATTTAAGCCATGTATTAGCATAATCAAGCGAACATGGCTGACCCGAAAGAACCGGATAGAACATCGCAAACAGCACTACCGCAATTCCGGTATATACACAGGCTCCGATAAATATCTTTTTCTTATTGGCATCACTCGCATTTTCATATATATCATAAATCGAGTATATAATCATAAGCACGAGGAACGGCACACACGGGAAATAATGATATATAAACGTAATTCTCGTTACACCCATCCACGGGATAAGCTGCGCAAAATATCCAACAAGGAGGAACAGCGCTTTCATATCACGCTTTGTGACTGCGATATATATCATATAGAATATAGCCGCTATTCCTACCCACCATACAGCCGGATTTCCAAAGGAACTTATACCTTCCTTAATATTTCCGCTAACAGTTCCCGAATAGTAATAAATCGGTCTGTACATGGTAGGCCACTGATACCAATGCGATGAATAAGGATGCGTTGCGTCTGTTACAGTCTTTGCGTGGTAGGTATACATCGACTGTATATTATCTGTTACAGTCTTTAAACCGTTTCCGCTCGGCGTCATCATATATGGAATATATGAGCAGCAATAGATCACAATCGGCACAATTACAAAGAATATTACGCACCATCCCAGCGTTTTCATCATCTTAGGCGTAAATTCCTCTATTATCCTCTTATTATCGATACCTGAACTTTTTCCTGACGGATGAGCCACAGCATAGCGGTACTCTAAATATCTTTGTGTGAGAGTAATAAAGAATATCACTGCCAAGCCCGCTCCGGCATAAGCGCCCGTCCACTTGCTTGCAACACCAAGGCCCATACATATTCCCGAAAGTGCAAGCGGTATAAATGTTTTCTTAAGAGGCGTGTCATAGAAGCTCATGGTATAATACTTATACATAAAATAGTACATCAATATTATAAAGAAGGTAACGTATACGTCAATTGTCGCTATACGAGTCTGAGCAAAATGCATAAAGTCAAACGTGAACAAAATACATCCCAATGCCGCAAGCCATGTCTTCTTTGTAAGCTTCTTGACGAAAATGAATATTGCCGGTATCATAAGAATGCCTATAACAGTTCCAGCTATTCTCCATCCAAACGGACACATTCCGAATATCATTATACCAACGGCAATAATAAGCTTTCCAAGCGGAGGATGAGTCCATTCATATATCGGCAGATGGTGTATAAATTCATATGCAGTACGCGCATGATATATTTCGTCAAAATAAGTGCTGTTGCGGAATGTTGTTCTCTCCGGACAAAGCTCCTGCTCGTCAAACAGTGCGGCAACGGATGAGTCATCCGCATTAGCCGGACGCAGAATATTTCCGTCCTTATCCAATATACACAGCTCCTTTATATTCAAAAGCTCGCCGTTAGTGGAAACATTAATATATCTTGCACTTATATTCTCGCTTTTCTCCGACCAGTAGAATACCGCTCCGGAGTCTATCGATTCACTCTTTACCTGAACATTTTGAGAATTTGTAAAAGTCAGCTTCAGCGCCCTCGTCTTCTCAAGCTGATTCGGACCGTTAAAGAATTTTATTTTACCTATTTCCACATCACTGCCCATATCGACCGTTACCCCCGCCTTAACGTCAACGTCTGTTTCGGGAGCATCCATATCGCCGAGGTCATAAAGAGCTATCGCACCATATACAACCATAATCACTGCCATAATTATAAGATCCGCACGAGTAAGCTTAGGAAGCTTTTCACTCAATCTCAGTCCATATTCCTTGGGAGGTCTTAAACTCGTCACAGGCTTCTTGTCATGAACTGTATTGGTTTTTCTGCCCTTCGTCGGCTGAACAGGCTCTACAGCGTTAAAGCTGTCGGCTACATATTGCTTCTGCGCTATAAATATCATAAACGCAAAAATCACAATATTTATTACAGATGCAACCTTTATAACCGGGCTTACAAAATATTTGTTTATATCCTGTTCATATATAAACAATACCCATGCCACATTAAAGAACTGCGCCGCCGAATTAAGCACATACAGGGCAAAGCCCTTTGCATCGCGCGCCTCAACAAATGCAAGCAAAAGCATTATCATTGTCGGAAAAGCATACCTGTCGTGCATTTTCACAGAAAGCATATATGTTGCAAGCGAGAGCACGGCTCCGGTAAAATAATACTTTGCCTTACTTTTGCTCTTAAAGAACAAATATGTGCTGTATGCAACAATTAAAACTAAGAATATATATCCTATAACTGAAGTCGCAGTAGTAAGCTGAACCCAGTTCTTTCCGAGTGCTCCCCATAAATTGAACGCATTTACCGTCATATAAGGATATGAAGCAAGCGTAGATTTATACTGCTCTATTACATTTCCCAATCCAAACGGGAGAGCAAGTATAAATATCATTGCAATTGCGCCCAATCCCCATATAAGATTCTTAACAAATTTCTGAGAATCAAACTTCGGCAAAAAGACGTTCTCTATTATTCCGAAAATCATTACAGGCATAAAAATAAACGCCTGCGGTTTTACGAATATACAAAGCGCAAACATAAAATATGATTTTATCATCTGCTTTTCACTTACGAAATACAGCATCGCCACTGCTAAAAGTGTATATATAGAGTCTACCTGACCCCATATTGCACTGTTCATTACAACAGCGGGATTAAACAGATATAAAGCGCTTATAAGA
The DNA here is from genome assembly GCA_905215805.1 of uncultured bacterium. Taxonomy (GTDB): domain Bacteria; phylum Bacillota; class Clostridia; order UBA1381; family UBA1381; genus UMGS1958. Next base: position 55,862 of record CAJMRL010000015.1, on the reverse strand, counting down.
GAAGCTCTTGCATTTCCGAAGCGCTTATCCGCTATACGGTATATTACAAATCCCGTAGCTATATCGCATATAATAGCGGGCATTTTTATTAGAATATTGGAGCTTCCGAATACCTGCTTTAACGCTCCTATCACCCATAAAACATACATATAGCCCGGCGGATAATCATGGAAGGCTTCGGATTTATAAAAAGAGCCTATCCCATCCTTAAATATCATATCCGCCCATGCCGAAAAGCAACTCATGTCTGTTTTATGTCCGGAATAGGATGCGGCACATATAACATACACTACAAATGCAGCAGCAAGCACGCCTATTATATACAAAGCGTTATCGCTTCCTCTGCCCGGTTTTTTCATAGCCGGATACAGCGCATACTGCCATACGGCATAGCCCATAACAAGCATTGCCGCCGTTATTGTCAGAATAACTGCCATTTAAAATTCACCTCGTATAAAAAAAATTACTTCCAGTTTATAATTCTACTATATTTTATAGAAATTTTCAAGGGTAATATATAATTTTTTTCTTAAATTTAAAAATAAATGTTTAAAATTATGGCTATGGTGGTATATATATTATAACAAAGGAAGAGAGTCTTCCCAAAAAGATAACAAAGGAGTGACATTTATGAAGTTCAATATCATTTGCAGAAAAATTGAAAACAGCGATAAAGTTAAAGAATATGTAGAGAAAAAGTTATCAAAGCTCGATAAATTCTTCAGGGAAGAGCCTAATGCAAGAATTGTATTGGGAACTATAAAGGATAATGATTATATAGAAGCACAGATCAGCGCTGCAGGAATAATTTATCGTGCAGAGGTTTCCGATAAAGAGATCACTGCTGCAATTGATAAGATTGTAGATGTTATAGAACGTCAGATAAGAAGAAATAAAACTAAATTAGCAAAGCGCATAAAAAAGGATGCTACACTTGATTCTATGCTTATTTCCGGTGCTGAATATACCGGCGGCGATGATACAAGCGAATTCGAGATCGTAAAGAAAAAGAGATTTGTTGTAAAGCCCATGACTCCGGAAGAAGCAGTATTACAAATGAACTTGCTCGGACATACGTTCTTTGTATTCAAGAATGTTGATACAAATGAAATGAATGTTGTTTATAAGAGAAAAGACGGAAAATATGCGCTTATTGAATCTGTTGAATAAATTCGGGCGGCTCCTTTGAAGGAGTCGCTTTTTGTGTCTTTATATAACAAAAATACCGCTCCTTTCGGAACGGTATTTTTATATTTTTCTTTTACGCAAGCTTCGCAAGCTTAATAGCAAGCTGTGACTTTTTTCTGGCAGCGGCATTCTTGTGAATGATACCCTGAGCCACGCCTTTATCTAACTTCTTTGCAGCATCGTTGAACAAAACCTGAGCCTCATCCTTATTGCCGCTCTGAGCAGCAGCCTCAAACTTCTTTATAGCTGTCTTGAGTGCTGTCTTGTGAGCAAGGTTAATTTGTGTCTTCTTTTCAATAACCTTAACTCTCTTCTTTGCCGATTTGATATTAGGCATTCGTTTACACCTCCGCAAAATTTAATCATAATACCATATTATTATACAGCAATATTATAAATATTGCAAGAGTTTTTTTTACTTTTTTTTATTTTTTCTCGAAATTCATATATAATGTACAATATTCTTTTCGCTCTTTAGATATACTCACCAATCATATATCTTTTACAGCTTTGTAGTAATCAAGCGAAGAAAACTTAGTGTCTGTCTGAACGGTCAAATACTTTTCAGACAGTTTTCCCACTCTTTCTATCAGAGCCTTATCCGAATTAAACGCCAGCATTTTCCTATCTGCACATCCGGTTATGTAGCGAAGTGCCGCAAGCTCTCCTTCTCCTATGGCGACCCCGTCAGGGCTGTTGCAGGATGAGCATACAACTCCTCCCGCCTCGGCGCTAAACCGGCATATATTATCCCTGCTGCCGCATATGACACAGCTGTCTATAACCGGCATATACCCCTCCGCACACATAAGCTTCAGCTCAAATACCATTTTCACTTTTTCCATGTCGTCATCACGATAGGCAAGCGCATATATACTGTTCATAAAAATCCCGAACAGTCTTTCATCAGCATTATTTTCTCCCAGCATACGCCATACCGTGTCAGCCATATAATTGCAAAGAGCAAGCTTGGCGATACTTTGTGAAATCGGCAAAAAAGCATCTATTATATTTACGCTGTTGACAGACGCAATATCTCCCTTTCCTTGATACAAATAATACTCACCATAGCATAAAAACTGCCCCGATGCCGCTTTTGAATTATTTCTTCCCCGCTTCACTCCATATATAACGGCTTTTATTATCCCTCTGTTAGGAGTAAAAATACTCAGAATACAGTTATTGTCTCCATAATCGCTTCGCTTTATTACTATTCCTCTTGCTCTGACGTCTGACATTCTTTATCCTCACCGCCGTATTTTTCCGTCTGCAAGCGGTATAAAAGATATTCCTCTATACCGCCGGTCCTAATGAATTCCTCCCATGCTTCCATAATAAAACCTCCCCAAGAATATATATTTATTATTTTATCCTTAAGGGAATTAATATACTGTAATTTTATGTTATTCGTCCTTATAGCCAAAATTCTTTATAAGGAAATCACTGTTTCTCCAGTCATTTTTAACCTTGACCCAAAGCTCCATATATACCTTTTTCCCAAGCATATGCTCGATATCCTTTCTTGCCATAGAGCCTATTTTTTTGAGCATATCTCCGTTTTTTCCTATAATTATTCCTTTATGTGTAGCCTTTTCACAGTAAATAGTAGCATAAATATTGGTTATCTTTTCTTTTTCCTGCATCTTTGTTATTTCTATGGCTATACCGTGCGGTATTTCCTTATCCAAAAGCCAAAGCATTTTTTCACGGATAATTTCAGCCGCGATCTGCTTTTCCGGCTGATCCGTAATCATATCCTCATCATAGAACTGCGGTCCTTCCGGAATATAATTCTTTATATCATTAAGCAGCACGTCAACTCCGTCACCGGATTTAGCGCTCATAGGCACTATAGATTCAAAATCATACATTGACGAATAATCCGCAATCATCGGAAGCAAATTGGATTTTTCCACTAAATCGACTTTATTCATGACCAATATACATGGAAGCCCTGTCTTGGCAATATTCTTTACAATTTCACGCTCAACATCCTGTATAGGTCTTGTTGCGTCTATAACAAAAAGCAAAACATCAACATCCCTCATCGTTTCATTTGCCGCATTCACCATAAATTCTCCAAGCTTGTTATGCGGCTTATGAATACCCGGTGTATCGGTAAATATGATCTGCTCCGTATCGGTTGTGTGTATAGCCAGTATCTTATTTCTCGTAGTCTGTGGCTTTTCCGATATAATCGCAATCTTCTGCCCCGCTATTTTATTCAGTAGTGTGGATTTTCCAACATTCGGCATCCCGATTATCGCCGCAAATCCGGATTTATATTTCTCTTTCATTTATACATTCCTTTCAATAAAATTTTTTCCGCGCTAATCAGCGTCACGTGTAATTCCAAGACTGTTAAGCACCTTATTCTGTTTCTCCCTCATTATTCTTTCGCCTTCCGGATCATCAACATGGTCATAACCCAAAAGATGAAGCATTGAATGAGCTGTTAAAAATGCTACCTCTCTCCTGAAGCTGTGTCCGTATTCCAATGCCTGCTCCATGGCTCTTTCCAAAGATATTACTATATCTCCTAAAATCACGAAATCTCCGTCCATTTCATATTCCGCGTCATAGCATTCTCCGTTCTCGTCAAATTCAAGCATTGGAAAAGAGAGCACATCCGTTGGACGGTCTATATCTCTTTGTTCTGCGTTAATGCGCCGTATTTCCTCATTATCCACCAGTGTAAGACTTATCTGCGCATCAAAATTGCATTCTTCCATTTCCATAACGGCATTGCACACATCTCTTACCGACTGCTCAAGCTCTGCCGACCATTCCTGCTTATCCTGTTCATTTTCAATAATAAGTTCAATCATATTCAGCCTTCTTTGCTTCTGCGTCTTCTTTCTTTTTGCTCGTCATATTTCTCGTATGCCTTTATTATCTGCATTACAAGCGGATGTCTTACTACATCCTTTTCCGTAAATTTACAGAACTGTATTCCTTCTATATGCTGTAATACCTTCATTGCCTCTTTAAGTCCCGACCTTTTATCTCCGGGGAGGTCTATCTGTGTTATATCTCCCGTAACAATTGCCTTTGAACCAAAGCCTATTCTTGTAAGAAACATTTTCATTTGTTCCGGAGTGGTATTTTGCGCCTCATCAAGGATTATAAATGCATTATCCAATGTTCGTCCCCTCATATATGCAAGTGGCGCAACCTCTATTACACCCTTCTCCTGATAACGCGCAAAGCCATCTCCGCCAAGCATCTCATACATTCCGTCATAGAGCGGTCTTAAATACGGATCTACCTTATTCTGCAGATCCCCGGGCAAAAATCCAAGCTTTTCTCCCGCTTCAACGGCAGGTCTTGTTAAAATTATCCTGTTTACCTCCTTAGAGCGCAAGGCCGTTACAGCCTTTGCCACTGCAAGATAGGTCTTTCCTGTTCCGGCAGGTCCTATACCGAATACGATAGTATTATTGTCTATAGCCTCGATATATCGCTTCTGTCCCAGAGTTTTTGTCTTTATAGGCGTTCCCTTGACATTTATTGCAATACAGTCATCACCCATAAGCTTCATATCAATACCGCCGTTTTCCTGAGCCATGGTTATAGCATACAGCACCTTCTGTGTATCTATAACCTCGCCTCTGTCTAATACCTGTATCAATATGTTAAGCACCTGAGAAGCTCTCTCAACATCATCGTCCTCTCCGCTTATGCGCAGAGAATTTTCTCTCGCCGATATTGTAACGGACAGCGCCTTTTCAATCATCTTTATATTTTCGTCAAAGCTCCCGAAAAGCGGCGCAAGATCCATATCCTCAGAAACATCAATCTTCCTGTTTATCAACCTGTTCTTCATTCCTTTCAAGCGGCACCTCTGTGCCTATATCTTCCGTAAAGCTCATTGTAAGCTTTACTTTGATTTCGTTTTCCGAAATCTTTTCATATTGCAGCTCTCTGCCCTGTAAGCTTGCATTAGAACAGAGCTCTTTCGCGATTTTTTCCTCAAGCTCATCTTCGGCAATTTCCATCACCGAATCGATACTCATCGGCTCATAGCTTATTTCAACCTCTTCAAAAATAATCCTGCCAAAGCTTATTCCAAAGAAATCCTTCGATTTTTCAGAAGTGTTATACTGCTCAAAATCAGGATTTTCATCTTTATAAAAATTTATCCTCTTTCCGAAAAGGTCTATATAGTATCTTCTTTTTTCCTTGCCTGTTGGAGTTCTTATCTCACGCTGAAGAGAATAGATACTGCTTTTGCTTCTCTGCGTATATGCCTGTATTTCTCCCATTGCATGAACATACATATATTTTTCAGGATATCCCTCACGAAATACCGGAACCTTGCCTGAAATTATAACCTCACCGGCTCTTACGACATCTCCCGCCTCATACATCCCTTCTCCATTCAGCACGTCAACCTTCTCTATATACCCGTCACACGCCGCAACTATATCACATGGCTCCTGTCGGTCAACAGTCTGAGGAGGAATAGTCTTTTCATATATTCTCACATTTGCCGATGTTCCGCTTATATACGCCCATGCCCATGCAATTTCGGGATGATCGTTCATAATAAGCTTTTTTACTTCAAATCCATCGGGAATATCTTTTTTCAGCGCACCGCGGTATATGCCGATATTTCTAAGCGTACTTTCAACAGCCGCCGGATCACATTCCTCAATCCCTGTTATTTCCACTGTCCATATAAACTGTGACGCAGTAATGAAAAAAGCCGCCGCCATCACCGCTCCTGCCATAAACAGCCATCTGCCTCCGTAATGACGTTTCAAATCAAAAAAACCGCGTTTTTTTACAATATGTATTTTTGTATGTGTTTTATGCGCAATAGGACGAAGATATTTAAAATCTTTGCTCCTTATGCGGATTAAAACTGTTCCGTCCTCACAGCGTTCAACGCTCCGGACACCTATCCCTCTATGCGTGCATATATTTATAAGCCGCTCCGCACCGCACCCATACACTTTTATTATAACATATCCTTTAAGAAAATTAAAGAGCGAATTTAACAATTTTTTAAATTCCTTTCAATTTTTATATGTGAGCAATAATGAAAATACATATATCAGCCCATTTTGATACATGAAATTCTGCCCTCAATACTCATAACGTCAATATCCATTTCCTTTATAATCAAACCGCTGCCCTCAATTGTGATCCCGCACATAAGACTCAGGCTTGTATCGCTGTATGAGAGCAGTCCTCCATGATTTTCTATATATACGCTTCCGTCCCCTACAGCAGTAACCTTCGGAGCGCCGCCTATTATTGATTCCTCTATCCCCCATGCTCTGCTTACCAGCACTCCGAGCCTTCCCATAATATCACCCCGTCTTTGTTCTTCCTCTTATAGCAAACGCCGCTCCTATAAGCACTCCCGCCGCTATTACCATATGCGCCGATGATACACAAAAGCCCCTGCTCATGCTCGGCGCAAACGCCGTCTGTGTAATCGGAAATATTTGCAGATATATATATGTATACAAAGCCGCTATAATGCCGTGCATAACCTTCCCGGCAAAATACGGACGCATATCCAATCCATATCCGGATACCGCCGATATTACCTGCGCATGCACGCTCATGCCTGCAAATCCTACAATAAAAGCTGTATAAACCATTTTTTCTGCAATACCCGAATCAAGCTTTGACACCGCCATTGTTCCTGTAACAAACTCCACGACCCCCGATAAAACAGCGTATATCTTTCCGTCAACAGGCAGCAAATCAAGAATCAGCCTTCCTGTCATTCCGAAAAACACAACTGCTCCGCATACGGTAAGCATTGTTTTTACAGCATTATTAACTGCAATGCTTATTATCTGAGGTGCAGAGCGGTTAGGGGTAGTCATTACGGTATCGGGAGCTGTATAGTCATTCCTTTTGTAAAATCTAAAAATTACTCCCACAGTCAGCGCCGCTAAAATGTGAAATACATACAGCATAATACCGAGCCTTATATTCCCGTATACCGCCGCCCCGACAGACCCCAATATAAAAAGCGGTCCGGAATTGTTGCAAAAGGCCGTAAGTCTTTCAGCTTCCGTCTTTGTTATATATCCGTTCTCATAAAGCTGACCCGCCGTTACCGCCCCTAAAGGATATCCGCTTATTATCCCCAAAACAAATGCCGACGCCCCCGCCGGACTTACTCCGAAAAGCGGCTTCATACACGGTCGGAACAATACCGACAGCGCCTCGCAAAAACCTGAATACAACAAAATACCTGAACATATAAAAAACGGGAATAAGGTCGGAATTACCGTTTCAACACACATATCCATCGCATCACGCGCATAATCCATCGCATTTTGCGCTTTTAGAAGAAAAAGAGTTATTACCGCCATCGCCGCGGCAGAAAGTATGTATTTTTTCATTGCCTTTACCCACATATCCTTTAAATTTTCTCTTATATATTTGTATGGCATTTTATGCTTAATTATACATTCAGGCAAAAAAATAAGCCGTTTCGTATAATACGAAACAGCCTTACATACCCGTCCTTCACATTAAATTTCACGGTATTTTGCCTGACCTATTTCATACAGATCATTTCCTTCGCAATCCACAAGCACTGTTGCCGGAAAATCCTCCACCACAAGCCTGCGTATAGCCTCCGTACCGAGATCATCATAGGCTACGACCTCAGATTCCTTTATCGCTCCTGCTATAAGCGCTCCCGCTCCGCCTATAGCTCCGAAATAGACACAACAGTTTTTCTTCATCGAATCAATGACCGCTTTATTCCTTGCGCCCTTACCTATCATCGCTCCCAATCCGTTATCCATCAGCACCGGAGCGTAAGCGTCCATTCTTCCCGCTGTAGTAGGTCCGCATGAACCGATAACTTCGCCGGGCTTTGCCGGACACGGACCGGCATAATATATGATCTGATCCTTAAGCTCTATCGGAAATGGTTCTCCCTCATTATGAAGCCTTACCATTCTCTCGTGCGCGGCGTCACGCGCAGTATATATAACACCGGAAATCAACACGTTGTCACCTGCATGAAGCTCCTTTATCTGCTCCTTTGATATAGGCGCTGTTATTCTTTTCTCCATAATCTATTCCTCCAAAAAGTCAATAACACTCGGCAAAATATATTCAGCTCCGTTTTCCTCAAAATATTCTCTGCCCTTTTCACCCTGTATACCTGTCAGCACAGCACAAAAATCCGCTCCCATCGCCTTTGCCGCCAGTATATCCGCCCCGGCATCGCCAACTACAAGCGTTCCTGCAATTTTCGACTTATCATAATCCCCGCTTACAAGACGTTTATCATCATAATCAGTACCGTACAATGCCTTCAAAAACATATACGGATTCGGCTTTGTCAGAGCGTTATTGTTAAGCTTCTCTTCCGCCGCTGCTACATGGTCATAATTTGAAAGTCCGTCGTCAGCAAAGTATTTTAATATATCCCAATTTTTAAGCGGCTGTATCATCTCTATATACGGTCTGCCTGTTCCGGTGCATACTCTCTTTGTTTCATTCAGCAATCTGAGCATTTCCGTAAGCTTTTCCTTGTCCACAATAGGCTCTTCTTTAAAGAGCAGCCCGCTCTTTCCGGCATTTACCGGATAGTAACCGTAATTTCTATAAAAAAGCTCATCTCCCAAAAACCACTCCTGGAAAATCCGCATCATCGTCTGCCACATCAGCTCGTTACGTCTGAGCCAGCCGTAATCAAGTCCTGTTCTTTTTGAGCACTCCAATGCTATATCATCATACGCGTCAATTATATTATCCGGCAGAGCCTTCGCATATTCCAGTACTCCGTCAAAGTCTTCCCAATTGTGCTTTCCGCAGCATATCCATGTGATACAAACCATAATGTACCCTAAATCCCAATTAGAATTTACGCCTTTACCCTTTAAAACACTTATAAGCTCATCATCAAAAAATACCTTGCGGCGTATATCTTTAAGGTTTTCCATACATTCCGGCGAATTTATTTTCCTGCCGCTGTTCCAAGATAGATATTCCCATACCGTCAAAGCCGCGCAATTCCAATAATTCTGCTCGCTTGTTATAACACCGTCCATATCAAATATTACGGTATCATATTTGTCAAGAAATTTTTTCAGTTTCATTTATTCGACCGTCCAGTTTATTTTTCCAGCAACACCCGAGGTTTTGCCCTTTCTCGCTTCGCTTATTTCAAATGTCTTATTAAGCGCCGAGCCTATGCTCCTGAATACCGCTTCCCATATGTGATGTCCATTATGACCGCGCATAACATCTACCTGCAAGGTACACATCGCGCCCTGAACAAAGCCCTCAAGAAATGTCTCAAGGTCCTGTGTATCCATTCCTTCAACCTTTTCGGTAAGCTCCGCTCCGTGATAATCTATCAGGAACAAAGCACGCGATTCAAAGCTTATCGCCGCCTCTGCCTTTGCCTCGTCAATTATTCCTATCGCATCACCATAGCCGTAGCAGCCGTCTGTACGGTCGATATACTCCTTGCAAGCCTTTCCTATCGCTATTCCCAAATCCTCTGTGATAACATGGGTAAGCGTAAACTCATCAAGCTTAACATCGACCTCAAGATTAAAACCGCCCCTCCATGCTATATGCTCAAGCATATGGTTAAAAAACGGTATTGTTGTGTTTATGTATTTGCGGTAATCGGGACGCAGCGGCGAAAAATCAAGCGTCACATTCATCTCCGACTCCGTTGTTTTTCTGCAAACCTTTATTTTTTCCATTATTCATACTCCTTACAGCTATCTTGATCTCATTTCTTTTTCAAGATCCTCAAACATATCTATAAAATATTCTTTTGTTTTATTTATAATACCTATTGCTATATTTTCGTTATATGAATGAGCGACATCATTTCTTGATGACAACGCCATCAGCCATTTTTCTTCATCATTTATCATGCCACAGCTATGCGCAAGCTTCATAATCATTTTAGGAGAACCTGTTTGGGCTTCTTCATACCCGTGATTTTCCAAAATCTCTTTCATTGCCTTCCATGACTGCTCAAAACAAATCTCAAAAAGAGCCACTAATCCCGTTTCTGTCACAGTATCATAAGGCTCATGATAATTGCGGCATTGTCTGAGATTATTCAGCGCTTTAGAGAAATTATCCACCTTTTTCATATATAACAATCCCTTCTTTTTTTATGGACTCAAGCAGCTCCGGCTGAACCTCATCATCAAGATTCACAACATCAAACATAAGAAGTGTTTCCACCTCATCGTCAACGCTGCACTTAAACCTATAAACCTGCCCTCCGCTCACTGCAATATCTATATCGCTGGTTCTGCTGTTATCTCCCCTCGCGCGCGAGCCAAACAGTATCACCTTGTCTATGCCGCATTTTTCGGCTAATTTTACAATACCTATTTCAGCTTTATATGGCAGAGAATATTTCTTTTCCATTTTTTCCTTTCATATATTTTAATAATCTATGCTATTAATAATTCTCAGGATATAATTTTCCTTACAAAATCATACGCAACATTCCAAGAACGACCGAAAACCACACCGTTCCCGATGTGGTTTTACACTAAAATTATTTTCTTTCCTTTACTGCCAGACCATGAGTATCAAAGCCCTCGACCTTAGCAAAACGATACGCATATTCACGCACATTCTCAAAGCCGTCCTTTGACGCATAGCCTACCGATGAACGTTTTAAGAAATCCTGTACCGATACTGATGAATATGTCTTGGCAAAGCCGCCGGTAGGAAGTATAGCGTTAGGACCAAGCACAAAATTACAAAGTGTAACAGGAGTATAATCACCCAAAAGAATTTCTCCCGCATTTTTTATCTTAGGAAGAGTGTCAAACGGCTTTTCCGTCATTACCTCCATATGCTCCGGAGCATAATCATTAACAAACTGAATACTCTCATCAAGAGAATCTGTCAATATAACTCCGCCGTATGTAGTAAGGTTTGTTTCTATAAACTCCTTACGCTTCGGAGATATTTTCTCAAGCTGTCTGTTTACAATCGGAATCACCTTATCTACAAGCTCTCTTGAATGTGTCACAAGCAGCGCAGCGCTGTCCGGACCATGCTCTGCCTCTATCATCCAGTCAAGAGCAACCTTCTCCGGATCGGCCTTTTCATCGGCAAGCACTATAATTTCCGACGGTCCCGCCGGAAGTCCGGCATCTATACAGTTTGCGAGAACTCTTTTCGCAGCTGTTGCATAACTGTTTCCCGGACCTATAATCTTATGGCACTTCGGAATTGTTTCAGTTCCGTAAGCCACAGCGGCAACAGCCTGTATTCCGCCCACCTTATAAATTTCAGTTATACCTATTATCTTAGCGGCACAAAGTATAGCGTCGTCAACCTCGCCCTTTTCATTCGGCGGCGTTACAACTACTATCTTCGGAACCTTTGCCACAACTGCCGGTATTCCAAGCATACACAATACCGACGGGAACGAACCCTTTCCGTGCGGAACATAAAGGCATACGTCAACGATTGGAGTTGTCTTCTCTCCGACCATAAGTCCGTCGTCTACCATGGTAAACCACATTTCCTCAGGAAGCTGCTTTTCATGGAAGTCATAAATATTCTTATACGCATACTCTATGGCCTCTCTTGTTTCAGCATCAAGACGGTTATATCCTGCCTCAATCTCCTCCGGCGTGACCTTCATCTGATCCGCCGTAAGCTGCACCTTGTCAAACTTAGCCGTATATTCAAGCACTGCCTCATCGCCTCGGTCACGAATATCATCCGAAACCTCTTTAGCGATTTTCATCTGCTCTGTAATATCAAGCTCAGCACGTTTCATTATGAAATCATACTGCTCTTTTGTCATTTCCGAAAACTTGTAAATATTTGGATTCATATTCATTCTCCTTAATTAAACAAGTCCTTTACCTTATTGAAGAAGGACTTCTTCTGTTTATAATTTTTATCATCCTCAAATTCCCTTAGAAGCTCCTTCTGGTTTGCGCTCAGATTTTTAGGGATTTCAACCTTGACAGTAACATACATATCTCCTCTTCCGCTGCCCTGCATGAACGGTATTCCCTTCCCTCTCATTCTAAAACGCGCATCTGTCTGAGTTCCTTCCGGAATCTTCAAATCCACTAACCCGTCAAGCGTCGGAACCTTTAGGGTAGCGCCTAAAGCCGCCTGAACCATAGTTACCGGAACATCTATATATACATTATAGCCGTCACGCTCAAATACCGCATGAGGATGCACACGAACCGTAATAAGAAGATCTCCGTTCGGACCTCCTCTGTCCCCTGCTTCACCTGCTCCGGTAATCTGAATTGTCTGACCATTATCTATACCTGCCGGTATACTTACCTCTATCTGCTTCTGCTTTCTTACCTTGCCTGTTCCGCGACAGTCACGGCATGGTTCTTTTATTATCTTACCTGTACCATGACAATGCTGACAAGTACTTACTACATTTGAAAAGCCGAACATCGTTCTCTGCTGCTGTACAGTCTGACCGGTACCGTTACAGAACGAACATGTTTCCGGACTTGTTCCCGGCTTCGCTCCGCTGCCGTTACAAGTCGAACATTTTTCCATCTTCGTTATATTAAGCTTTTTCTTTGTACCAAAAGCCGCCTCTTCAAATGTAACATCAACTATCTGCTGCACATCGCGTCCGCGTCTCGGGCCGTTGCGCCTCGAACCGCCGCCGAAGCCGCCTCCAAAACCGCCGCCAAACAAATCCGAGAATATATCCTCAAATCCGCCGAAGCCACCGAAGCCGCTTCCGCCTGCTCCTGCACCAAAGTTCGGATCTACTCCTGCATGGCCAAACTGGTCATACTTTGCACGCTTATCCTTATCGGAAAGAACAGCATATGCTTCGTTTACCTCTTTAAATTTTTCTTCGGCTTCCTTATTGCCCGGATTCCTGTCTGGGTGGTATTTCATGGCAGCTTTTCTGTATGCTTTTTTTATATCATTCTCAGACGCATCCTTGGAAACGCCAAGAACCTCATAATAATCTCTTTTTTCAGCCAATTTACTCACCTACTTTGATAACTCACATAATTATACATCAAAAATCCAAATTTGTAAAGGGGGTGAAAGAAAATAATTTCAACACCAATAAATAATATTTCTTGTTACCCCGAAAAAGGCGGACAAATGCCCGCCCTTATCAAGTTTATATAGCTTACTGATTATCGTTGTCAACCTCTCTGTAATCAGCTTCGTATACATCCGGACCTCCCTGCTGAGCACCGCCTGCTGCCGCATTCGGATCTGCCTGAGCTCCTCCCTGCGGATTTGCCTGACTGTAAAGCTGCTGAGCTACTGTATAGAACTTCTGCTGAAGCTCCTCTGTAGCAGCCTTTATAGCAGCGCTGTCCGTACCCTTGAGAGCTTCCTTGACCTTCTCAATTTCACCCTCAACCATTGACTTTGTATTTGCGTCTACCTTGTCTCCGGCGTCCTTCAAAGCCTTTTCACACTGATATACTAACGATTCAGCATTATTTCTTGTTTCAACCTCTTCCTTACGCTTTTTATCTTCCTCGGCATATTTCTCCGCTTCTTTTACAGCTCTGTCAATATCTTCATCACTGAGGTTTGTTGACGCTGTAATAGTGATCTTCTGCTCATTTCCTGTTCCAAGATCCTTAGCGCTTACTTTAACTATACCGTTAGCGTCAATATCGAATGTAACCTCGATCTGCGGTACGCCTCTCGGAGCCGGAGCTATGCCTGTAAGATTAAAGCGTCCCAAAGTCTTATTGTACTGCGCCATTTCTCTCTCACCCTGAAGAACATGAACTTCAACCGATGTCTGACCATCTGCAGCTGTTGAGAATATCTGGCTCTTATTTGTCGGGATTGTAGTATTTCTTTCTATAAGCTTTGTAAATACGCCGCCCATTGTTTCAATACCGAGTGAAAGCGGTGTTACATCAAGAAGAAGGATATCGCCTGTACCCTCATCCTGGTTGATTACGCCGCCCTGAATAGCAGCGCCTACAGCAACACATTCATCAGGATTGATTCCCTTATGCGGCTCTTTTCCCATTTCTCTCTTTACAGCTTCCTGTACAGCAGGGATTCTTGAAGAACCGCCGACAAGAAGAACCTCATTTATATCTCCCTTTGAAAGACCCGCATCACGCATAGCGTTTCTTATACATGTGATCGTTCTGTCAACAAGATCTGCTGTAAGCTCATCAAACTTAGCCTTTGTAAGAGTGATGTCCATATGCTTTGGACCAGAAGCATCAGCTGTAATAAACGGAAGATTAACATTGGAAGTAGTTGTTGATGAAAGCTCAATCTTTGACTTTTCAGCTGCTTCCTTTAATCTCTGCATAGCCATCTTATCGCCTGAAAGATCTATTCCGTCCGACTTCTTAAACTCTGATACAAGATAATCTATAATTCTCTGGTCAAAGTCATCGCCGCCCAAATGCGTATCGCCGTTTGTTGAAAGAACCTCAAAGACACCATCGGCGATTTCAAGAATAGATACATCGAATGTACCGCCGCCGAGGTCATATACCATGATCTTCTGCTCTTTATCGCTCATTCCGTATGCAAGAGCTGCCGCTGTCGGCTCGTTTATAATTCTCTTTACATCAAGACCTGCGATTTTACCCGCGTCCTTTGTAGCCTGACGCTGTGAGTCGTTAAAGTATGCAGGAACTGTTATAACAGCTTCTGTTACCTTCTCACCGAGATATGCTTCGGCGTCATTCTTTATTTTTGTAAGGATCATAGCTGAAATCTCCTGAGGAGTATATGCCTTTCCATCTATAGTAACTTTTTCAGCTGTACCCATCTTTCTCTTTATTGACATGATTGTTCTGTCAGCATTTGTAACTGCCGCTCTTTTTGCGACCTGACCAACTATTCTTTCTCCATCCTTTTGGAACGCTACAACAGAAGGAGTTGTTCTTGCACCCTCACTGTTTGTGATTACATTCGGCTTTCCGCCTTCCATAACTGCTACACATGAGTTTGTTGTTCCCAAATCAATACCAATTATTTTTCCCATTTTGAATTCCTCCTTAAAAACTATATCAAATATACCTTTATTTACAAAATATTAGTTTGCAACCTTTACCATGGAATGACGCACAACTCTGTCATCCTTGTAGATATATCCCTTCATGAACTCCTCTACAACAGTATTGTCGTCAATGCTTTCGTCCTCAATATGCATAACCGCATTATGAAGTGTCGGGTCAAACTGCTCGCCAACTGCCTTGATAGGTTTTATATTCAGCTTTTCGAGAGTATCGTTGAATTGCTTCATGACCATTTCAACGCCCTCCTTGAGCTTTTTTGCATCCTCGGAGTCAACCTCAGTTTGCAGCGCTCTTTCGAGATTATCGCCTATAGGCAGTATTGCTGCGACCGCATCTATTACGGCATCAGCATACCTCGCATCCTTTTCTCTGGCACTGCGCTTGCGGAAATTATCATATTCTGCAAAAAGCCTTGTATATTTATCAGTCTGCTCAGCAAGCTTTTTTGTAAGCTCCTCCTCCTTCGACTCCTCCGGCTGTTCTGTTTCTTCCTTTTCCACTTCGGTATTTTCAGTTTCCGCCGCCTTTTTTTCTTCCTTTTTGGACATTTATTTTCGCCCCTTTCTCTGCTATGGCTTATCCATTACCCATAAGATATTGGTTTATAAGCCTATCTATTTCACTCGAAATCAAATCCAGACTTGCAAAAACCTTAGCGTAATTCATTCTCTTAGGTCCGATAATGCCTATCTGTCCGGCATTATGTCCCCCAAGAGTATAATTAACAGTCACAAGCGAACAGTCATTAAGAATCTCATCCTGATTCTCTCTGCCTATTCTCGCCGTAACTCCTTCTTCATTATCAGAAGAGGATATAAGCTTTTTCAAATCTTCCTTGTTTTCAAAAAATCCAAACAACTTCCGTGCTTTCTCTACATCCGAATATTCAGGATATCGCAGTATCGACCTTGCATTCTGAATATATATCTCCGTATCGTCGCCGTCCGCTATAGTTTCATACACAAAATTCATTATGCTTATAAGTACCTTAGGATGAAGCGTAAGCTCCGATTTTATCTCGCTCTCAATTTCCTTTATTGTTTCAAAGGAAATCTGCTCAGCCGATAAACCCGCAAGCTTTCCGTTAAAAATCCCCGCAAGTCTTTCGCAGGTACTCTCGTCAAGCTCAACATTCATGATCTGGCTTCTTACCGTATCAGTTACTATTATAAGCATAACGGCATTTGATGCTATTGGAACGAGATCTATTTTATTTATAACCGCTCCTTTCGTGGACGGAGAGGTTATAAACGCTGTATAATCCGTTAAAGCTGAAGCAAGCATGCCAGCTCTGCGAATTATAATATCCAGCTTATTTACGCGTGACTCAAGCTCCTTTTGAAGCTTTGCCACCGCCTCCATGCTTATCTGATACCTGTGCATAAGCTGATTCACATAAAATCTGTAGCCCGCATCCGAGGGTATACGTCCCGCTGAAGTATACGGCTGAATAAGATAACCCATCTCCTCAAGATCTGCCATCTCATTTCTTATCGTAGCGCTTGAAAGTCCAAGATCCTGTTTTTTGGATATTGCACGTGAACCTACAGGCTCTGCGGTGCCGATATATTCGTCAATGATAGCCTGAAGTATTTTTCTTTTTCTTTCATTTAAATCCATTCGATTCACCGCCTTTATTAGCACTCAACCACAATGAGTGCTAACAATTATAATGTACCACTCTTTCCTCTGATTGTCAAGTCTTTTTACCACAATTAATAAAATATTCACAAATTTAAACAAATTCGCACAAAATAGAATTGGAAACATTGCGCCCTTTGTCTGAGAATCTATATCCAAAATCATCGGCAATTATAAATCCCGTTTCGGTAAACCGTCTAAGCTCGTTTCCGTAAATGCTTTCTATATCAGTCCCAAACCTCACTTGAAATTCTTTTTTGCTTATTCCCTTATCCATTCGCATACCCATTATTATAAACTCCGAAATCATGTCCTCTCGGGTAAGTCTTTCCTCTTCACCGCTCCTGAACTCCCCAGATATATATTTATCTAAATCCGAAGTATTTGAAAAACGTATCCTGTTAATATATGAATGAGCAGCCGCGCCTATACCGTAATATTCTTCGCATTTCCAGTATTTCATATTATGCCGGCTTTCATACCCTTTCACTGCATAATTTGATATTTCATACCTAAACAATCCATGTTCTTTTAAAAAATCCGAAGTCATTGAATACATTTCCCTGTCCTCGTTCTCATCCGGCAACACTATCTTTCCGTTTCTATATTCATCCGCTATGGGAGTGTTGTCCTCTATTATAAGACTGTATGCGCTTATATGCTTTACAGGCAAGGAAACCGCCGTTTTAAGGCTGTTTTTCAGACTGTCCATAGTCTGAAACGGCAAAGCCGTCATTAGATCTATACTTATATTATCAAACCCCGCCTGTTTAGCTCTTAAAACCGTATCGTATGCCTCTTTCGCACTGTGTATTCTTCCTATGCACTGCAACTCGTTATCGTTAAAAGACTGTACGCCTATGCTCAGGCGATTCACTCCGCCCTCCAAGAGTGCGTCAAGCTTTTCTTCACTTAATGTACCGGGATTAGCCTCGCAAGTAAATTCAAGCTTATCCTGCAAATCAAAGCAATTTCTTATACCTGTACACAGCTTATTCAGCAGCGGTGCGCTTAAAACCGTTGGAGTTCCTCCTCCGATAAATACGGTATCAACCTGCTCTCCTTTATAAGCGCTCATTTCGCTTATGAGCGCATCAATATATTCATCATGCCTGCTCTCCTGACCGCAGTATGATACAAAATCACAATATCCGCATTTCCTGACACAAAACGGTATATGCACATATAGACCGTGCACAGCTATCCACCTCCAAATAAAGAGGCTGCCGCTTTTAGCGACAGCCCTATGAACTTCTTAATGCGGCAACCTCAAAATCTCAAACCGGCATTGAATAACACCGATTTAATATCGATCCGCTTATTTAATCCTCCGGCTCATCGTCTTCATCATCAAAATTGAGCTGAAGCTCTATTTCCTCATGACAGTTCGGACAAATAATATTTTCTCCGTCCTCTATCATATCAAAATCTATCATCACATCTTCGCCGCAGGCAGGGCACTGTATTTCAAATACATCGCCGTCACTTTCATCCTTTTCGTCATCATCAAACAAATCATCGAAATCGTCGAAATCGTCATCATCATCGCTGAATCTGTCATCGTCGTCAATTGAGTCTCCATACATATCATCAGCCATCATATCCATTGTTTCATCAAGCTCGTCAAGTATATCCTGAGCCTCTTCAAGACGCATCTCCAGCTCATCGACCTCCGATGCCATTTCCTCCAATACCTCAAGAATCTTTCCTATGACCTTACCCTCCGCACTTTTAGGGCTTATATCCAATCCGTCCGCAAACCCTTTAACATATGAAATCTTTTTTGATAAATCACTCATCTTGGACCTCCCTTCTGCGTCTTTCAAGACACAATAAATTTTATCCGCAGCTTATATATGCCAAAACAGGCGATGACAACGCCACCGCCCGTATAAGCTCAATTTATTTATTCACTCTTTCCATGTATTCTCCGGTTCTTGTATCAACGCGGATAATATCGCTTCCGTCAACGAAAAGCGGCACCTGAATCACAGCACCTGTTTCAAGCGTTGCCGGCTTTGTAGCGCCTGTAGCTGTATTTCCGGCAAATCCCGGCTCTGTCTCGGTAATTGCTAACTCAACAAAAGTAGGCGGCTCAAGACCAAAAACATTGCCCTTATATGAAAGCACCTTACATACATCATTCTCTTTTACAAACTTCATAGCATCGCCAACTGTATCCTTACCGATAGGAAGCATATCAAATGTTTCCTGATCCATAAAGTAATACAAATCTCCGTCGCTGTATGAATACTGCATATCCTTTCTTTCTACATAAGCATTTTCAAATTTCTCTGTAGGTCTGAAAGTTTTTTCAACCACACTACCGGTTATAACATTCTTTATTTTTGTTCTTACAAAAGCAGCTCCCTTACCGGGCTTTACATGCTGAAATTCTACTACTTGCCAAACGCCGCCGTCCAATTCAAAAGTAACGCCGTTTCTGAAATCACCTGCTGTTACCATCTTAAAATCCTCCTAAATGTTCATTTATAAATCTATACAACAATATTGTACCTTATTTCAGCAAAAAAATCAATAGTTTTTTTCAACTTTTTCATATAAATTATTCTGTCTGGACATATTGATTGTTTTTTCGCTTACGCATTCCTTTGTTTCCTCTATCTTTTTCGCGCTGACAGACGGGCCATGATGTCTTGTCGGCTCCCACTGTACATTCTTAAATATAGCCACAATAGAAATCGGTACATACGTAAAAAGAAAGATCGGGAAAGTAAAAAGATATTTAAATTTCTTCCACGCGCTTGTATGTATCCTTTTACTTTCACATACCGTTGTTATTGCACCCAGCATCACCATCATAATATATGCACTGCTGACCCACTGTATAAGAGAGATCGCCAAGCCATGCCAATCTTCTCCGCGGCAAATCCCTACCGTTATCGCTATGGTATTTATGACCGCTATAAACAATGTAAGAAAAATAGCGGGGAGTATTGTCATGGACATATCATAGCATGTAAAGCTTTTATCCTTAAAAATGTGCCCGAAAAGTTTAAATCCATACTTTTTAAAAACCTGTAAAAATCCCCTTGCCCATCTCAGGCGCTGCGTCCATGACTGCTTAAATGTCTGCGGCTGCTCATCATACAATATAGCATCCTTGCAATAGGCGATCTTTTCTCCCTCCATAGAATTTGATATTGAAAATTCTATATCCTCGGTAAGGAGAAAATATTTCCATCCATCATTCTTATGAATAACCTCCTTGCTCACAAGAAAACCCGTACCTGAAATAGCACAGCCTGTTCCCAGAAGCATTCTGGAATAATTCAAAAATTTTGATTCTCTTATATACCAAAGCGCATATCCGGCGCTTATCCAGTTTGTACCATAATTTGTTGAATTTCTATAGCTTGTAATTATACGGTGTCCGTCAGAAAATGTGCGGTTCATTGCTGAAATATAATTGGTATCAAGAATATTGTCCGCATCAAACACGAAAAAGCCGTCATACGCATCTTTTCCATGCTCTTTAAAAATCCTATGCAGCGCATAATCAAGCGCATAGCCCTTACCAACCTTTTTTTTGTCATGTCTTACAAAAACATTTGCCCCGGCTTCCCTCGCTCTTGCCGCGGTTTCATCATCGCAATTGTCCGCTATGACATAGATGTCTATGAACTCCTGCGGATAATCCTGATGATGTATAGAATCTACCAAAGTTGCTATAACATTTTCTTCGTTTCTCGCCGATATCAGCACCGCATACTTGTGGAACACCGTTTCCTTATGCGGCTTATCCTTTTTTAAAAAAGGCACAAGTATATATACAAACTGGTAAAAATACAACAAAAAAAACAAAATGCCCACTATAAGATTCACATTTTGAACTGTTTCGATTATCATTATTCTTCCCTCTGAACATCAATAAGTCTTATTTTATAAGTAGTATTTAATAGTTTCGAGAGCGGCGCAGACAAAACCCTCTTAACATTTTAAATTATCATATCACAAATGACTCATTAAGTCAATCTTATTTTTTTAATATTAGACGATTTTCTTTATTATATATGAAAAAAACATTTTAAATATTAAATTTTTGTTAAATTCCTTGAAATAACATTGCAAAGCTGATATAATATCCATAGGTGGTGATACTTATGGAATATATTGATTCTCCGGAACAGTCCGACAAGGAGCTGGTAGAAAAAATATTGGAAACAGCAAACCAGTATGACTCGGATATGAAGCAAACACTCAGTATTCTTAATGAAACTGTACTTGCCTCATCATCCCTTGCCGAGAAAATAAACGGGGTAAATAAATCACTGAAAAAACATTCTGTTTCAGCTATACATGATTTGATAGAAGGACTTCGTCCGTCACTATAAAAAGACTGCCGCTTATATATGCGCAGTCTTTTTATTTTGTATATTTGCCGCTTGTATAGCCGTTATGGCGATAACATTCGCAATTTCCTCCGCATCACAGCCTCTTGACAAGTCATTCACAGGCTTTGCAAGCCCCTGCATAATCGGGCCTACCACCTCACCGCCGCACAAACGCTGAACGATCTTATATGATATATTTCCGGCATTTAAATCAGGGAATATAAGCACATTGGCTCTTCCTCCAACTGATAAATTTTTGATTTTTCTTCTTGCAACAGATTCATCTATCGCCGCATCGAGCTGCATTTCTCCGTCTACTTTAAGCTCCGGGCATCTTCTTTTAACAATATACGCCGCTTCCTGCATTTTATGTATAACCACATCAGTATCTATCCCATAGGTACTGTATGACAGCATCGCCACTCTCGGCTCATCTCCTGTAAAATCAGAAAAGGTTTTAGCTGTAGAAATCGTTATTTCTGAAAGCTCCTGAGGATTCGGGTCAACATTTACCACACAGTCGGCAAATGCAAATACTTTTTCCTCGCCGTCTTGATTTACGCACATAAGGAAAGTTGTGGACACAAGTCTTGTATCCGGAGCAGTTTTGATAACCCTCAAAGCCGCTCTCATAACATCTGCAGACGATGTAACAGCTCCGCATACCATTCCATCGGCATCTCCGCATTCTACCATCATCGCCCCGTAATAGAGCGGCGTTCTGCACAAATGCACAGCCTCCTCCTCTGTCATTCCGTTCCTTTTCCTTATATTATACAGCCTGTCAGCATATACATTCATACGATGTATATCGTCGGCAGGATCAATAATATTTATATTCTTAATATCAAGCCCTTTTCCGTATGCTTTTTCTTTTATGGTTTTTGAACTTCCAAGCAGAATAATTTCAGCAAAGCCCTCATTGACCGCCATATATGCGGCTTCAATCACTCTCTCATCCTCGCCCTCCGCAAGAACTATCGTCTTTATATTTTTACATGCTCTGCTTTTTATTATATCCACTATTTTACTCATGCTATCCCTCCATAAACTATGCCTTGCTTTCCGCGCTCATTTTAAGCATAAGATCATAGAGTTTTTCAAGAGCGTCTGTTTTAGCAATTTTTTTCAAATTTCCCGACATCCTTTTCATCAAAGCATGATCGGAAATAATTTCGTTTATTCTATCATACAGCTTCTGAGGAGTAAGCTCACTCTCAATTATAACCGCTGCCGCACCGTTGCGTTCAAATTCACGTGCATTCTGTTCCTGATGATTACGAACCACGTTCGGAGACGGGATAAGTATCGACGGCCGGTTCAAAGCCGCTATCTCACTGACGGTAATAGCTCCGGAACGCGACACAACAAGATCGGCGGCAGCCATACATTCAGCCATATTATCAATATACGGAACCACCCTCATATGCTCATTAGGCAGAGTTCCTTTTTCCTCCAGCTTGCGCATAACTGCATCATAATTCCTGTTTCCTGTTCCAAACAGCAGTTCGATTTTATCATCATCTACTATTTTACCGAATATTTCTACCACATTATTGTTGATTTTTTCCGCACCCAAACTTCCGCCGAATATAAGCACAAACGGTCTGCTTATACCTAACTTCTCTCTGCTTTTTTTGTAATCCGCTCTCAGTATTTCCTCACGTATAGGATTGCCTGTAACAACGCATTTTTCCTTATGCTTCATCTCATTTACAGTTTCATCGAAGCTCAGCGCAAGATATTTAACATACTTTTCCGATCCTTTTACTGTAAGTCCCGGATATACATTCTGCTCATGTATAAGCGCCGGTATCCCCAGCTTGCCCGCCGCCATCGTTACAGGACCGCTTACATATCCTCCGGTGCAGACTATGCAGTCAGGCTTGAATTCACGTATAATACCTATGGTATCCTTCCGTGCCTTTGCAAGCTTTTTTAAGATCTCCACATTCCTTAAAATATGTTTTCTGTCAAAGCCTTCAACATCTATGTATTTTATCTTATATCCCGCTCTGGGAACAAGTCTTGTTTCCAATCCCTTTTTAGTTCCTATAAAAAGCGCCTCAAAATCACTATCATGCCTTTTTGCATAATCAGCGATAGAAATAGCCGGATTTATATGTCCGCCGGTTCCTCCTCCGGCAAATATGACTCTCATAACAACAATCCCCTTTCCGTTACAATAACCTAAAGCTTGTCGGAATATCTCGATATGTTAAGTAAAATTCCCATTTCAAACAGCAATGTCATCAATGACGTACCTCCGTAGCTAAAAAACGGAAGAGAAACACCGGTATTAGGTATCGAAGAGGTTGCCACCGCTATATTAAGAGCCGTTTGTATTGCCACCTGCGCTACTATTCCGGTAGCCAAAAACGTGGAATACTTATCCGGAGCATTCAAAGCAATACGCATTCCTCTGATTATCAGCGCCGCAAATAACGCCACAACCAATGTTGCTCCAATAAAGCCCAGCTCCTCGCATACGATCGCAAATATAAAGTCATTATACGGTTCCGGAAGATAGCTGTATTTCTGCACGCTTTCTCCCAATCCCAATCCGAAAAGCTTCCCCGAGCCTATAGCATAAAGACTCTGAGTGATCTGATATCCGCTTCCCTGCATATCGCCAAAAGGATCGAAAAACCTTGTAAGACGCGCCCATCTTACCGGGCTGAATATTTTACACCACAGTACGACTCCGGCTCCTATCGGAAGCGCGGCTGCTATAATAGGCTTTACAGGCATCCCGGCTGCTACAAGAAGTACCACTCCTATTCCGGCTATAATAATAGCTCCGCTAAGGTGCGGCTCAAGCATAAGGAGCAGTACCACAAGCGCTATAATACCAATATACGGCGCAACACCTCTAAGCGTCTTTATATTATACTTATCCTCAGAAAGCATTTTAGCAAACATTAAAACCAAAACCGGCTTCATGACCTCTGAAGGCTGAAACACGAACAGCCATCTTCTCGCGCCGTTTACAACCGTTCCGACATGAGGTATTGCAACAAGTATAAGGGTTATTATGCTTCCCACAAACATCATCGGTACATATTTTATGTATCTTTTATAGTTTATCCTCGATATTATCCACATTCCTACAACGCCTGCAACAGCGAATATAAACTGCCTGTTGAAGAAATAATAAGAATTGCCGTCAAACATCTCGCTTGCTCTCGGAGCAGACGCCGATAAAAGCATTACCAATCCCGCCGCAAGTACAAGAATAACTATAAACAGAAATGTATAATCGATTTCTCCCGCAACTACTCTTAGTGCCTTTTTCTCCGTTTGCTTTTTTTTATTAAATTCCTGATGTTTTTCACTTTTTAGCTCTATAATCTCCCTGCCCGCTGTTCTCCTGCGTACATCATAGTTTCGTGTACCCGCAGCCATATATTACTCCTCTCAAAATCAACCCATATGCGGCGTCATTCCGAAAAATCCAGTGCTGAACATAAGCATAACCACGCACAGCACAAGCGTAACCAAAGAAAATACCGCCACAATCTTTTTTTCATTCCATCCGCACATCTCAAAATGATGATGTATCGGCGTCATCTTAAACACACGTCTGCCTTCGCCGTATTTCTTTTTTGTGTACTTGAAATACGAGGTTTGAATTATGACCGAAAGCGTTTCCGCAAAATAAACAAATCCCACTATTATAAGAAAAATCTCTATGCCAAGATCTATCGCCATAAGCGCTACCGCCCCTCCAAGGAACAAAGAGCCTGTATCTCCCATAAATACCTTTGCAGGATAATGATTAAAAATAAGGAATCCTGCCATTGCGCCCATAAGAGCCGCCGCAAACATAGAAACTCCGACTTCGCTGAAACAGAAAAGCGACATCACCACAAAAAACGCAGCCTCTACAAGCGTCACGCTCGACGCCAACCCGTCAAGTCCATCGGTAAGGTTTACAGCGTTTACAACACCCACCATTACGAACATTATAAACGGTATATATATCCACATAGGAAGCTCTACCGATAAATTTATAAACGGTATAAACACATGAGTATGCAGCGTATTCATAAAATACGATACTACAACATATATTGCAGTCATAAGCAGCTGAAGTCCAAATTTTTGTATCGCTGTCAATCCAAGATTTCTTTTCTTTACAACCTTTATATAGTCATCGATAAAGCCGACTATTCCAAATCCGAGAGCTACAGCAAATATAAGAATCCCCTTTGCGGTTTCCGTACTGAGAGTTCCTTGAAAATACGCTATTAATGTGACAGCAATCATCGCAATACCAATGCCTGCTATAAACATAATTCCGCCCATCGTAGGAGTTCCTGATTTTTTCTGATGCCATTTAGGTCCCTCTTCGCGGATCTCCTGACCAAACTTCAGCTTATGCAGCCATGGAATAAAAATAGGTCCTGCTGCCGCCGTAAGCGCAAATGCTATAAGAAATGGCAGCAAATCTATTGATACAAGTGCTTTTAACATAATATTTCTCCTCTTTTTCTAAGCTTATTTGCATATGGTGTTAAATATATCTTCAAAATGCATTCCTCTTGACGCTTTTATAAGCAGTCCATCACCACAGCGTACCTCATCTTTCACATACTCTGCCGTTTCTAAAGTTTTTTCAAAAGAAATAACATTTTCCATTCCATTGTCCTTTGCTCCGCGGGCTATATAAGCCGCATTTTCTCCCGCTGTAATCAATACGTCGATCCCGTTATCCACCACAGCCTTTCCAAGCTCATAATGCGCCTTTTGCGCAAAATCGCCCATTTCAAGAACGTCCCCCAAAATTGCTATCTTTCTTTTGCATTCCGTTGTTCCAAGCACAGCCAAAGCCGCCTTTATCGAATCCGGGGAAGCGTTATAGCAATCATTTATAACAGTCATGCCGTTTATCCTGCTTATTTCCATTCGCATTGCAGTGTATTCACATTTTTTTATACCCTCGATACAATCTTCTATATCTATAGAAAATTCCATTCCGGTGCATATTGCCGCAAGCGCATTATATACATTATGTATACCGGCATTATTGACCTCAACCTTATATTCCTTTCCTTCCACTACAGCTGTAAAATCTATTCCGTCTATGCCCTTATCATTTATATCCTTAGCATAAACATCATTTTCGGGATTATTTATTCCATAATATACGACCTTATAGTCTCCCATTCCCTTTGTATGTGAAAGAAATTTATCGTCTCCGTTTACTATAAGCGTATTATTCTTTGTAAAACGGTTTGTTATTTCCATTTTAGCCTTAAAAATCCCCTCTTGCGAACCGAGGTTTTCTATATGCGACATGCCTATATTGGTTATAACAGCCACATCCGGCTCTGCTATCGAAGCAAGATGATCTATCTCGCCGAAATGATTCATTCCCATTTCAAGCACCGCCGCTTCATGCTCCTTCTCAAGCGTAAATATTGTGAGAGGAAGTCCTATATCATTGTTCTTATTGCCGGGCGTCTTAAGAGTATTGTACTTTTGCGACATAACGGCATACAGCATATCCTTCGTAGTTGTCTTGCCTACACTTCCGGTCACTGCCACCGTAGGCACATTATACTTTTTCTTATAGTATTTTGCTATATCCCCCAGAGCTTTTCTTGTGTCGTCTACCCTTATGATAGTTTCGCCAAGCATAGGCTCTATATCCTTATGAGAAAGAACGGCTGACGCTCCAAGATCAAATGCTGCCGGAATAAAATCATGCGCGTCAAATTTATCTCCCACAAGAGGTATAAAGAGCACACCCTTTTTGGCAGCCCGCGAATCTGTAGTAATGCCGTCAAATATCAAGTCCTTATCTCCGCATAAAAGCCTGCCTCCGGCAGCGTTTAATATATCTTCAACTGTCATCTTCTGCATAAAAAAATCTCCTCTTTCCATACCATGAATAATTATGAACCTAAAAATCCACAGTTTTTATTACATGCGCCTTCAACGCCGCATAGGGCTGCCGTATGACAGCCCTATTTTACTTTATCTTTAAGATATTCATGAACGACCGCGCGCTCATCAAAATCATGCTTTTCATGACCTATGATCTGATATGTTTCCTGCCCCTTTCCGGCAAGAATGATAACATCGTCTTTTTTTGCAAAATTAAGCGCATATTTTATCGCTTCGCGCCTATCTACAATAAGAGTATATTTTCCGTCAGTTTTCTTTATGCCCTCCTCTATTTGTCTTACTATAGACTCAGGATCCTCTGTTCTTGGATTATCAGAAGTAAGGATGCTGTAATCCGAAAGCCGCCCGGCAATTTCCCCCATTATCGGACGTTTGCCCTTATCACGGTCACCGCCGCACCCAAACAAGGTTATAACTCTTCCCTTTGCAAATTCCTTAACGCTGCTGATTATATTTTCTAAGCCGTCCGGAGTATGCGCATAATCTATGATGACTGTATAGTCAGTATCTGTAGGAACGACCTCAACTCTTCCCAAAACTCCCGACGCATCCGCCAATCCTTTTGAAATCGTATCTATATCTATTCCAAGCTGCAGCGCCGCGCCCGCCGCGCACAGCGCATTATACACGCTGAACCTTCCGGGAATAGCTATATGGATAGGATATTTTATTCCTTTGTAATCCATTTCAAAATCCGTTCCCCTCGCGGTTATTGAAATATTCTTCGCGGTAAGATTACATCCTTCTCCAAGACCAACCTTTAATATATCGCATTGCGTCGATTCGGCGGCAATTTTTTTACCCGCCTCATCATCATAATTTATTACTCCTTTATCACAGAGAGTGAACAGCTTACCTTTTGCACGCCTGTAATTTTCCATTGTTTTATGGAAATCAAGATGATCCTGGGTAAGATTTGTGAAAATACCGCAGTCAAAATGGCATCCGTGTACTCTGTCAAGTGCAAGCGCGTGACTCGAAACCTCCATAACAACGTACTCGGCTCCGCTGTCTACCATCTCCGAAAAAAGCTGCTGAAGCTCAAGCGCATTAGGCGTTGTAGGCGTTGTACTCTGAGTTACAAGCACTTTATCACCTATTATATTCTGATTTGTTCCTATAACGCCCGTAACCTTACCGGCTGTTTCTAAAATACTTTTAACAAGATATGTTATTGTAGTCTTACCATTCGTACCGGTTACTCCAATCAGCTTAAATTTCTTTGAAGGATCGTCATAAAATCTGCATGACAATTCAGCAATGTATCTCCTTGAATTGTCAACATACCATACGGGTACCGAGGATTCGACCTTATCTTGCGCAACTATTACGGCAGCGCCGTTCTTAATCGCCGAATCCACATACCTATGACCATCGGTTTCAAATCCCTTTATACAAACAAAAACATTTCCCGGCAGCACATTCCTCGAATCATATGCTATACCCGTTATTTCTATATCGCTATATTTTTCAAGCCACTCTTCTCCAAATAATTCAACAGCTCTCATCAGCGCTCACTCTCCTTTTCCTATATGTTCCTTCCAAACATCCACCGCATCAGATACCAACAATGCGCGTCCGAGTTTAGTCAGATGCCTCCTGCCTGAATTCCACTCCGACAACAGTACCCGGCATAACCTTTTCGCCGGCCTTTATGCTTTGATTTACGGCATACGCATTATACGCCTCACTGTGTCCGGCTCCCGCGACCTCAAAATTGAGATTCTTGACCTCAAGAGAATATCTTGCTTCCTCCACTGAAAGTCCGGTCACATCAGGAACCTCTATTTCTATATCTTCATCATCCTTTTCCTCTGTATAAAGAATGATTATTGAATCCTCATTCATCATAACTCCCGGCTTCGGAAGCTGAGAAACGATCTCTTCATCTTCTCCCGATACGGTATATTTTAGCCCAGCGTCTGTGATAGCCTTCTTAGCTTCACTCAAGCTCAAGCCTCTTACATCAGGAACCTCTATAGTATTATCCGGTTCTTCATCCTCGCTGTATTGCTTATCTGTTCCCAGATAATTAAGTATATCCTCAATTAATTCTCCAACTAAAGGCGCCGCTATAGTACCTCCGTATTTATTCTCTACCTGAGGTTCATCAAGCATAACAAGGCATATTATCTCCGGATCATTTGCCGGGGCGAAACCTACAAACGAAGCTATACGCTTATCAGTTCCTCTGGTGCCCTTTTCGGAGGTACCTGTTTTTCCGCCTATCCTAAATCCCTTTACATACGCATTTTTTCCTGTAGCTCCCGGCTTGGATACTACAGACTCAAGTATAGAACGCATTTTATCTGAGGTTTCCTCTGAGATAACTCTGTTTACGACCTCCGGCTCAAACGACTGTATAACTCCGTCCGAGCCGCGTACCTCTTTAACGACCTGAGGCTTCATCCTCTCGCCTCCATTGATGACTGCGCTTATAGCAGTTATCAATTGTATAGGCGTTACCTGAAATCCCTGACCGAAAGAGCTTGTGGCTATATCAACATTGTTCATTCCGTTGGTATAATAAATTCCGGAGCTTTCACCATTTAGGCTTATTCCCGTCTTTTCGGTCAAACCAAACGAACGAAAATACTCCATAAACTTTTCTTCTCCGAGCTTTAATCCCAATTCCATAAAAACCGGGTTACAGGAATTCTGAACACCCTCTATAAAAGTCTGTGCCCCATGTCCGCTTGTATTTGAACATCCTATTTTTCTATCCTCTACAATCTTATATCCCGGACAATAGAACGTGCTGTTTTCATCAACAACATGCTCCTCCAAAGCCGCCGCTGCCGTTATTATCTTAAATGTGGAACCCGGCTCATACGAATCAGATACCGCCTTGTTGCGCCACATTTTATTTCTCATTGCAGCGATCGTCTCATCACTTAAATTATCCGGATCCTCTGTCGGTTTTGGAGTTGAGTCTGAATCACTGTCGGTATCCTCTTCTGCATATGTAAAATCAATTGCCATATTGGCAAACCTTGTTACATCATCATATGAGTTACTGTCAAAGTCAGGCTTTGTAGCCATAGCCAAAACCTCGCCGGTCTTGGGATTCATGACTATTCCCGCCGCGCCTTCTTTTAGCTCATCCTCTTTTACCGCTTCTTCAAGATGCTTTTCAAGAAAATGCTGTATTGTTTCATCTATAGTTAATACTACATCACTTCCAGTATCCGACTCCGTGAGATACTGCGCCTGATTCTCATCAAGCGTTGTTCCCGTAGCCGAACGGTTTGTGCTGATCGTTCCAGCCTTTCCGGAAAGAACATCGTCATATATCATCTCTACACCGCTTGCGCCGTTATTATCGCTGTTTACCCATCCAAGCACATGGGAAGCCACATCGAACGGATAATATCTTTTCGAATCATTTTCAAAATATATTCCCTTGAACTTCTTATCATCATTAATGTATTTTTCAATCGCATCGCTTTCTTCTATGCTCAAGCGCTTTTTCAATACCCGATACTGGTACTTTGTCTGAGTAATTGTATCATATATTTTATCTCTGTCGATATCTATTATTTTTGAAAGGTTATCCGCTATGTAATCCGCGTCTCCGTTTTCTTTTACATCCTGAGGATTACATACAAGCGTATCTACCGATGCGCTTTCTGCAAGCACCTTTCCGTTTCTGTCATAAATCTTTCCCCTTGATGCAGTTACAACATCATCACTCTGCTGCTGATTCTTTGCTTTGGTACTCATTTCCTCGCCTCTGATGATTTGCCAGTACGCCATTCTGACAACCAGCAATCCCAAGGCAGCAATTATAATACCGGTCATTACCAGCATACGCTTTCTGATTTTATTCAGTGATGGTTTAGCCATTAACTATTCATTCCTTTTTTTGATATATGCCGCCGGAGAAGCCTGCTGTGCTTCTTCTGAATGCAGCCCTATACTATTTTATGCTGAACATTTCCACAATATGAGCGCCTATTCCGGCAAAAAAAGCTTTTACCGAATTTACAAAGCCCTCTACATCTCCTGCCGTAGCATCCGTCACATCATCTCTCGGTACATTTATGTATATTGTCTGATATTTCTCCGGACGCTGCATCCCAAGCCTTGTATACGCCTCATCCTCAATTTCAGATAAATCCACGCTTGATTCCAGATCGAACACCTTCTGAGAGGTATTCGCCTCCTCTTTTGCAAGCTGAACCTTAAGATCCTCTACCTGCTGTCTGGTCTCGTGTACGGCAACAAATTGGGAAATCATAAATCCGGCTGACACAGCCAGTACCAGTATAGCACATATACGGCGAAGATTTCTCATTTTATTTGCCATCTGTTTATGATTCCTCTTTACTGTTTTAGTATTCTTATGTGTTGATATTGGTCTTTGTGTTTTCTGCGGTGAATAATCCTTATATGCAAGATTGCCATAATATTCCACAGTTTACTCTCCTTACAGCTTTTCCGCCACGCGCAGCTTTGCGCTCTTTGAGCGGGAATTATTTTCTATTTCTTCTTTACCTGGCTCGATCGGCTTTCTCGTCAAAAGCCTTATCTGAGGCTTTTTCCCGCATACGCATACCGGAAACTCCTTAGGACATGTACACCCCTTCGCCAAAGCCGCAAAGGTTTGCTTTACTATCCTGTCCTCCAACGAATGAAATGTTATGACGGCAAGCCTTCCCCCCGGAGCAAGCACATCTATAAAATCTTTGATCGCAGTCTCAAGTATCCTCAGTTCTCCGTTTACTTCTATGCGCACAGCCTGAAAAATTCTTTTTGCAGGATGTCCTCCGTCAAGCCTGGCTTTCTTTGGAATTGCCGCCTTTATTATGTCCACAAGCTCAAAAGTTGTTTCAATCGGCTTTTTCTCCCTTTCCCGGACTATAAAATCGGCTATTCTTCTTGACCATTTTTCTTCACCGTATTCAAAAAAGATACGTGTAAGTTCATCCAAACTGTATCTGTTTATAACGTCATACGCGCTTAAATCATCACTTCTGTTCATTCTCATATCCAGCGGTGCATTATTCATATATGAAAATCCCCTGCCGGCATTGTCCAGCTGATATGAGCTTACGCCCAGATCCAATACCGCACCGTTTATAAACTCAATTCCAAGTTCATTTAATATATCCTTTATCTCACTGAAATTCCTATTTACAAAAGTAACTCTGCCGCTAAATTCATTCAGACGTTTTTTTGCCGCTTCTATCGCTTCGGGATCTCTGTCGATGCCTATAAGAGCAGTTTTGGGACACTGCGCCAAAATTCTGTACGAATGTCCTCCTCCTCCAAGCGTTCCGTCAACATAAACCCCATCCTCTTTGATATCAAGAGCTTTAACGCTTTCTTCCAAAAGTACTGAAATATGTTTAAATTCCATTCCTGTTCCGCTTTCTATATATTAAGTCCGTATTTAAGTATTCCATCCATCATAATATCGTCCGACAGTCCATTCTGGTATTCTTCCCACATTTCACTGTCCCAAAGCTCCAAGCGTGTATTTGCGCCTACCAAAACCACATCTTTTTTCAGCTGCGCATACTTCAGGAGTCTTGATGCAATTGCTATCCTTCCCTGCTTGTCCACCTTTACAGAGGACGCCTTTCCGAAAAATACACGAACAAAAGCCGCCGCGTTGCGATCTGTCGCCGTTGGCAGCTGCTTTACCTTTGTTGCTATATCTTCCCAGCCTTCTTCTGTGTAGAGATGAAGACACCGTTCTGACGGAGACTGTGTTATGTATACAGTGGAACCTATTTCTTTTCGGATTTTTGACGGCAA
Organism: uncultured bacterium; assembly: GCA_905215805.1. GTDB lineage: Bacteria > Bacillota > Clostridia > UBA1381 > UBA1381 > UMGS1958. Next base: position 22,999 of record CAJMRL010000015.1, on the reverse strand, counting down.
GATGAGCCTTCCGCTTTCATCTATTTGTCTGGGATATTCATCCACAAAAAATGTCACTGCATACTCACCCCCGTCTATAATATCTGCACGGACATCTTCTATGTGCGGCCGTAACAATTTTATTCAAAATCACTCCAAACCGCTCCATTTTACTCCTTACTTATCTATTTTACTCTAAATCGGAGGAAAACGCAATATCTTTTTTAAAAATTTTTTTAATTTTTTTCAATTTTTTTTATTATTTTTAAAATCGCTAAAAATTCCTTGTAAAATCCAAAAAAAAGAGGTATAATAATTCAGATGGATTTATGGGAAATCAGGCTCCGAATAACATTTTTTTACATTTTTATTTGTAAATATACGATTTTGCCTGATTTTTTATCACAAATTTATTAATTTGTGAACATTTTTCTTAAATTATCATTACAAAACTGTTACAAACTTCTGTAACATTTTCTTAATTATTTGGAGGACACTAAAATATGGGTAATTTAAACGAAAAAATAATTGATATTTTAACAGAAGAATTTTCTCTTAAGAAATGGCAAATCGAAAATACCATTGAGCTTATAGATGATGGCAATACAATTCCATTCATAGCGCGTTACAGAAAAGAAAGGACCGGTTCACTGGACGACGAGATCCTGCGTACACTTTCTGACAGGCTATCGGCGCTGCGCTCTCTTGAGGATAGAAAATCAGAAGTCACCCGCCTTATAGATGAACAGGGAAAGCTCACCGACGAATTGATTCATGACATATCAGAGGCAAAAACAGTATCTGAGCTTGAGGATATATATCGTCCGTATCGCCCAAAGCGCCGCACCCGCGCAATAATCGCACGTGAACGCGGACTCGAGCCGCTTGCAAAGCTGATACTCAAACAGGATATATTTAATGGGAGTATGACTGAATATGCACAAAAATACATAGATAAGGAAAAAGGTGTGGAAAATGAGCAAGACGCTTTAAATGGAGCAATGGATATAATAGCCGAAGAAATAAGTGATAATGCCAATTTCCGCAAGCATATAAAAGAGGTAACACGCCGCGAGGCAAATATCGTAACAAAAGCAGCAAAGGATGAGGACAGTGTTTACAGACTGTACTATAATTTTTCCGAGCCTTTAAAGAAGCTCGCACATCATCGGCTTTTGGCTGTAAACAGGGGTGAAAAAGAAGGCTTTCTGCGGGTAAGCTTTGATATGGATGAACAAAAAATCCTCAATTATCTTGAAAGAGAGCTTATCCCCAAAAAAGAATCCATAACCTCCGAATACGTCCGCACTGCTATCGCTGATTCATATAAGCGCCTTATAGCTCCATCGGTCGAAAACGAAATACGCTCCCTTATGACAGAAGAAGCTCAGGAAGCATCGATAAAGGTATTTAGCCAAAATTTATCCGGCCTGCTGCTACAGCCTCCGGTAAGAAACCATATTGTTCTCGGCTTTGATCCGGGATACCGCACAGGCTGCAAAACAGCGGTTGTTGACGAAACGGGAAAGGTGCTCGATACCGGAATCGTTTATTGTACACTGCCAAACCATGATAAGGATAAGGCAAAAAAGATCCTTAAAGATATGATAGACCGCAACCATGTAGACCTGATTTCAATAGGAAACGGAACGGCGTCTAAGGAATCAGAAATATTTATAGCGGAGCTCATTAAAGAATTGCCGCAAAAGGTATGTTATGTCATGACAAACGAAGCGGGTGCATCGGTATACAGCGCTTCAAAGCTTGCATCTGAAGAGTTTCCTCAGTATGATGTTGCGCTAAGGAGCGCAGTTTCAATAGCCCGCCGCGTGCAGGATCCGCTTGCGGAGCTGGTTAAGATCGATCCCAAATCGATCGGAGTCGGACAATATCAGCATGATATGAACCAAAAGCGTCTTGGCGAAGCATTGGGAGGAGTGGTAGAAAGCTGTGTAAACAGCGTTGGAGTTGATCTTAATACCGCATCTCCGTCACTGCTGTCATATATAGCGGGAATAAACAAAACTGTAGCAAAGAATATAGCTGTTTACCGTGAAGAACACGGACGTTTTCAGTCGCGGCGCGAGCTGCTCAAGGTTCCGAAGCTTGGAAATAAAGCTTTTGAGCAGTGCGCCGGATTTTTGAGAATAGCGGACGGTGACAACGTGCTTGATAATACATCTGTACATCCGGAAAGCTATAAAGCCGCTGAAAAACTCCTTAACGAATTGGGTTATACAGAAAATGATGTTATAAACGGAAATATTTCCGATATTAAAGAACGCATGAAAAAGCTTGATCTGCATGATCTGACCGATAAATTAGGGATAGGAGAAATAACTCTCAAAGATATTGCCGACAGCCTGCTGAAAAGAGGACGTGATCCACGTGATGAACTTCCGCAGCCTGTTTTGAGAAGCGATATTCTTTCTATGGAAGATCTCAAGCCTGATATGATTTTGACCGGAACAGTAAGAAACGTTATAGATTTCGGCGCGTTTGTCGATATAGGCGTTCATCAGGACGGTCTTGTGCATATATCACAGATATGCGACCGGTATATAAAGCACCCCACCGATGTACTTTCTGTCGGAGACGTAGTGAAGGTAAAGGTTCTTGAAGTAGATCCCGCCAAAAAACGCATATCGCTTTCGATGAAAAATATATAACTATAGGAGGAAATAATAATGAATACAATAGCATTCCCAAAGCTTGGACTTAACATGGAAATAGATCCGGTAGCCTTTCATATCGGAGGCAAGGAAATATATTGGTACGCACTTATAATACTTACGGGCTTTATTCTCGGAGCTCTGTTCGTTTTAAAAACCTGCCGCAAGAGAGGAGTCAACCCTGATAACGTATATGACATAGCAATGTTCGGATTAATAGCCGGAATTATAGGTGCACGTCTGTATTATGTGTTGTTCTCTCTTGATGAATTCGACTCATTCTGGGACGTATTTAAAATTTGGAACGGTGGTCTTGCCATTTATGGAGGAATTATCGGCGCTTTTATTTCTACCGCTATTTACTGCAAAATAAAGAATTTAAATGTATTGAATGTATTTGACGTATGCTGTCCGGGACTGCTTATAGGACAGCTTATCGGCAGATGGGGTAATTTCGTAAACGCAGAGGTTTTCGGAAGAGAAACCTCCCTGCCTTGGGGTATGTCTATAAACGGCAACCCTCCCGTTCATCCGCTGTTTTTATATGAATCACTCTGGAATCTGCTCGGATTTATCATTATCGTATGCTTCAGAAACAAAAAAACAGCTAACGGACAGGTTATATGCTTCTATATTCTGTGGTACTCAGTGGGAAGATTATTCCTGGAGGGAATGAGAAATTCTTCATTCATTTTATATGTAATACCGAATATGCTCGCAATTTCACAGCTTGTTGCATGTATAGGTATAATTCTATCGGTTGTATGCTTTATCATATTTACGCGCAAATTTAAAATTAACCGGTAATGTCACATTTTGTCATATCATGGTATGCGAAAGATTTAATAAAAAACACTAAAACTGTTGACAATAGCAGAAAAATGATGTAAAATAATGGTATAAATTACATAAGGAAAGGGGATTGCCCATGAATTGTACGAAAATTGAAGAATTACGCAAACAATTTGATAAATTTTTAGAATCAAAAAACTATGATATGACAAACATAGAAGTTATAAAAAGAGCGCGTGAGACTGAAAACTTATTATTTTCAGAAATGAAAAAAATTGAGAGGTAAATCCTCTCTTTTTTTTATTTTTGCAACCTTTTCCGATATTTTGGTGTATATAATAATGTACGAGATAAATAACGTTATTTAAATTTTCTGGGAAATAGTCCCTTTAGGGAGGTTTTGAGGATTGTCGGATGAAAAGAAGCTGATTGACGGATTAAAAAAGAGAAAGCGCGGAACTCTTGAAAAAATAATAGAAATCTATACTCCATATGTAAGCGCTATAGTATACAACGTAATAGGCAGCTCTATGACTAAAGAGGATATAGAAGAAGCTGTATCCGACACATTTGTTTCGTTATGGAAACATTCCGGCAATTTAGACATTCAGAAAGGCAATATCCGTACATATTTAGGAGCGACAGCAAGGAATATTGCTAAAAATAAGCTCCGAAAGGCATATATACATTACGAGCTCGATGAAAATACGGCCAGCGTAAACACTATAGAGGAAAACTTTGAACATAAAGAAAGCCAGCGTTCAATGGCCGATCTAATAGCATCTCTGGGAGAACCGGATAATGAAATATTTTTTCGCTACTACTATTATGAAGAAAGAATATCTCAAATATCAATGGCAATGGGCATGAGCGTTTCAGCAGTCAAAACAAGACTTTCAAGAGGAAGAAAGAAGCTTAGAGAAATAATTTTAAAAGGAGGGACGGCAAATGAATAAAAGACTGGAATTTCTTAGTAAAGAATTAGGTCTTCCGTATGATGATTGTGCGGTTGATCACAAGAAAATACGAGACAATGTTAATGACATACTCAATGCCGACCTCACTGAAAGGAGAATGTATATGAAACAGAAAATATTTAAAACAGTCATGATCGCCGCGGCTTTAACAACAGTGTTTGTGACAACGGCATTAGCTGCATCTCCCGCAGGAATGGAGGTAATAGAAAATGTAATCTCATATTTTAACAGCAGCGAAGCTTATGAGGTCACAAGCTATGAAGCTTTGAGCGCCCATAATGAGGAAATAGGGGTGTCGGCAAGCAAAGACGGCTATACCTTAACGCTTGACAATCTTGCGACCGATGATAATTTTCTTCATGTATTCTATACTATTACCGCCGATAACGGAAAAATTAACGACGAATATTATCCATGGTTCGACTGCAGGATAAACGGAAAATTGATAGACGGAAATAATCAAAAAGAAGAAGGATATCTTGTTGATGAAGGTACATTTAAAGGCGTGCTTAAGCTTAACGTCTCATCAATGGAAGTCCCCGAAAGCTTTAAGTTTGAAATGTATTCATACGCCGATTATTTAATTGAAGATGATCCAATCCACAATTATCTATATAACGAATATCTTGATATAAGCGATGAGGATAAGTCGAAAATGCTGTACATATCTATAACGGCAAATAAAAACAGCATAAAGCAAGAAAGTATTGTAAAGGAAATTAATAAAGATATTCCAAAAAGCAGTGTACATATAGATAAAATCGTTATATCGCCATTCGGCAATCAAATCGTTTTGAGCACAAAGCCTGTAGAGACTAAAGATGAATATGAATCCGTTTTAAGGAGTATAGATAATTTTGCTCTGTTTGACGACAGCGGTAGGTCACTTGATATACTTAATAGCGGCTACAGCATGAATATTGACGGAAGCTCTTTAAACGCATTTGAATTTTTAAAGGCGGATATCAACACTAAGAAGTTCAAGCTTATTCCGGTAATTAACATTCCTCAATATGACGAACCGGAAATGCTTACTCAGAAAATAGGTAAATATCCAATAACCTTTAAAATAAGCGATTACGGAAAGATCGTTATTACAGATATAAGGATAAGCGATGGAAGGGTCGAAATAGATTATTATAAGGATGGTTTTGTAAGATACAATCCTGCCACAATAATACTCGACGACGAAGGAAACAACATCGAAGGACTCGAGAGTAAATTAAATTGGATGAATGATACAAGGGTAAATTATAAAGATAATTCCTACACAGCGTGCATATATTACGACGGAATTGATGAAAACGGCAAAAGACTGCCTATTCCGGAAAGCGCAAAAGCGGAAAATCTAAAAAAACGCTTTACTACAATAGGAACATTTGTTGATCATTCATTTAAATTGGATTATGATAACGCGGTAGAATTTGAACTGAACTGATAAGAGCGGCGGATATGCTCCTTAACGGAAATATCCGCCCCTTTTTATATATTCAGCAAGAAATATGACCATACCATTTAAAGAACGCATCGCTGCACTATCCATGTTTTGGCTGAAGATTATATAGCTAATTAATAGATTCCCGCCTCCCGATAAGCAGTTAAGTAAAACACCTGTCATACAGCTATATTTCGCCAATATATACATTTGTAATATTAGGAACTGTAACTATACCATCCGAAGAATATTTAAAAAACAAATCACGCAGCGAATTTATATATTCTTTAAAATTTTTATCATTCGGTTTAAGCGAGTATGACGCGGATAAAGCTCGTTCAATAAAACTATGCTCAGAATACTTAAGAGGATTATCGTATTCAAGCTTTTCATAGCCTTTTGTAAAAAACTCCTCTATTTTTGATTTATCAAACGCTGCTCCGCCGCTGAATCCAGTAAAATCAGGGCAAAATCTCTTAAAAAGTTCCGCATTTTCACGCGTAATATCGCTTTCCGGGTCTCGGAAATTCCATATAAGAGCCGCCGCTGCATTAGGCTTACCTATCCGCACGCATTCAGCCTTAAATTTTTCTGTGTCAAACCAATGGAAAGACTGTGCTGCAGTAATAAGATCGGCACAATGATCCTTAATTGTAGTATTTTCAGCTGCGCCGTTTACGGATACAAAGCTTTTATATTTATAAAAATGTTTTTCAGCGGCTGATCTCATACTGTTATTGGGTTCAATACAGTATATCTTTTTTACAATGGAAAAAAAGCAGCGCGACAGCTTCCCTGTTCCTGAACCTATATCTGCTATTACCGATTCACTATCAAGATTACACCTCTTAATAATATCATTAACCGCTTTTTCCGGATAACCCGGTCTGGAATTTTCATAAAACTCAGCTTTGTCATCAAATTTCTGGGTATTGTCCATCTTATTTCCTCCCATATATGAACTGTATATATTATAACATAACGACACTTCTTTTGCAACGCAAAATTTATAATCTATTTTCTTATCATGTATAAAAATACTTTAGGCATGATTAATTAAAAATTTACATATATACTATTGAAATTTTGCTTTAATAGTGATATAATAGCACAATAGCATCATAGTGTGTATAGCAGATAAAAGGAAAGGAATGTTGTTTTAGTAATGATAAAACATATTGTATTATGGAAAATGGCCGATACTCCCGATAAAAAGGATAAAGCAATGGCTATAAAGAAAAATCTTGAAGCGTTAAAAGATAAAATAAGCTATATAAAAGAAATACATGTAGGAATCAATTTTAATGAAACCGAATCCGCTTCAGATATTGTGCTTGAAAGCGTATTTGAAACAGTAGACGATTTAAACGCATATCAGAACCATCCGGATCATAAGGCTGTCGGAGCAAATTATGTGCGCCCGAATGTCTCGGAAAGACGAGTTGTAGATTACGAATTTTAAAAAGGAAAGGATTTTCTATAACATGGCAAGAACTGTCAGTGAAGAACAAATGCAGATACAGCGCAGCTTTATTATGAAGCTGCGTGAGGACAACAATAATTTTGCGGTAAAAAACGGACGCACAAGACTTGCGCTTACGGAAACCTACGGCTGTCAGCAAAACGAAAACGACACCGAACGCATAAGAGGAATGCTGAAGGAAGCCGGATTTGATTTTACAGATGATCAGAACAAGGCGGATCTTATTATATACAATACCTGCGCGGTAAGGGAAAATGCAGAACAAAAGGTATTTGGAAGACTGGGAATCTTAAAGCATATGAAGGAGACCCGTCCGGACGTCACTATCGCCGTTTGCGGATGTATGGTTCAGCAGCCGCATATAACGGAAAAGATAGAAAAGATCCATAACCATGTTGATCTCATTTTCGGAACACATGCGCTTTATCAAATGCCTGAGCTTTTGTATGAGGCTATGCACCGTAATAAAACGGTCGTTAATATAGAGGACAGTGAGGGATTGATTGCGGAAGATATCCCAATGCTGCGTGAGGATGTAAGCAAGGCGTGGGTAAGCGTGATGTATGGCTGCAATAATTTCTGTTCGTACTGTATAGTGCCTTATGTGAGAGGACGCGAAAGAAGCAGGCGCCCGGAGGCTGTTATCAATGAAGTGAAAGAGCTTGTATCCAAAGGCTGCAGCGAAATATCGCTTTTGGGTCAAAATGTAAACTCATACGGCAAGGACCTCGATGAAGATATAGATTTCGCGGATCTTATGAGAATGGTAAATGCTGTAGACGGAGTAAAACGCATACGATTTATGACCTCGCATCCAAAGGATCTTTCGGACAAGCTCATAGAAGCCATACGCGATTGCGATAAGGTCTGCAAACAGCTTCATCTTCCGTTTCAGGCAGGCTCTGACAGAATATTAAAACAAATGAACAGACGCTATACAAAAGAGGAATATCTTAATAAAATTGAAAAGGTAAAGAAGGCGGTACCGGGAATTTCACTTTCTACAGACGTTATAGTAGGATTCCCGACAGAAACAAATGAGGATTTTGAGGAAACTCTCGATGTCCTCAGAAAAGTTGAATTTGATAATATATTTTCATTTATATATTCAAGGAGAGAGGGAACTCCGGCGGCAAAGCTGGATTTTGTACTTACAGAGGAAGAAATACATAAAAATTTTGAAAGGCTTCTGGAAGTACAAAATGAAATTTCACTACGCAAGAATAAGGAATATGTAGGAAGAGTGGAAGAGGTGCTTGTTGACGGAGCCAGCAAAAATGACAAAAATGTCTTAAGCGGACGCTGTGACAGTTCAAAAATAGTAAATTTCAAGGGTGACGTTTCGCTTATAGGCAAGTATGTAAAAGTAAAGATCACTCAGGCTCACACATGGTCATTAAACGGTGAGCTTGCGGAGGATGGAGAATAAAATGAAAGGGGATACTATCATGGAGGCAATGGATATATTTAAGAAAGTAAGAGAGCTTGGAGAAATGATCCAGGAATCTGACCAAATGAAGGAAATGAAGGCAGCAGAAGCTGCTCAGGAGGCTGACGCTGACGCAAAGAAGTATATGCAGGAATTCAATATGAACAGAATGAATCTTGCAAGAGATATGCAAAACGGAAAAATTTCACGTGAGGATGCCATAAAAAAGAATAATGAGGCATTTGATGAGCTTTGCGAAAAATCTCCGGCTATAAAGAATTATCTTGAAAAGAAAAACGAGTTTGACGCAATGGTCAATCAGATAAATCAGATTCTGAACTATTATATTACAGGTATGGATCCTGCCTGCACACATGACTGCAGCACCTGCGGCGGCTGCCATTAAACATAATTTTAAGGGCGTGCTCTGCGCGTCCTTTTTAAAGTTCTGATAAATTTAGATAGGTTTTTAAAGTAATAAAAACAGAAACAGAGGAAAATCATATGGCAAAAAAAAATGAAATGACGCCGATGATGCGTCATTATCTCGAAACCAAGGATCAGTATCCCGACAGCGTTCTCTTTTATCGCTTAGGAGATTTTTATGAGATGTTTTTTGATGATGCTATCACCGTTTCAAAAGAGCTGGAGCTTACACTTACCGGAAAAGACTGCGGTATGAGTGAACGAGCGCCAATGTGCGGGATACCATATCATGCGGCGTCAATGTATATACAAAGGCTGATTGCCAAAGGATATAAGGTGGCTATATGCGAGCAGGTAGAAGATCCCAAGCTTGCCAAGGGCATAGTAAAAAGAGATGTTATAAGGGTTATTACTCCGGGAACCGTTATTGACGAGGCGCTGCTCGATGAAAGATCAAATAATTATCTTGCTGTTGTGTACTCTGAAATGGGGGTAAGCGGCTTTGCGGTATCTGATGTGTCTACGGGAGAAATTTATACTACGGAGGTTGACGGCTACGCGGGGACGCTTAATGAAATTGCACGTTATGAGCCAAAGGAGCTGCTTATAAACGAAAATGCCGCCGCAGAAATCGCAAAGGATGTGGAGCTTAAATTCCATCTTCGTCCGGAAGTACATAATGAAGACTTTTTTGGCGGAGATAACTCAGGAAAAATTACAGAGCAATTCGGAAAAAGTATTGCTGAACTGGGAATCGCTTCAAAGCCATGTGCTGTCAAAGCAGTAGGGACTCTTATTGCCTATCTTGAATATGCCCAAAAGTCGAGCATTTCATATATCAATAAGCTTAACGTATACGATATAGAGCAATACATGGATCTTGACGCGGCAACAAGGCGTAATCTTGAAATTACGGAAACCATGCGCGACAAGTCGAAACGCGGCTCACTCTTATGGGTATTGGACAATACAAAGACCTCAATGGGTGCGCGTATGCTAAAGCAGTGGGTGGAAAAACCTCTTTTAAATACCGTGCAAATAAATAACAGATTGTATTCGGTAAAAGAGCTTACGGATAATCTTATTCTGCGCGATGAGCTTAGGACGATTTTAGGTGAAACTTATGATATTTCACGAATAATAAGCCGTCTTTCCTTAGGCACAGCTACCCCCAAAGATCTTGTGGCGCTGAAAAATACTCTTATAAAGCTTCCGGAGCTTGATTATCAGCTAAGCGCAACGACTTCCCCGCTGCTTTCAAAAATGAGTAAGGGCTTTGACAGACTTGAAGACGTTCGTGAGCTTTTGGAAAACTCAATAAGCGATGACGCACCTTCTCTTCTAAGAGATGGTAATGTGATAAAAGACGGATACAACGAAGAAATAGACAGGCTCAGAGAAGCGAAAGATAACGGCGGCGAATGGTTAAAGCGAATAGAAGCGGAGGAAAAGGAAAAAACCGGTATCCCAAAGCTGAAGATAGGCTATAACAAAGTTTTCGGATATTTTATAGAAGTAACCAAATCATATATGAATATGGTTCCTGACAGATATATAAGGAAACAAACGCTTGCCAATTGCGAAAGATATATAACACAGGAGCTTAAAGAAGTTGAAAATACTATACTGGGTGCTTCTGAAAAAGTCTTGGCTCTTGAAGCATATATATTTGAGCAGATAAGGCAGGAGATCGTAAAATCAATCGAACGCCTAAAAAAGGCTTCGGACATAATTGCTGTTACCGATGCGCTCTGCTCCCTTGCTGAAACCGCCTATAAAAACGGATATTCTATGCCTGAGGTTGTCAGCAGCGGCGTTATAGATATAGAAGAGGGCAGGCATCCGGTTGTTGAAAAGATGAGTAAAGATTTTATGTTTGTTCCGAACGATACCTTCCTGAATGAAGAAGATGATCGTCTGTTGATAATAACAGGACCGAATATGGCAGGAAAATCAACATATATGCGGCAAGTAGCAATTATTGTTCTTATGGCACAGATAGGCAGCTTTGTTCCTGCAAAAAAAGCATTGATAGGTGTGGTCGATAAAATCTTTACAAGGGTCGGCGCATCTGACGATATAGCCTCCGGACAAAGTACATTTATGCTTGAAATGAACGAGGTAAGCAATATACTAAAGAATGCCACTAAACACAGTCTCATTATACTTGATGAAATAGGACGCGGAACAAGTACTTTTGACGGTCTTTCTATTGCATGGGCAGTGGCCGAATATGTCCAGAATAAACGCAAAATAGGCGCGAAAACCCTTTTTGCAACTCATTACCATGAGCTGACGGAGCTGGAAAATCAGCTTGAAGGAGTAAAGAATTATTCGGTAGCTGTAAAAAAGCGCGGCGATGATATAACATTTTTAAGAAAAATAATAAGAGGCGGAACAGATGACAGCTATGGTATAGAAGTAGCGGCACTGGCAGGTATCCCCAAAGAAGTAATAACCCGTGCAAAGAAAATTCTAAAAAAAGTTGAAAATGATGATTTGCGCTCTGCTTATAAACATGAAAAAAAAGAAACCGCAGATAAAGAACAAATTGATTTTACTGACGGAGAAGCAAAGGCGCTTGTAAAGGAGCTTAGCGATATGGATGCAACGACCTTTACTCCAATAGAAGCAATGAATATGCTGTATAAAATATCGATGAGAGCAAAAGAGATTATGAAATAGGGCTGTCGCTTTTAGCGCAGGGCGTTTAAAGGCTGTAAAGGCCTTTAAACTACGGACAGAACTCACCACTCGATGTACACAAAGTACACCTTCGGGTGAGTTCTGTCCGTTCTATATCTAAAATCGAGCAACCCAGCAGTTATATGAGCTACTTACCTCTTATTCAGATATTATAAAGAAAATCAATCTTATTCGGCAAGCAGCTTGTCAATAGAAGCAAGCTTTACGCTTGTAACAAACACTTCGCATGCTTTTTCAAGCTCCTGTGCCGATGGGAACGTAGGCGCAATTCTTATACTTGAATCATGAGGATCTTTTCCATACGGATATGTTGCACCCGCATCCGTAAGCACAACTCCTGCCTCTTTACAAAGCTCAACTACTCGTTTTGCACAGCCATCCATTGTTGTGAAGCCTATAAAATATCCGCCCTTTGGCTTTTCCCATTGAGCTATTCCTGTAGCGCCAAGCTCATCCTCAAGAGTTTTCAGCACTGCCGCAAACTTCGGACGCAGAATTGCAGCATGCTTCTTCATATGCTCAAGCATTCCTTCAAAATTTCCGAAGAATTTCACATGACGAAGCATATTGAGCTTATCATGTCCTATTGTCTGCATTGAAAGCTGCTTTTTTATCCATTCAAGATTTGCCTGTGACGATGCCATACAGGCAACACCTGATCCCGGGAATGTTACCTTTGAAGTCGACGCAAACTTATAGTACATATCAGGATTTCCCGCCTTTTCACATTCAGCGGCTATATCAAGAACTTTATCCTGATCATCATCAAAAAGGTGATGTATACAGTAAGCGTTATCCCAGAAAATTCTGAAATCTTCTGCCGCGGGCTTTAATGCAGCCAAGCGCTTTACTACATCATCCGAATATGAGATTCCTGACGGATTTGAATATTTAGGTACACACCATATACCTTTTACAGCCGGATCATTGTTTACATATTCCTCTACCATATCCATATCCGGACCATCTGCATCCATCGGAATATTTATCATTTCTATCCCGAAATACTCCGTAACTCCAAAATGTCTGTCATATCCCGGAACCGGACATAAAAATTTTACCTTATCAAGCTTGCACCACGGTGTCGAACCCATAACACCCTTTGAATATGAGCGTGAAACAGTATCAAACATGATATTCAGGCTTGAGTTTCCATATACGATTATGTTCTCTGCCGGGCTTTCAATCATAGGCGCAAGAAGCTCTTTGCATTCCTTTATACCCGTTACAATACCATAATTGCGGAAATCCATTCCATCCTCTCCAACCATCGCATCCTTTTCTGTGACGGCCGAAAGAAGCCCCATGGATAAATCAAGCTGATCTTTTCCCGGCTTACCTCTTGCCATATTAAGATTAAGCCCCATACCCTGAAGCTCCTTATACTTTTTTAACTCTTCTTCACGAAGCGCCTTCAATTCATCTTTGCTCATCTGAGAGTATTCCATTCTGTATTCGTCCTTTCAAATGCTATTACTATTTTATAATCACATTAAATTATACTATAAATCTATGCTTTATGCAATATGTATAAATAAATTTATGGATTTTTGTAAGAAAAATACAAGGCGAAGCCCTTTTTCAGGCTCCGCCTTTATAAAAAATTTTTAGTCTTATGTAACTTAGACAATCAACCCCATGGATTTTCTGTAGGATATCTCATTCCCTTAGGCTGATTAAATCCAATCTCCTCTACCGGTACACCGATATACTTGAATACCTCATAAAGAGCCTTTCCGTGATGTCCGAATGCAACGGCGCCGTGATGCGGATAATTCTTTTCAATAAGAACATGACGATAGAAACGTCCCATCTCCGGAATAGCAAAAACACCGATCGAACCGAATGAACGAGTAGCAACAGGAAGAATCTCACCGTTAGCGATATAACCTCTGAGCTTGCAGTCCGATGTGCTCTGCAAACGGAAGAATGTAATATCTCCCGGCGCGATATCTCCCTCAAGAGTACCGTTTGTAACCTCTACCGGAAGACTTCTTGCCATAATCTTCTGATACTTCATCGAGCATGCAGCCAGCTTTGATGAGCATGTATTTCCGCAATGGAAGCCCATGAACGTATCCTTATGAGTATAATCGAATTTACCCTTAATATCCTGCTCAAACATATCAGCCGGAACTGAATTATTAATATCGAGAAGCGTTACGGCATCATTGCTTACGCATGTACCAATATACTCGCTGAGACATCCATAAATATCAACCTCACATGATACAGGAATACCTTTGCCTGTAAGACGGCTGTTTACATAACACGGAACGAAACCGAACTGTGTCTGGAATGCCGGCCAGCACTTGCCTGCTACAGCTACATAGCTCTTTGAACCTTTATGCTCTTCGATCCAGTCAAGAAGTGTGATCTCGTACTGAGCAAGCTTAGGAAGAACTTCAGGCTTCATGTTACCGGCGCCGAGCTCCTTCTCCATATCTGCAACGACCTCAGGGATTCTTGCATCACCTTCATGCTTGTTAAATGCCTCAAACAAGTCAAGCTCTGAATTTTCTTCGATTTCAACACCGAGCTTATAAAGCTGAGCAATAGGCGCATTGCATGCCATAAAGTTAAGCGGACGCGGTCCGAATGATATGATCTTGAGATCCTTTAATCCGATAACAGCTCTTGCAATCGGAACAAATTCATTAATCATATCAGCGCATTCCTCCGCCGTTCCTACCGGATATTCCGGAATATATGCACGTGTACCTCTGAGCTTAAGGTTATAGCTTGCATTAAGCATACCGCAGTACGCATCGCCTCTGTCATCTGAAAGACATCCGATATTTTCCTCAGCCGCAGCAACAAACATCTTAGGTCCGTCAAACTGCTGTGCAAGCATTGTCTCCGAAATTTCCGGTCCGAAGTTTCCGAGATATACGCACAAAGCATTACATCCATGCTTCTTTATATCAGCCAAGGCCTGCTGCATATGTATCTCACTTTCAACGATACAAATCGGACATTCATAAATATCGCTTTCATCATATTTTTCCTTATAAGCCTTTATAAGCGCCTCTCTTCTTGAAACTGAAAGTGATTCAGGAAAACAGTCACGGCTTACTGCAACTATACCTATTTTTACCTTAGGAATATTCTGCATTTTTATTCTCCTCCTTTATGTCATTCGACAGATTTACTAATATAATTATATCAAAACTCTATGTATATTGCAAGTGATATTTTCAATTAAATTAATTTTTCTGTACTTTATGATAATTCTGACAATATTTTAATTTTTGTAACTTTATAAATTAAAATTAAATTCCCTTATATACAGGATATCTTTCCTTATCTTTTTCCGTAATTTTGCTCTCCGTTAAATCCTATATTCCCTATTTTGCAGTATTTAAAATAAAAGCATAGTTGTACAAGCTTTGAACTCGCATCTATTTTGATTTAATATACGCTCCGCATTATCCTTCATAGCTGCCGAACAACGGTACGCCAACCCGCATCCCGCATCGATCTCAGGCGGAAGCGGAATAAGCCTTCCTTCAACACCGCTGCCCTTCAGAGTCTTCTCCGACTTTATTGCCTGATACGTAGTTTCAAAGGCTATTATTGTATATAATTTTTTCTGCCTCATCCATATCCTCCGCTGTATCAATATCAAAAAGCTCATACTCTTCCGCTCTGACATACTCCACGTCATCCATATGTTTTTCTATGACCCGCCGTCCGCCTTTATCTCCGCAAAGCTTGGAAAGCTCCTCAAAATATCTCCTGGGAAAAATACACGGATTTCCTCTTTTTCCACCGGATACCGGAACAATTATCTTATTTGTATGCAAAAAAGTTTCTATCATTTTTCTGACCGTTCCGCTCTTTAACCCGGGCTGGTCACATACAAAATACATAATTCCGTCACACTCACGGCAGGCAAGCGTACCGAGCATTACCGATAGTGATAATCCACGTTCTGGCTCGCCATTATATATCACCTCATGACCTGAAGGTGAAATTTCTTTATATCCTGTAACCGTCACCCGTTTAAAAAAAGGAAGCTCGTCCGCAATTTTGACTGCGTACTTATACATCTCTACTCCATTGATCTCCATCATGAGTTTGTTTTCTTTTCCCATCCTGCTGCTTGTACCTGAACAAAGCAGCACCGCTCCAATTTTCATCTGCTTATCCTCTCAAACCGCATTACGACTTTTCCTCCGCATACTGCACCGGAGCTTCCGGCTTCTCCGTCGGAAAGGTCAAATTCCTTTGTCATATTGTCTTCCATTATTTTTGCAATTTCTATTGCCTCATGCTCCATAGCTCCGCCGCCTACGGTACCTATGACCTTATCACCGTTTACCGCCATTCGGCTTCCAATTTCACATGGTGCGAATCCGCTTTTTTCAATGACCGTCACAAGCACTCCGCCATTCTTGACTGCTTCATCCACCGCGCTGTAATCTCTGCTGCATATTCCCAATGACAAAAGTTGCGCGGCTATAGAAACGGCTATTTCCTCAGGTGTCTTTGCTCCTATTTCAAGCCCTATGGGAGCATGTATTTCCTTTATTTTTTCCTCGGACACTCCGTCCTTTGACAGCAGATCAAATATCGCCTTAACCTTTTTTTTGCTGCCTATCATTCCTATATATCCGCTTTTTTTATCAAGCAGCGCTTTCAGACATATATAGTCATTTTCATGTCCCCTTGTCATTATTATAAATACCGCATTTTCGGGATAATCATAATTTACAGCTTTTTCAAACGGTGCACATATGACCTTATCCGCCATACTAAACCGCTCCACATTTGCAAACTCAGTCCTGTCATCCGCAACAGTGACACGAAACCCGATAAATTCCAGGAGCTTGGCAGTTGCCAAAGAGACATGTCCCCCTCCAAAAATCACAGCTTCCCGTAATGAGTTCTTGTACTCCATATTATTACCTCCCTGTTCAAAAGCATTGCTACACGCTGCGCTTCTATGTATTCCTCCGGGCCGTCCGCCTTATTGAGAACAATGCTGCATTTATAATTCTTGCACATTTTATTGATTATCCACGCCATGGTTTTATGATCCACATAACTCTCCGGATCAAGCCCCGCAAGCGAATATCTAAAGCATACGTCACCAATTTTTTTATTCAGCGCATCCATTCCGGCAACGCATACAATACGGCTTGTATCATCGGGAACTACCGGTTCAGTGTCATTTGGTATCTTAAGCGGTTTGCGCTTTGATCCGTCTGCCTCTATAAGCGTAAGTTCAAAATTCTTCGCTGCATTTATTCTTTCCTCATCACTGATGCCCTGTATCTTTTCATCATTAAAACGCCTTGCCGCTACAGCAAATCCGTCTTTTAAGATTATTTTTTCGTCAGGTTCAAAAAATCCACATTCCGGAACATACATCTTTGTAGTTGTAGTAACAAGAGTTTTCGCTCTGCCTGAACCGGCAATCTCAAAAATAAGCGATGTCTTTCCTCCTCCGCCTATAAACGCGCATACATCACCATGCTTTAATCCCAGTTCATCGTAAAGATTCCTCAATCTCACTCACCGCCTTAACCGACGTTTTCACTTCCTCCTCGGTATTAAAATAAGAAAAGCTGAAACGCACTGCGCCTTGATTTCGTGTCCCCAAAAATTCGTGCATAAGCGGTGCACAATGTCCGCCGGAGCGTGTTATTATACCATATTCCTCTTCAAGGATACATGATGCCACATCTGAGCTTATCCCTTTAAAATTGATCGACACTATTCCACCGTGATCACCCGAAAAATCACCGTATATCTCAATTCCCTTAAGTGCCTTTATTCCATCATAAAAAAGCCTTGTGAGTTTTTCTATACGGCTATGAATATTTCGTGTCCCTTCATTTAATACAAAAGCTGTCCCTTCATGCAGTCCCGCGATACCGTGAGCATTAAGTGTCCCCGCCTCAAGAGCAGTAGGCATTGTATCCGGATGCTCTTTGTCAAATGTCCTGACTCCGCTGCCGCCACGTCTCATCGGGCGTATATTTATACTATTTTTAACGCACAACCCGCCTGTTCCCTGAACGCCGTAAAGCAGCTTATGACCTGTGAAGCATACTACATCTATCCCGTACTTCTGCATATCTATATCCAATGCACCGGCGCTTTGAGCTATATCAAGTATAAACACCAGTCCATGTCTTTTGCATATATCCGATACTCTTTCTATATCCGTAATATTTCCCGTTAGATTAGAGCAATGAGTGCAGACAATCCCGCGGGTATCCGCTCTCACCGATTTTTCCATAAAATCATAATCAATATTTCCGTTGCCTTTACAAGGAACTATAGTATAATTTCCCAACGCATATACCGGGCGCAGGACGCTATTATGCTCCGCCGCTGTAGTTATTATATGCGTTTTATGATCAAAAATACCGTTTATTGCAATATTAAGTGCATCCGTAGCATTTAATGCAAACACTAGCTGTTTTGGCGAATCTCCGTTAAACAAACGGCACAGCATCTCACGGGTTTCATATATTATTTCAGATGCCTTCAATGCCGGCTCTCCGGCGCCGCGTCCGCTGTTTCCCAAAGTATTTACTGCATTATATACGGCAAGCGCCACTCCATCAGGTTTTATAAGTGTTGTCGCCGCATTATCCAAATAAATCATCTTCCGCAGTCCTCTACCTTTCCGCCAAGTACACTAAGTGCATGAGGCAGTACATCTATAATAAATTCAAGACTTTCCCTTACTGCCTTCACACTTCCGGGAAGATTTATAATAAGAGTATTATCCCTTATAACTGACACACCTCTGCCAAGCATCGCTCTGTTGGTTATCTGCATAGATTTTATACGTATAGCTTCGGATATTCCCGGCACATTTTTTTCGGCTATTTCCATGGTCGCTTCAGGAGTGTTGTCACGCGGCGACAGTCCCGTACCGCCGGTTGTTATGATAAGCTCCGTTTGTCCGCACATATCCGAAATAGCAGTCTTTATTTCATCAATATCATCAGACACTATCTTTAAATCGCATATTTCATATCCGTTTTCCGCAAGAATACGCCGTATCTCCGGACCGCTTTTATCTTCATAAATTCCTTTTGAGCATCTATCGCTTACTGTTATAATTCCGGCTTTGAATTTATTCACGTTAACCTCCTATATTCCAAAGACCTTCCACACCATTATCCTTAAACCCTGCATGATCTCCCGGCTTTTTTTCGATAAGCCTTCTTATTTCCTCAACAGCCTTTTCCGGCTGCATTTTAAGGAGCGGATATATATCATAGCTTTCTTTATGATGCAGGCACAATCTAAGATGGCAGTCAGAGCTTAACCTTATCCTATTGCACTGCTTACAAAAGCATTCCGTTACCGCGCTTATAAAACCTATTTTCCCTCTTAGTCCATCCGCATGGTAATACACCGCCGGACCATTTCCTGCACTGTTCTCCGGAACAAGCTTTCCTATATGGGTTTGAATAATATTCATTACATGTTTATTAGGTATAGCTTTCATGTCCCTTGCTTTTCCTGACGGCATAAGCTCTATAAATCTGACATATATTCTGCTGTCCCCTGCCAGCATGGCTATTTTATGCAGCTCATCCTCATTAACCCCGTACATGGGAATACAATTTATATGGATCTCTTTATTGCATTCACGGATATTTCTCAACACCCTGTCAAGCATATCAACCCCGGTAAGCATCGCATAGCGTTTCGGGTCCAGTGTATCAAGACTTATATTTACAGAATCGACCGCAGATATATCCCTTTCATCAAGCAATATTCCATTGGTCGTAATTGTAAGCGATTTTGCAAAAGAACGAATCCCTTTTAAAATTCTTCCTATATCGTCTCTTAAAAGCGGTTCTCCTCCGGTTATTTTAAAACGTGATATACCTGCATTGCCAAAAAGCTTTGCTGCCTTTACGATCTCATACTCATTCATTATTTTATGCCCGCTTTTTTGAGGGGCACAATATTTACAATTTAAATTGCATTTGTCTGTAACACTTATGCGCAAATAATCAATCTTTCTGCCAAATCTATCTTTAAGTTCTGACATATCTCCCGGACTTTCCTCCGTCCTTTTCCAAAAGTCTTATATTTTTTATTTCCATTGAACGGTCTAATGCTTTGAGCATGTCATAAATAGTAAGCAATGCTGTACTTACACCATTAAGTGCCTCCATTTCAACTCCGGTTTTTCCGCTGGTTTTGACAGTGCAGATTGCTTTTATACTATTATTTCCTGTCTCAAACTCTATTTTACACGATGTTAGCATGAGTATATGACACATTGGTATCATTTCAAATGTACGTTTAGCTCCCATTATCCCGGCAACCTGTGCTACTGCAAACACATCTCCTTTTTTAGCAGTTCTATTCACCGCCGCTGAAAAAGCTTCCTCATTCATTGTAATTACACCTTCAGCGACAGCAATTCTTTCAGTTTCTTTTTTTTGAGAAACATCTACCATAACTGCATTTCCGTTTTCATCAAAATGGTTCATTCCCATAGCTCTCTCCGTTCAATAATTATTTCCAGCACGCTTCCGGCAATACATCTTGCCTTATCTGAAATAGTTGTACAATTATTTACCTGTTCTGTTCTGGGATCTATATCTGCTATTTTCATACCCTTTTTCACGTTATATCCGTCGCGTATGATTCCTCTGAGTACGCCGTCAATCGATGCATAAACAGCTTCGTTTCCTATTTTAGCAATTTCCTGTCCCTTAGTAACAATATCCGCTATTTTACTTATATTTTTTATCTGTCCCTCTGTCGGCGAATGGATAACCCGTTCCGAAGAAAATCCGGCTATAACTCCAGGAACGCCTGTATTTGGCATGGGAGATCCATCATATATAATCCGTCCGAGATTGTGTCCACGCATAGTTTCAACCGCCGCATGAACATCTCTCCCCGCTGTAAATCCCGGGCCCAATCCTATTGTAAGCGGCGCCATTTCTTTAAATGTCCCCAAATTGCGTTTTGCTATCATTGCATCCACAACCACATCAGGCTTTAGCATATCTATTGATTCCGCCTGTTCATCTGCCATAACAGGCAATCCGCCGTCCGACATTATCCTTTCTGCATCTGAAATACCGTCCGCTCTATATGCGGTCACTCCCTCAACGGTACTTTCTCCGTCATAAATTGCTTCGCAAAATGCAGCAAGTCTGCGTATTGCAGTCGGTTTTTTACTTTCAAGCGCAAGAACCTTAAACCCGCATTTATAAAGACAATAAATCGTCCCTGTCGCAATATCTCCGGCTCCCCTTACTATAACAAACGGCTCTCTCATGGTCTTACCACCGATGCGGCTTCTGTAAGACGACTTGCTATTTCATACATGTTTGAAATATTTCCTGCCGCAAGTTTTTCGGTTAGTCCGTAATGATTTAAACAAGTTCCGCACGCAAGTATCTCTACTCCAGATTCCTCCAGTCTTTTTATATCCTCTACTGTCTCTGCTCCCTCTACAGCTAACTTTACTCCTCCGTTATAGAAAATAACAGTATCAGGAAGCTTATCAAGCTGTGTAAGCGCAAATATAAAGCCCTTCATAAGGATTTTTCCAAGCTCATCATCTCCTGAGCCCATGGTATTTGACGAAACAGCAACTACCGTCTTTCCATTCTTTGTCCTTATATCACAGCTTATATCCTCATCATTAATGTCTGTATCTGCATTATCTGTCACTTCAAATCTAACCGTAAATATCTTTTCATCCAATGTTTCTCCGGTTGAAGGAATATTTTTCTGGCTTCCCATTTTCATAAGATTGTCGAAGGATGTCTTATTATCAACTTCAACGGCAACCACATCCCCAATATCAGCCTTAGCTATAGCTTCCTTTGCTATTACAAGAGGTATAGGACACTGCTTGCCCTTTGCGTCAACCTTTATTTCCATTTCAAATTTCTCCTTTATTATATAACCTTTATATCTATATCTCTGCGCTCTGTAATCTCCCCTATAATATGCGCGTCTATACCATTCTCTATCATTTTTGCCGCGCATTTTTCTGCCGATACAGGCTCCGCACTTATTAAAAGCCCTCCTGATGTCTGAGGATCAAAAACTATTTCTTCGAGAGCAAAATCTTTCCGTCTAAAGCTTATTTTTCCCTCCATAAAACTCCTGTTACGCTGCCCTGCGGCGGTGATAAGAAACTCTCCTGCATATTTATACGCTGCATCGAAAAACGGAATTTTATCGGAATATAATAACGCTGAATATTTACTGTCGAGCATTTCATTTAAATGTACGGCCAAGCCAAAGCCCGTAACATCAGTGCATCCGTGCACTCTATATCTTTTCATTATTTGAGAAGCTTTTTTATTTAGCGTTGTCATAGACTCCACAGCTTTTTCCATTGCCGCAGGATCGGCCTGTCCCGCCCGTGAAGCTGAACATATTATCCCTGTTCCAAGCGGCTTTGTTAAGATAAGCTTATCCCCTATACAGCAGGAATTATTTCTATATATCCTATCGGGATGCACTATTCCGGTAACCGAAAGTCCATATTTTACCGTTTCATCCATGATAGAATGTCCTCCGGCGAGTACCCCTCCGGCTTCCATTACCTTTTCGTTTCCTCCCTGAAGGATCGCACCAAGAATATTCATATCTTCTGTTTCGGGAAAACACACTATATTCAATGCAGTTTTAACCTCTGCGCCCATTGCAAAAATATCACTCATGGCATTTGCTGCCGCGATTTGACCGAATGTATACGGATCCTCCACCATCGGAGGAAAAAAATCAAGAGTCTGTACAAGCGCCATGTTATCGCTCAAACGATATACCGCCGCGTCATCAGAGCTTCCGAATCCCACAAGCAGATTCTTGTCTTCTTTTTTGGGCAGCATGGGCAAAATCTTCTCCAAAACAGCCGCCCCAAGCTTTGCTGTACATCCTCCGGTAGTACAAAACGTCAGCGATGGATTATTTTTATTCATGTTATCACCACCTAATTTTATATAAATTCAACAAGAAAATATATCATTCTTTTAGTTATATTTTACCATGAAGCATAACATAAGTCAATAGCTCTAAATCAAAAAAGCGGGGCTGTGACAAAATAGCAGCCAAATAACAAGAAAAATGAGGACGATTGCAATT
>CAJMRL010000014.1 GCA_905215805.1 uncultured bacterium | reverse complement strand
AAAATATAATTTTACCACAGGAGCTTAATTTACAGAAAAAATTTCGCACGCCCAAATATTAATATATAAATCTATTGAATAAAAACGGCATTTTCTGGACTAAAGAATATTCTTGGAGTACAGACATAGTTTTGCATCAATAGAAATGGTGTATCTGTATTTACAGCTTGGTTTTACGATAATTTATTATATATATTTTTTTAGCTGCTTGAGTGCAGACTTTTCAAGTCGCGAGACTTGGGCTTGGGATATTCCTATTTCATCGGCGACCTCCATTTGAGTACGTCCTTGGAAAAAGCGTAAATCAAGTATGTGTCTTTCTCTTGTGTCAAGATGCTTCATTGCTTCGTTTAAAGCAATATTTTCAAGCCAGTTTTCGTCAATATTTTTGGGGTCTTTTACTTGGTCCATTACAAATATAGCTTCACCGCCGTCATGATATACAGGTTCAAATAAAGATATTGGATCGGTGATTGCGTCGAGAGCAAAAACTATTTCTTCTTTGGGCATATCCATTTCCTTTGCTATTTCTGATATAGTTGGTTCTTTTGAGTTTTTCTTTATAAGCTTTTCCTTTATATGAAGAGCTTTATAAGCAATATCCTTCAATGAACGGCTTACGCGTATACTGTTATTATCACGTAGATAGCGTCGGATTTCACCTATTATCATAGGAACGGCATAGGTTGAGAATTGAACGCCTTGGCTCAAATCAAAGTTATCGATAGCTTTTATAAGACCTATGCAGCCGACCTGAAACAGATCGTCGGCATTCTCTCCTCTGTTGCTGAATCTTTGTATAACGCTTAGAACAAGCCTGAGATTACCGCGTATAAATTTTTCTCTGGCCTGCATATCTCCATTTTTTATTTTTATAAACAGAGCATCCTTTTCTTCTCTTGTAAGCACAGGAAGTTTAGATGTATTCACTCCGCATATTTCAACCTTGTTTATCATTTATGATTCCTCCTTACACAGAAACAAACTATAAGTATTTAATTGTTACTATGTAAAGAGGAAATATCAGCTCATTTTTATTATTTCCTTTTTCAGCCTGCTAATAATTCTTTTTTCAAGGCGAGATATGTAAGACTGAGATATTCCGAGCATATCTGCAACTTCTTTTTGAGTTTTTTCTGAACTGTTATTTAAACCAAAGCGCAGTTCCATAATGGTTCTTTCTCTGGGATTGAGTTTTTTTAATGCGTCTTTTAACAATGTTTTATCAACTTCATTTTCCAGATCTCTGCATATTACATCATTATCGGTTCCTAATATATCTGATAAAAGCAGCTCATTTCCATCCCAATCCACATTAAGCGGCTCATCGATAGAAACCTCCATACGCATATTGGAATTTTTTCTCAGATACATAAGAATTTCATTTTCTATACACCTTGAAGCGTATGTAGCAAGCTTTATATTCTTATTTGGATTAAATGTATTTATAGCTTTTATCAAGCCTATTGTTCCGATAGAAATTAAATCTTCTACATAAACACCGGTGTTTTCGAATTTCCTTGCAATATATACAACAAGCCTTAAATTTCTCTCAATAAGAGTTGACTTAACGCTCATATCGCCGTTGGAAAGTCTTTTTAATATATCTTTTTCTTCTTCCTTTGATAATGGAGCGGGAAGGGTATCACTTCCGCCTATGTAATATACTTCATCGTCTATATCGTTTTCAATATAAAATAATTTTCTGCTTATTTTTTTGAGCCATTCCATAATATTCAACTCCTTAAATTATATCCGGACCTATAAGTGCGTTATACTTTCCGTTTTTTGAAAGTGGGTGCTCGCATATTCCTATAGAAACATTATTTAGTTTTTTCCCATTTTCGACAATTAATACGCTATCAGCTTTAAATACTTTTATAAAGCCGTTTGCAGTGCCTAAAGAGCGGAAAGGAATAAGTAAAAAGCTGTCCGCCTTAAAAATATCAGACACGTCCTTTTCAATAATGATGACAGAACTTTGATCGTAAGGGTTTTTCAGAAGATTTCCGCTGTCGTAAAGAGCTGTAACTTCATGAGTGGTTCCATACGCAGATATTTTAAGTCTGTATATTTTTTTTGATTTATACCTTTTTATTATTTTTACACAAAACAGCATGATAGGGTAGCATATAATAAATGTAACCGCCAGAAGTAACGGCGGAATATCTATATAAGTGATGCCGTTTCTTATTATAGCTGCTGATCCGCTTTTAAAAAACGATGCAAAAAAATTGACTGCACCTCCTCCGGCATACAGCAAAAAGGCGAAAATGGTTATGGTTTTTATATTTAGAGCACCGTATGCAATTATAGGCATGAGTATGAAGGATATTCCCTTGATTATTGATGAAAGTGTCATGCCTGTACAGAATACAAGTACGGATGACACAGCTCCTACAGCGCCTGCAATAGCAAGACGATATCCTTTTATGGGATAAGACATCAGCTTTCCAAGCAAATACAGCATACCAAAACAAGCGGCCATATTTATTATAAACATTTCATCAGCGTATATTTTCATTGCGCCTCCTTAAACTAACAACTATTATACTACTCAGCTCAAAAGAATACTGTCGAAAGCGAGTGTCGAATAAAAAAATTATTTCGACAAAAAAAGAAGAGTATTAAAAATATTCCTATGTAATCAAAATTTGAAATTCATTAAATTATATTCTTATTACAGTCATATTACAGTAAAATATATCGCTTGACAATTTATAAAAATAGAGGTATAATAATATCCGTTAAAATACGTTGTGGATTTTTCGGGACTATGTCATCTTTTCGCCACACAGTTGTCATTTGATAGCTGTGTGGCTTTTTGATTGCCGTCTATAAGAAAAATTTACATAAACAGGAGGAGAATATGAACGAAAATTTTATGAAAGAGAAACCGGTTTTTTCATTGCTTATATCAATGTCACTGCCAATGGTCATATCCATGCTGGTTAATTCTTTGTATAATATTGTAGACAGTTTTTTTGTGGCGCAAATCAGCGAAGACGCGATGACAGCGTTGTCATTGGTCTATCCAGTTCAGAATTTTATTAATGCTGTTGGAATTGGTTTTGGAATAGGAGTTAATGCTGTTATTGCGTTTCATTTAGGAGCGGGCGAGGTGGCAAAAGCGGATAAGGCTGCAACTCAGGGAATGGTGATTGTTGTTATCCATGGGATAATAATAACAATTGTGAGTATTGCGATCATTCCGGCTTTTTTAAGAATGTTCACGTCGTCTGAGACAATTATTAATCTTGGAGTGCGATATTCTGTAATTGCATTTGCTTTTTCGCTGATTATTATCTTAGGCGTGACCTTTGAAAAGATATTTCAGTCTGTGGGCAGCATGAAGGTGACAATGGTAAGCTTGATGTGCGGATGTGTTATAAATATTATTTTAGATCCTTTATTGATTTTTGGTATAGGTCCATTTCCGCAAATGGGGATCGAGGGTGCGGCGCTGGCGACTGGAATAGGTCAGACGCTTACATTGGCAATTTATTTAGCGGTATATATTGTGCGTCCGATACGCGTTCATATTAGTAGAAAATATCTTTTACCAAATAAGAAAATCATTATGAGATTGTATTCAATAGGAATACCTGCAACATTAAATCTTGCGTTACCTTCATTGCTGATCTCATCATTGAATGCTATTTTAGCAGCATATTCGGAAGTATATATTTTAGTTTTAGGAATTTATTATAAATTGCAAACATTTCTTTACTTGCCGGCTAACGGTATAATCCAAGGAATGCGTCCATTGGTCGGCTATAATTATGGAGCGGGAGAACATAAAAGAGTAAGTCAGATTTATAATATTGTTTTATGTATGAGCGGTATTATAATGATTGCAGGAACGGCTATTTGTCTGATTATTCCCGGGCAGCTTATAAGTTTGTTCACACAGAATCAGGAAACAATTATTGTAGGGAAAACAGCTTTGCGTATAATCAGTGCAGGCTTCATTGTTTCCGCGGTTTCGGTGACGTCCTCCGGAGCGTTGGAAGGTCTTGGAAAAGGAACGCCGTCGCTGATAATTTCATTGTTTAGGTATGTAATTATAATTATTCCTGCTGCATTTTTTCTGAGCAAAATATTTGGGCCTGTTGGCGTTTGGAATGCTTTTTGGATTTCGGAAACAATAACAGCGGCAGTGTCATATGTAATTTACAGTAAATCAGTCAAGATCAAATAAGAAATACTTTAAAATTAGACTTATATATCTTGCTTTTCCTTTTTATGTGTGATATAATAATGTATATAAAAAGAGATATGAAATGGAGCTACATTATGAAAAAACAATCAAGAAGCGCAGCACGTGAAGCGGCGTTTACACAAATATTTCAAATCAATCAGCATGGGGAAGAGCTTGATTATATTCTCGATGAGCTTTTGGCGGAAAAACCCGAATGCAGAGATAATTTGGGATATATTACTACTGTTGTGGGCGGAGTCAAAGAGAAACGTGACGAGCTTGTGAATATTGTGTCGCAGCATTTAAAAAAAGGTTGGACTGTGGACAGAATCTCGAAGGTCTCACTTACGATTTTGAAGCTTGCATTGTATGAGATTTTATATGTAGATGATGTGCCTGAAAAGGTAGCGATAAATGAAGCGGTCAATCTTGCAAAGAAATACGGAACAGATTCCGATCCGGCCTTTGTTAACGGGGTTCTTGGTTCATATGTAAACGGCAGATGATGTTTATAGGCGTAGATACAAGTAATTATACGGCGTCAGTTTGCGCATTGGATGAGAAATATATTTTTAATAAACGGCAGATCCTTTCTGTAAAGCAAGGGGAGCGGGGAATACGCCAGAGCGAGGGCGTATTCCAGCATATGAAGATTTTTCCCGGGTTGTATAATGAGTTAAGAGGAGAATTTGATATTTCAAAGGTAATGGCAGTAGGGGTAAGCACAAAACCAAGAAACGTTGAAGGCTCATACATGCCGGTATTTCTTGCGGGTATGGGATATGCCAAGGTGATAGCTGATACTTTGGGCGTACCGCTATATGAATTTTCTCATCAGGACGGGCATATTATGGCAGGAATACGTTCATCAAAAAGATATGATCTGCTAAAAAAAGAATTTATTTCTGTTCATTTGTCCGGAGGGACAACTGAGATATTAAAAACAAGATATAATGGATATAATTTTGATAACTCTATTATAGGAGGAACACTTGATATAAGTGCAGGACAGCTTATAGACCGTATAGGCGTAAAGCTTGGAATGCCGTTTCCGGCAGGAAAGCATATGGAACGGTATGCGAATGATACCGATAAGAAAATAAAATTCCATATAAAAACTAATGGGACGTATATGAACATATCGGGGATCGAAACAAAAGCATCACGTATGGCAGATAATGAAAGCGATATAGATATAGGCGCTGTGTCAAGAGGGATTCTCGAATGTATAGGTGATGCCTTGAATAATACAGTTGCTTGTGCATTAAAAGATAATGGACTTGACAGCGCGCTTATATCAGGCGGAGTTGCATCTAACAATATTATAAGAGAGGGGCTTTGCTCAATGTCTTTTGATATTGCGTTTGCATCAAAAGAGTTTGCGACGGACAATGCAATGGGCATAGCGGAGCTTACAAGGCTTGTTTATGGAAGTAAGAACAGGAACAGTATCCCAAATTAACGCGTACGTAAAAAAAATACTGGATAATAATAAAATATTAAATAATGTAAATGTAAAGGGAGAAATTTCGAATTTTAAGCGCCATTCCTCGGGGCATATATATCTTACATTAAAGGATCAAGGCGGTGTATTAAAAGCCGTTATGTTTCGTATGGCGGCGTCAAGACTGAATTTTAATCCCGCCGATGGCATGAAGGTTATAGCCAACGGTAGGGTCACGGTATATGAAGCGGGAGGCGCATATCAGCTTTATATAGAGGATATGATTCCGGACGGAATAGGCTCACTGTATGAGGCATATGAAAGATTAAAAAAAAGACTTGAATTTGAGGGTCTTTTCAGTATGGAGTATAAAAAAGCTATTCCAAGATTTCCGAGGGCTATAGGTGTTATTACGGCTCCCACCGGAGCAGCGGTAAGAGATATTATAAATGTTATAACAAGGCGGTATCCGCTGGCTGAAATTATCCTTTATCCGGCTCAGGTGCAGGGGGCGGGAGCAGCTCAGTCTGTAGTAAACGGAATAAAGTATTTTAATTCCTCCAATACAGTAGATACAATAATAGCCGGACGCGGAGGAGGATCTATAGAAGATCTCTGGGCTTTTAATGAAGAAATAGTTGCCAGAGCAATTTTTGAATCCCGCATTCCCATAATTTCGGCAGTTGGGCATGAAACTGACTTTACGATAGCTGATTTTGTGGCTGATTTAAGAGCGCCTACTCCGTCGGCAGCGGCAGAAATAGCGGTGCCGTCCGCTTCAGAGCTTAAAATAAGGATTAATACAGATTATTCACGATTGACAAATGCGGTATTGGGAGTTATAAAGCGTAAAAGACTAAAATTATCCGCAAAAAAACTGAAAACTCCAAAACAAAGAATTGAGGAAAATATGCTTCGGCTTGATTCTGTCAGTAAGAGGATGGAGAGAGATTTTGAAAATATATTAAAAGAAAAAAAATTAAATGCTGAAAGGCTTGATATAAGGGCAAAAAATTCTTTTAGACTGCGTCTTTCCAAGGAGCAAAAACGTTTTGGTTCATGCGTTGCCAAGCTTGACGCATTGAGTCCGCTTTCTGTTTTATCGAGAGGATATGCCATACCATTAGGTCAGGACGGAGTTATAAAAAGTGTGAAAAAAATGAAAAGCGGTATGGACTTTAGGCTTAAAATGGCGGATGGAGAAAAAGATTGCGTAGTAAAATAGAAAGGAATATAAATGGAGAATAAGTTTGAAGAATCAATTTCAAGACTTGAGCAAATTGTTCAGGCTCTTGAGAACGGAGATATTGACTTGGATGAGTCACTTAAGCTTTTTGAGGAAGGGATAAAGCTTACAAAGAACTGTCAAAAAATGCTTGATGATGCAGAAAAAAAGGTATCGGTTTTAATGTCCGATGAAAATGGCAAAATAAAAAAGGAAGAGTTTAATAATGAAGAATGAGCTTAAAAAACGTATTGACCTTATAGACAATGAGCTGAAAAAGTATATTTTTAAAGAAAACAATCCTCAGTCAGTGATTTATGATGCTATGGCATACAGTCTATTCGCAGGCGGAAAACGTCTAAGACCAATACTTATGCTGGAAACATGTAAAATGGTGGGAGGAAATGTTAATGAGGTTATGCCTTTTGCATGTGCAATGGAAATGATACACACATATTCACTTATACATGACGATCTTCCGGCGATGGATAATGATGATTTCAGAAGAGGAAAGCCCACAAACCATATAAAATTTGGTGAAGCTACAGCGATACTTGCAGGGGATGCGCTTTTGACAAAGGCGTTTGAAGTCGTTTCTCTTTATGATGGCGACTATCCGGACAGAGCGATCAGGGCAATACATTTGCTTTCTGAATCGGCAGGAACAGAAGGAATGATAGGCGGACAAGTAGTGGATATAGAAAGTGAAAATCATGATATATCTGCCGATGAATTGAAGTATTTACATTCGCTCAAAACCGGAGCCATAATAAGAAGCTCATGTAAGATAGGTGCATTGATGGGCGGTGCGTCAGAGAAGGAGATGGCGGCGGCGGATAATTTTGCTTTGAATTTAGGTATAGCATTTCAGATAAGAGATGATATTTTGGATGTTATAGGAAGCGAAAAAGAGCTTGGAAAGCCAATAGGTTCTGATGCCGAACAGAATAAAAATACTTATGTCAAGCTTTTTGGAATTGATGAATCAGAGAAGCTTGTAGAAAAATATTCTAAAGAAGCAAAGAATTCTCTTGAGGTATTTAGTGATAAAGCTGATTTTCTTATAAAGCTTACAGATTACCTGATCTGCAGAAATTCATAAGGAGCAATAATGGACTATTTAAAAGAACTTATTAATAACGATATTTTAATAACGGCGCTTTTGGGCTGGCTTATAGCTCAGGTATTAAAGGTAATACTTGTTTTTATATGTAATAGGCGTCTTGATTTTAGACGTCTTACAGGTTCGGGAGGTATGCCGTCTTCTCATTCATCTATAACAATGGCGCTTTCAATGTCGGTGGGATTTGAATACGGATTTAATTCTCCAATGTTTGCGATATGTATGATAATAGCCTTTGTTGTTATGTATGATGCTTCCGGCGTCAGAAGAAGCGCAGGTCAGCAAGCGGCTATTCTAAATAAAATCGTTGCTGATTGGGAAAACGGCAAGTTTGCGAATACAGACAAAAAGCTTAAAGAGCTTTTAGGACATACCCCTATGGAGGTTGTTGCAGGAGCTATATTGGGTATACTTATTGCAATTATACGCTATGCGTAATTATATTATACTTCTGTGAATAAGTTGTACGCCAAGCTTTATTTTCTCACGGCTAAGATCTCCTATACCTATAACGAGCTTATCATTTTTTATTGTATTTTTAGGAGATACATTGAATGAATTCATAGAAAACAGCTTGACTCCGCTTTGACGGGCGAGCTGTTTTATTTCATTTGCCGGTAATCCCTGTATTTCGGCTGTAATATATGTACTCCCATGGCAGTCTTGAAGAATAATACGATCTCCAAATGCGTAAGTAAGACATTCTTTTAGAAGCTCTCGTTTTTCTTTATATATTCTTCTCATGGCTTTATAATGTTTTGTAAAATATCCCTTATTTAAGAATTCAGCAAGAGCGAATTGTTCAATTTTGGGTGTCAGCGCATAATAATACGCATGACCGCGCTTCCACATGGAAAGTAACTCCGGAGGCAGGATCATATATGATGTTTTAAATGCCGGACAGAATGAACGTGAAAAAGAGCCCAGGTAAATAACCTTACTGCTGTTCATGCTGTATAATGAGGGATATGATTCATATATTATTTCGGACTCGCAGCAGTTTTCAATTATGTATCTTTTATCCGAACCATTTGCCCAGTCTATAATTGCTTTGCGCTCCTGTTCGCTTAAAGGCGAATTTCTCGGGAATCTTGCATCCGGATCTATGAATAAGATATCACAGTTTGATGCATAAAGCGCATTGATATCAAAGCTTTCAAGGTTGATAGGCATAATATCAGTATTTATGTGATAAGAGGCAAGAGTTCTGTAAAAATGTGTATCGCATGGATTTTCGCATATAAATGAAGAACTATCTGAAAAAAGGACCGCAAGAGCAGAAAGTAAATATTCAGCTCCGGCACCTATTATGATCCTATCAGGCGAGCATTTTACTCCTCTAAATGAATATAGGTATTTAGAGAGCGCATTTCTCAGTTCAAATTCTCCGCCTTTATCTACATATGAAAAAATATCGATCCCATCGTTATATGCTATATCTTTTACAATTTTAGCATAAGAAGCACGGTTGATGCGCGTAGTGTCTATGCCGTTGGGACTAAATACCACTTGTTCACGAGCGTTTATTTCCCACGGAGTGTTAGTTGTGTATGGAGATGCTTGAAACGAAACGATATACCCTCTTCGCGGTACGGATATAACGTAGCCTGTATCAATAAGCATTTTGTAAGCGCTGTCAACGGTGTTTTGAGAAATACCAAGCTCCTGAGCCAATACTCTTCTGGCGGGTAATCTGGTACCGTTTTTTATTCGTCCTGAACAGATGTCCTGTGATATTGATTCATATAGCTGAATATAAAGAGATATACCCTTTGATTTCTTCAAATTGACGTACATTTAATTCACCTCAAAATTATTATAACATAACGTTTTTTGGAATGCAATAAAAAAAGCTCTGGTATCAAAAAATAAATTGTCGGTGGTACTGTTTTTAATGCTGTATATGATGTATAATAAGAGCATGGACATGACACTTTTATAAATATATGAAATGGAGGTTTACCAATGGGAAAAAAACTTAAAAAAGTTGTGAGTACTATATCCGCATTATCTATTGCGGCGGCGGTCATACCGATGATCCCTATGAGCGCATCGGCTGCTCCTGAAACATCTAAATTTGACCCGGAAACAGTCATGTGGACGGATAATAAGATTGAAAATGTTTTGGCGCAGAAAGATGGCGATCGATATGAAACAGTTAGGGACATCAATCCAAATGCCGATAAAAATGATTCGGGAGTACAAAATCCATATGCATCAGATGGTGATACCTATAACAATTGGGAATACGCTGAGTTTGTGTGGACAAATTATTATCCTGTAGGCAACGGCAGAATGGCAGGCATGGTTGCCGGAGGTATCGATAATGAGGTTATTCAGATCAATGAGGATACTTGTTGGGATGGTTCTCCTTATGGTACACTAAAAAATGAAGATGGTGAAACGATTACAACGCTTAAGGAGACTAATGCAGCAGAGAAAATAACAACAGAGGATCCTACGAGCGGAAGTGTTCCTGAATCGTGGAGATATTACAGAGGCGCCGATCCGGATACGAATGCTCCGGCGGAGATCGGTTCTGAAGAGGTGCTTGTTGGTGACGAGCAATTCAGGAGCGAATATCCGGAATTTGCTAATCAGAGCATATCTAATCAGGCTTTGAATATAAATAATGCCGAAGAGCAGGAAGCTGTTCAGGACAGATGGAGTATGGAGCGCATGGTTGAGGCGACATTCCTTGGATCTCCTAACAGGCAAAGAGCATACAAGTCTTTTGTAGAGGTATATCTTGACTTCAATCAAGAGCATGAGAAGGCAGATAATTATACAAAGAGTCTTGATATGGAAACAGGAATAGTAACTGTTGATTATGATTATGAAGGATCACATTTTAAGAGAGAGACATTTGCAAGTTATCCGGACCAGGTTGTGGTTACGCATGTTGAGTCAGATAATGATTTGAATTTCAATGCAGAGCTTCATACATATCATGAAAAAGACGGCTATTACAGCTATGAAAAGGTAGCGGATAATGAAGTTAAGCTGACAGCAGCTATTTCGAATGGCAGCAAGGATAATAATGAAGTCGGAACAGTTAATGCTATAAAATTTGAAGCACGTATGTTCTTGGACGGAGACGACGGTGCGAAGTTCTCTGTATCCGATGATAACAGAACAGTTACGGTAACCGGCGGAAAAGAAGCTAATATATACGTAGTCGGAGCTACCAACTATGTGGATTACCTTACGCTTGACAACACCAAACAGGGCGCTGACTGCGACAGGTATGAAAATAATGTAAAGAGCAGAACATATGAGGAGATAAAAGAGAGACATCTTGCGGATTTTACAGAACAATTTAACAGAACTGATTTGAGTCTTTCTAACAGCGAAGGTGTTGACTACAGTGACACGCCTACAGAGCAGCGCGTTCGTAAGGATATAAACGGTGAATCCGGATTCCTTACAGGTGCAGCTTCAAGAACATCAGACGCAAATAAAAATGGAGTGTATACAACATATTCAGAGGGTGATAATCAACTTGCGGCTCTTGAATTTAATTATGGTAAGTATTTGATACTCTGTGGTTCAAGAGATGGGCGAGAGGCTTCTGATGGAGAGATAGCTATACAGGAAAGTCAGCCTCTTAACTTGACAGGTAAATGGAATGCAGCGTTTTCAGCTTCATGGAACGGCAAGTATACCATCAACATCAATACAGAAATGAACTATTGGGCAGCGCAGCCTCTTAATATAGGCGACAGTGAGAGACCGCTTATAGATACATTTGATGAATTGGCTCGCAGCGGAAGTATAACAGCGGCAAACCAGTATGCAGTATATGATGATGACGGAGTATATCAGCCGGGAGATCCTTGGGTAATGCACCATAACTATGATCTCTGGAGAGGAACGCAGCCTATAGACAATGCAACAGCAGGACTTTGGCCTACAGGAGGAATATGGCTGCTTGACCACGCATGGCAGTATTATCAGTTCAATAAGGATACCGAATATCTCGCTGAGGTTTATCCGTATATGATAGGAGCGGCTAAGTTCTTTACGCAGTTCTTGGTTGTTGATCCGAAAACCGGATATCTTATAACAGCGGCTTCGTGTTCTCCTGAGCAGGGAGGCGTGCAGCCGGGACCGGCTATGGATACTCAGCTTGTTAGAAACCTCTATGATATGGTTGAGCAGGCTTCTGAGATACTTGGAAAAACAGAAGAAAATGCAGAGCTGTTGTCAAAGATAGCTGAGCAGATGCCTTCAAGCTACTTGGCTGATGAAGAAGGAAAACTTGCGCCTAATCTCATAGATGATAACGGATATATTCAAGAGTGGGTAAGAGGCGATGTTACGTTTGATATAAGCGAAAGAGACAGCGGTCAATGGGAGGTTACGAACCCGTTTACAAACGAAACGGTCAGAGTATACAACCATGGCGCAAGCAATGCCGGAGGACACAGGCACTGCTCACATCTTTGGGAATTTTTCCCGGGAACACATATAAGCGCATACAGCGATGATCCGGATGAACAGGCTTTGTTTAAAGCATTTCAGAAGACAACCTCAGCAAAAGGTACCGGCAGCGGTCAGGGCTGGGGATTGGCGTGGAGAATAAATCTTAATGCAAGAGCGCTCGACGGCAACAACGCATCTAAAATGCTTGAGCAGCTTTTCACAACAAGAACATCTCCAAACTTGTTTGATCAGCATCCGAATTTCCAGATTGACGGAAACTATGGCGCGACATCAGGTATTATAGAAATGCTTATTCAAAGCCATGACGGTACGATAAATCTTCTTCCGGCTCTTCCTGATCAATGGCAGAGCGGTTCATTCAAGGGCTTTAATACACGTGAAGGAGCAACGGTAGATCTTGCTTGGTCAGATGGACAGCCTACAGAGGCTAAACTGCATGTAAGAGAGAGTGGAGATATGAATATCCGCACAAAATATGCTTCAGAAGCTAAAGTATATGACGAAAGCGGAGAAGAAGTAGAAACAACTCTTAACACAGATGGAAATTTGCTTACATTTAATGTTGAAGCGGGCAAGACATATACAATAAACAATTTTGGAACAAATATTGTTGAAAATGATAAGGTATATAAAGCAGCAGATGTAACAGAGTTCTATGCAAGCGATAATGGAACACTTCCTAAGATTGTCAACGGAGTAGAGATTGGATATATCTACAACCGTGAGAATGTTAAGATCGGTTATGCAGTAAATGACGTAGATTTTGACGGCCTTCAGGCTCTTACACTTAATATGCCGAGAGTAAGAAAGGATAATACATATGTATCAATAACCCTTGATACGCCTGAAGGAACAGAGATAGTCAATCAGCTCATATCGACCGGAATAAATGAGCTGGAGCTTAAGAATATAAGCGATATTAAAGGAAAGCATAAAATATATATTCTTTACTACAGAGATCCGTATGCTAATGATGAAAAATATATAGCTAATGCAGGAGATTTGGTAGCAAGCTATAAGAAAATAGAAGATCCGCAGCCGCCTGTAAATACACCTGTTGTAACAGAAGAACCCTCAGAATATAAATATGAGATAGATTCTGCATATTTCGGAAACGATGGTAAGCTTAATATAAGCATTAAAGGTGAATCAGAGCCGGCAAAACTTATTGTAGCCTCATATAATAATGCAGGAGCGCTCGAGGCTATACATACAGAGGATATAAACGGAAATGTTGATAAAGCCATTGATTTTGCAAAACCTGAAAACGGTTTAGTAAAAGTATTTGTATGGGACGCTCTGGACACTATGAAGCCATTGAGCGTAGTAGCTGAAGCAGCCATGACGGAACCGACTATGATTCCGTCAACAACTGCTCCGTCAACAACTGCTCCGTCAACAACTGCACCTTCGACTGCAGAGCCTACAACTCAGCCTACAGAAGAGCCTTCTTCAAACGCAGTATATATAGGTTCTACAAAATATAACAGCATCAGAGAAGCGGTTGCCGCAGCAGAAGAAAATGCGCCTTCAAGCGAGGAAGAACGCGTATATATCGATATTATGCCCGGAACATATCGTGAACAGGTATATGTATCAGCTCCGTATATAACATTAAGAAAAATGCCGGGAACAGAAGGCGAAGCAAAAATAACATGGTATTACGGTTTGGGCTCTCTTTATGACAGCTGTAATGACGATGGATATTATGATCCTTCTGTAATAGGCGACGGTAAATCAAATGCTCCTAAGGATTGGGGTTCATCGCTTAAGGTTGATAAGAAAGCTACAGGATTTACCGCAGAAAATCTTACTCTGGAAAACTCATATAATATGTATTATACTCAGGAAGAGCTTACAGATATAACAGGCTATGATCCTGATACAAATAACAGTGATTTCAGAAGACTTGATTGGATAAAAGAACAAATATCAAAAGGCGTAAGCGATGACGAGATAAATAATTATCTTAAAACAAGAGAAAATATAACCTATAAAGGCGTTACATCAAGTCCGAGAGAACGTTGCTGCGCACTTAATTGTTCAGCTGATAAGGCTGTATTTATAGGCTGTACAGTGATGTCCACGCAGGATACTATAGGTATAAACAGCGGAAGAATGTACTTTAAGGATTGCGTTCTTGGTGGTACGACCGATTATATTTGCGGAAGCGCAACCGCAGTATTCGATAACTGTGAGCTTTATGCAAACGCTACAGGCAGCGGAGATTCTGCAACGATAACGGCTCCTTCAAATCCGATAGAGTCTGACGGATATCTTTTCTATAATTGTCGTGTTACAGGCTCTGAGGATGCAGAGCAGGGTATCTTTGGAAGACCGTGGAGCGGTGTGAATGCAAGTGCGAACTATATCAATACCATAATTGATAACCGCAGCGGAAGCAAGGAGCTTCTTATATCTAATGCAGGATGGACATCAATGGGCGGTATTGAGCCGAAGGATGCGCGTTTCCATGAATACGGAAGCAAAAATTCTTCTGGTGAGGACGTGGATACATCGGGCAGACCGAAATCAACGCTTCTTGATGAGTGGACAATGCTCAGATATAATCCGTTGGTATTTACTGAAGGAGAAGACGGATGGGATCCGGCAGGTTTAAGCTCGAAATACGAAGGAGTAAGAAATGTTCTTGACACAGCTGTAATAGACACAAGCGATGCAGACACTAATGAAATAGAGCTTCCGCAGGCTCCGGAAGGATATGAATATAAATGGGAAAGCAACAGTGAGTTTGCAATTGTAAGCGAAGACGGACAAAGCATAAATCTTATTCGTCCGGCTTACGGTGAAGAGCCGATCGATGC
Source organism: uncultured bacterium (assembly GCA_905215805.1). Lineage (GTDB taxonomy): Bacteria > Bacillota > Clostridia > UBA1381 > UBA1381 > UMGS1958. The sequence goes on along the minus strand of CAJMRL010000014.1, from coordinate 48,240 downwards.
AACTGTAAAACTGTATGTCAGAGAAGCAGATAATAAGGAAATAGGCGCAGAAAAATCGATTGAGTTTGAAATTGCTCCTACTAATGACACTGAAAATGTATTTACATTGACAGGAAAAGTAACCTTATCATCTGAAAGTGAAAATGAGCAGACAATTTCCATATTGATCAAAAAAGGCGATGCTGTTATAAAGACTGAAAATGTTGTGTTTGAACCGGGTGAAACTGAAAAAGAGTATGCTGCTGAGAATATTCCGGAGGGAACATATACAGTATATCCTTCAACCTTGAATGCTGAATACAATATCAGTACAGAACCGGCTGAAATAACCGCAATGGCAGGAGATACTAAGGAATACAATGTGGAAGTAAACAAGATGGCAAATATTACGGTTGAAAGTCCTGATTTTGATGGTCAGGGATATGAGCCTTCTGTAAATTCTGCAAACGGATTCAGTGCAGAGATATATACTGCAACAGGTGATGAAACAGCAAATCTCGGTGAAGGCAACACAGTATACAAGCTCACTAAGGAAGAGGGAACAACAGTTTCCAAGAATACAGGTGTAAGCTTTGATATTATGAGCATGCTTCCTGAAGGATCATCACTGAAGAATACAAAAACACTTAGATTCAGCTTTGATCTTCTTATGGAAAGCATAGATTACCTGCCTTCAGATTATTCATATTTTGATTTGGCAACAAGTACAGATAACGGCGGAAATGACGCGCCCGATCAGACGAGATTTGTACGCTGCGGAGTACATAACAGCTGGAAGCAGCTCAATTTCTTCCCGGCTGCAAATAACCGTATAAACGGTGATAAAACACAGTTTAACAAAAATAACAATATGGCTAACAGATGGTATAGAATTGTAGAGGATATTGATTTAGAAAACAAGACTATAACAGTTACTGCTTATGACAGAGATAAGGATATGGAAATGTTGAACGGCAAACCATTTACTATTGCTATGCCGGATGAAAATGGAGATAATCTTAATTATCCTACTGATATAAATCTTGATAATCTCTATTTCAATATCTACATGGATAAGAAAGAAAATACATCAAATAAGCTTGAGTATTATATTGATAATATCACACTTGAATATCAGGATTTTGAGTAATTGATTTTATTTACTCAATATAGCATTAATATTTAAAATATATTGATGCTGTTGCCGCTGCAAATAAAATGTTCGCTTATTTGCAGCGGCTTTTTATATGTTTTTTGTTTTATAATTTGTTTTTGTGGAATAATTAAAACAGCAAGAAAAATTAAAGGGGATAAATATATGTGTACTTCTGCAATTTATAAAACAAAGGACTTTTATTTCGGACGCACTTTGGATTATGAATTTTCATATGGTGATGAGGTTACGATAACTCCGCGTCTGTATCCGTTTGAATTCAGACATATGGAGACAGTAAAAAATCATTATGCAATAATCGGGACGGCATATGTATTGGACGGGTATCCTTTATATTATGATGCGGTCAATGAAAAAGGTTTGGGTATAGCCGGATTAAATTTTGTGGGGAATGCGCACTATAATGATGAAATAAAAAATATGGACAATATTGCTCAGTTTGAATTCATTCCTTGGATACTCTGTCAATGCGCTTCTGTGAAGGAGACAAAAGAATTGCTGGATAAGATTAATCTTGTTAATACTGCGTTTAAAAAGGGTTTGCCGCCCGCGGAGCTTCATTGGATGATTGCGGACCGGGAGGAATGTATTACAGTGGAAGCAACGAGGGAAGGACTTCACATTTATGATAATCCTGTAGGCGTGTTGACGAATAATCCGCCTTTTAAGGAGCAAATGTTTCAGTTAAATAATTATATGTATCTTTCTTCTGAACCGGCGGAGAACCGGTTCTCGGACAAGCTGGAGCTGCATGCTTACAGTCATGGCATGGGAGCGCTGGGACTGCCGGGAGACTGCTCATCGCAGTCCAGATTTATCAGAGCGGCTTTTACAAAATTAAACTCTGTTTCAGGCGATACAGAGCAAGAAAGCATCAATCAGTTCTTTCATATTCTTACCTCTGTTGAACAGCCGCGTGGGTGCTGTGAGGTTGAAAAGGGAAAATTTGAAATTACGATATATACCTCCTGCTGCAATGCAGATAAAGGGATCTATTACTATACCACCTATGAGAATCATCAGGTTACAGCTGTAAATATGTATAAAGAAAATTTGAACAGCGACGTATTAATAAGATATCCAATGCTACATGAAGAGCATATCAAGCGGCAAAACTGAATCTTGTCATGCAAAAACGCTCAAACTAAAAACAGCGCATTCTGTCTTTGGTTTGGGCGCTGTTTTTAATGATCTTTTCTTTTACTTTTTAAAAATTTGATATATTCTTTTACGTCTTCAAGCTCAGATTCAGTAAGACCATTTAATTCTTCAAGGAATAAAGGATCAGGTACTTCGCTATGAGTCTTATTGCCTAACAGATAATCTGTAGATACATTAAAATAGTCGGCAATTTTATCAATATATTTCATATATGATTTGGTTGTGCCATTTTTCCACTCACTTATAGCTTGTTTTCTGACACCGATAGCTTTTGCGAATTCTTGTTGTTTAATATTGCGTTCATTCAATAGATTTAATATTTTAGCTAAAGTATCCAAAAAAGTACCTCCTATTTTGTAGCACACCAACAAAATTCTAATTTTTAGAACAATACTATTGACAATTCTAAAAAATAGGATTATAATAGTATTATCCTTATTCCCCTTGATATTGCAAATACAGCACAAAGTGCTTCACTTATTAATATCAGGGTTATTTGTACGACCGAGGAGGTAGTCAACTGAGCAGTCAAGGTAATCAGCAATTTTCGCAAGATTATTTGCTTGTATCCATGAACCTCGTGACTTCATAGAAGATAATGTATTTTTATTTAGCCCACAGCCGTCTAATAAATCTTTGATTGCTATGTTCTTTTGCTTAGCAAGAGATTTGATTCTGTTTGCGGTATTAGCAGATATATACATATTTGACTCCTTCTCTTTGTACAAAATGACAAAATCAAACAATTAAAGGAAAAAACCATTGACAATCCAACAATTGTTTGGTATAATATAGCTGTAACATAAAGTTACAGGTAATCATTTTCATGCGTGTTGCTATTTAATGTAATGCTGTGATCAATTATACCATTCACCACAAATATAATTGGAGCGGCTGTTGCATTGCGTATTTCCTGCTTATTGTCAAGGGGAGCGGGAGGTACAACGGATAGCAAAAACATTACATGATACCATCCTATTTTTATACGCAAACATAAACTCATTGTATAAAAATGAGTTTATGTTTGTTGTTATTTAATATTATATGCAAAGCAGCATAAAAGGCTAATTCTATTTATGCTGCTTTATTATTTCAGCGGTTTATCTCAGGATTATCAGTACGCCCGAGCAGATAATCCACCGAACAATCAAGATAATCGGCGATACGTGAAAGTTTATCGCTTGAAGGAAAAGAGCCTTTCTTTTCTAAGTCATATATTGTGTTTCGATTCATTTCGCAATTCATGAGTAACGACTTTACAGTTAAATTACGTCTCTTACATTGTTCTTTTATACGATCAGATAGTAGTATATTCTGCATAATAAAGTCTGTTCCTTTTTATATAAAGTGCCAAAAATACAGATAAATCTGTAAATGTGTTGACATATAAATATATATGTATTATAATAACTACAAGGCACATAAGTAATTTTAGGATTACCAATGTGCTGTAGGGACAAATTTCCTTTATTTTGTATACTTCAAAAATAAGGCAATTTTCTCGTTTTTGGAGGATCAACTTAGGCAGACTGCTTTATTTTGATCCCTGGTAATTTATAAAGGAATAATTAAGTCGCCAAACGTATTATTCCTTTATATTTTACCATTAAATTAATCATCTGTCAAGATGATAAATGGGGATGAGAGTAAGAATATATACGCTGTATATGCGGGTTGTAATTTGGAGGGATATTTATGTTCAGAAAAATGAGAAGATTTAAGCAGGCTGTTTCGGAAGAAGAATGCAGACAGATACTAAAAACCGAGAAGAGAGGAGTTTTGTCTGTTGTGGGGGACAATGGATATCCGTATGGTATACCGATAAATTTTTATTATGATGAAAATGACGGGAAAATATATTTTCATTGCGCAAAGGAAGGGCATAAGATAGACGCAATAAAAAATTGTGATAAGGCGTGTTTTACTACATGGAATACAGGATTTAAAAAGGACGGGGACTGGTCATGGAATGTGACCAGCGTAATAGCTATGGGACGAGCTGAGCTTGTAAATGACATGAACGTAATATATGAAAAGGTGCGTAATTTGGCATTAAAATATTATCCAACTGAAGAGGAAGTAAATGAAGAAATGGAAAAAGCGGTAAGCAGGGTACAGTTGATAGCGTTGAGTATAGAGCATTTAACAGGAAAGCTTGTTAATGAAAAATAAGAGCTTTTATTGTAAAGGAGTCCGAATGAAGGTAGTTATAACAGCAAGAGATTTTGTTAAGCCTGATGTTGATGGAAGTCATATATTATCAGAAGCTGGATATGAAGTAATAGAATATTGTGATGGAAATTATGGGATCAATACTGATAACGAAACAATGGCAAGACTAATAGCAGACGCTGATGCGGCTATTATTGGTTTAGAGCCTATTAATGAAAATGTGTTGAGACATTGTCCAAACCTAAAATTGATTTCAAGGCGCGGGATAGGCTATGATTCTTTAAACCTTGATGATTTAAAGAAATATGGTGTTTCAGCAGTCAGGACAACAGGAGTTGTAGAAAGCGCGGTCGCGGAGCATGTCATGGCATATATTATGTATTTTGCGAGGCATATTGAGAGACAGAACAGTTCTATGCACAGGGGAGAATGGAAGCGCATTATGACATATGGAGCAAAGGGAAGAACGCTTGGATTGATAGGGTTTGGGGGAATAGGAAAAGAAATTGCCAAGAGAGCAGACGGATTTGGCATGAGGGTCTTATATAATTGCAGGCATCCGCATAAAGAGTGGGAAAAGGAATATAATGTGTCATATGCAGATATTATGGATTTGGCAGAGCATAGTGATTATATTTCAATTAACGTTCCATTAACAAAAGATACGGAAAATCTAATAAATAAAGATATGATACTTAGGATGAAAAAGGAGGCAATATTGATCAATACTGCGCGAAGCAGGATAGTTGATATTGATGCTTTGGCATGTGCGCTGCAAAACGGACGGATCCGAGGGGCGTGTATTGATGTATTTGATAAGGAACCATGCTTTGATTCGGTTTTTGTAGGAATTGATAATGCGGTTTTAACACCTCATACAGCATCATTTACGGTTGAGAATTTTAAGAGCATGAATGAATGTGCGGCAGATAACGTAGTAAAATTCTTTGATAAAACAATTGAAGATAGGTATATAATAATTAAATAAATTATGACATGACAATATAAATCCAGGAGGACTTGTTTATGGCTAAGGAATATCGCTGGGCGACTTTAGGGTGCGGTGTGATAGGAAACGAACTTGCGCAGGCAATGCAGAAATTAGGAAGAAATTTGTATTCTGTGGGTAACCGCACATATTCGAAGGCAGTAGAATTTGCCGAAAAATATAAAATAGAAAAGGTCTATAATGATCCTAACGAGATGTTTGAGGATGAAAATGTTGATATTATATATATTTCCACACCTCATAATCTTCATATTAATTCCTTACTGAAGGCATTAAACAGCGGTAAGCATGTATTATGTGAAAAATCGATAACATTAAATTCTTCGGAGCTTGAGTTGGCAGTGGAAGCCGCAGAAAAAAATAATGTTGTTTTAGCGGAAGCAATGACGATATATCATATGCCGATATATAAAAAGCTAAATGAAATTATCGCATCCGGTGTGTTAGGTGATTTTAAGCTTATTCAAATTAATTTCGGAAGCTATAAAGAATATAACATGAATAACCGGTTTTTTAATAAAAATCTTGCCGGAGGAGCGCTGCTTGATATAGGAGTTTACGCTTTATCTCTTGTGAGATGGTTTATGTCGGAAACGCCTGATCAGATAGTGTCACAAGTCAAATATGCGCCTACAGGGGTGGATGAACAGGCAGGAATATTATTGATGAATTCCCGGCAGGAGATGGCGACGGTTACTCTTTCTCTGCATGCTAAACAGCCTAAGAGGGCAACAATTGTATTTGATAAAGGATATATAGAGGTTTATGAATATCCAAGGGCGTTTAAGGCTGCCGTAACATATACAGATGATGGACATACTGAGATTATAGAATCCGGAAATATGGCAGACGCACTGTGTTATGAGGTGCAAGACATGGAGGAGGCTGTTTCCGGCAAGGAGAATATAATGTTCCTTGATTATACGATCGATGTCATGAATATAATGACGTCGATAAGAAATCAATGGGGTATGAAATATCCGGAGGAAATGTAAATTTAAACGGCTGCATATACAGCAGTCGTTTTTTGCGGTGAAAAATACGGTAAAACAGTATTTTTAATGTTTTTATCGTGAAACTTGACAAATATGTAATAATTGATTATAATATGACATGGAACCGGTATGATATTTATATTAGGAATCGGCTGTTAGGCAGTTTATATAAAGAGAGGTGTTTTTAATGCTTTGTTTAAAGAATATATCTTGGAAATCTCCCGACGGACGACAGATCATAAAAAATCTTGATCTCACTGTACCGGACGGGAAGCTTGTTGTTATAACCGGACCAAATGGCAGCGGAAAAACAACTATTGCGAAAATTATAGCGGGAATAGAAAAACCGTTAGAAGGAAGTATTATTTTTAATGATAAAGATATTACAGATTTAGATGTTACGGAACGCGCAAAAAATGGCATAAGTTTTGCGTTTCAGCAGCCTGTGAGATTTAAAGGGATAACAGTTAGGCGTTTGATTGAGACAGCCGCCGGAAGATCACTTAATGAAAAACAGCTGTGTGATATTCTCGGAGCTGTAGGATTATGCGCAAAAGGATATTTTGACCGTGAAGTCAACGCGACGTTATCCGGAGGAGAGATGAAGCGGATAGAAATAGCAACGGTCATTGCGCGTAATACACAGCTGTCTGTATTTGATGAACCCGAAGCGGGAATTGATTTATGGAGCTTTAAAAATCTTATAGGCGTATTCAAAAAAATGCACGAGAAAATGAATGGAACGCTTATTATTATTTCGCATCAAGAGCGTATTTTGAGAATAGCGGATGAAATAGTGCTTTTGGCAGACGGAGGCATAAAAGCCCAAGGTCCAAGAGAAGAAATGATGACAAATGTGTTGGCATCCGGAAATATATCAGGAGTGTGCTGCAGAGAGGAGGAGCTGTTCGGTGAATGATATAACTAAAAATTTGCTTGAGATTGTTTCCGATTGGAACGGTGATTTTAAAGGCGCATATAATATACGTGAGAATGGAATGTGCGCAGGAAGGCAGTCAAGCGAGCATATTAAGATTGAAAATAAAACAGACAAGCCCGGAATGGATATAAACATTCTTCCCGGAACGAAGGGAGAGTCTGTTTCCATTCCGGCATGCGTAACTCATGGAGATATTGATGACCTTGTTTATAATGACTTTTATGTAGGGGAAGATGCAGATGTAACAATTGTGGCAGGCTGCGGAGTACACACGGAAACAGGTGAGCCGGCAAGACACAACGGTATTCATCGTTTCTTTTTAAAGCGTGGTGCCCATGTAAAATATATTGAAAAGCATATAGGCACGGGAAAAGGATTGGGAATAAGAACAATCGACCCGGTAACTGAGGTTTATCTTGATGAGAATGCGGTTATGGAGATGGATACAGCGCAGATAGGCGGAGTGGATCATACAAAGCGTATAACAAAAGCAAAAGCTGCTGCCGGTGCAAAGCTGCTTGTTCGCGAAAGAATTCTTACAGAAAAAGAGCAGAGCGCTGAAACAGAATTTGAAGTTGAGCTTAATGGTGACGATTCGGGAGCGGATATTGTTTCCAGATCTGTGGCAAGGGATTCATCTCATCAGGAATATACTTCAACTATTATAGGAAATGCAGCATGCAGCGGACATTCTGAGTGTGATGCAATCATTGACGGCACTGCTACTGTTGATGCAGCGCCTAAGCTGTGCGCTCATCATGCTGATGCCGCACTTATACATGAAGCGGCAATTGGAAAAATAGCAGGAGAGCAGATTTTAAAGCTTAGAACTCTTGGTCTTACAGAACAAGAAGCAGAAGCTAAGATTATTGAGGGATTCTTAAGCTGATATTGAAAAAATATAAGAGAAAACGGTGCAAACTTATATATATAAATCTGCACCGTTGCTCATTTATTCTCTTATATAAACGCCTTGTTCTTCAATATAGTCAAGGATATCCTGAACCGATTCTTCTGGCCAATTTTCAGAAACAGGCTTGTTTTCATTCTCTGATTTTTTCTTTTCGTCTTTAGGATCCATAAAAAATCATTCCTTTCATAATTGATATAATATATTTTAGCATATTTATGAAAAAAATTCAAGAGGAAGTTTATAAAAAACGGATATGTTATAAAAACATATCCGTGAAGAAACAATATTATTCTTTATCCCATGTTGATTTATAAAATTCGCTGTAATTGGTATCATTTTCCTTGATTGCCGTAATAGCTGTGCGTGGATGCACATTGAGTTGACCGGTGATAAGATAAGGGATATCATATCCCCATACAAGTCCGTTTTGCTTTAAAGGAAGCATATAATTCTGAATAAAATCAAGAATAGGCAAAATTTTAAATTTAGGATTCTTTAGAAATCCCATTAATGCTTCTATTGAGCAATTGCCGGCGCCTCGTCCCATACCAAGCATCGTAGCATCAAGATAGCTCACTCCTATTGAAGCGGCTTCAACTGTATTAGCGAAGGCAAGCTGCTGATTATTGTGAGCATGTATACCTATTATTTTGTTATACTTTTTTGCTTTTTCGAGATAAACCTTTGCAAGATTGGTTATTTGCTCAGGATAAAGAGAGCCATAGCTGTCTACAAGGTAAATTACGTCAACATTGCTTGTACCGAGCAGTTCTAACGCGAGATCTATTTCGGTTTCAGTAGACGTTGAAACAGCCATTATATTACAGCTCGTCTCATAGCCCATTGAATGACAGTATTCAATCATTTCAATAGCTGCGGGAATTTGGTGAATATATGTGGCAATTCTTACCATATCTATAACGCTTTCGGATCTTGGCAAAATATCACGTTTAAAATCTGTTCGTCCCACATCAGCCATGACCGCAATTTTAAGATCAGAATTGTTTTCACCCACAATATTGCGTATATCTTCCTCCTTGCAGAATTTCCATTTGCCAAAATCTTTTGGATTGAATAGATCCACTGAAGCTTTATATCCGAATTCCATATAATCAATTCCGGCTTTGATGTTAGCCTTATAAAGCTCGCGGACAAAATCATCCTCAAAAAAGAAGTTGTTTACCAATCCACCATCGCGAAGAGTAGCGTCAATGACCTTTATATCAGGTCTAAATGACATTAAATTACCCTGTCTTTCCATTTTATTTTCCTCCTACCGTATTACTGTATTACTATATTGCATGATATTATTCATACAATATAAAATTATAGCACAGTAAGATAATATAGTCAAGTAAAATATATTATATAATTTTTAGATTAGAAAAATATTTTTCTATATCAGCTCTTTTAGCATGTGACTGACCTTGCAGAATATCATCTCTGCCGCCGCCTCGTCCGTTGATAGCGGAATTGATAGACTTTGACAGAGTGCGAAGCGGAATAGAACGGCTGAGAATAACATATATATATCCGTCTTTGTCATTGCCGGAAAAAGCTGCACATATATTTCCGCATTTTTGAATGATTTCATTAGCGTATTCTCTCAATGTATTCATGTCCATATTCTCTTCAAAAACGCAGATATTATTATCTGTAGGTTCAATACAGGCGCATTTATATTTTATATAGTTTTTCTTTAGCGAATGAATTTCTTGCTTTAATTTTGCATTTTCATCTAACAGACGAGCGACGGCATTAGCGGTTTCATCTCTTTTAGACGACAGCATATTAGAAATTTCAAGGTTATTTCTATATTTTGTGTTATAGTCTGCAAGAGCGCTGAAACCGCACAGCATATGGATTCTCAAACCATTTTTGTAATGTATGAAATCAAGTAATTTAATTATGCCTATTTCTCCTGTTGCTTTTACATGAGGAGCACAGCATGCACACATATCATAACCATCTATAGTAACTATCCTGACATTTTCAGTAATGTCAAGTTTGCTCCTATAATCAAGTGCGGAAAGCTTTTTAGGTGATGGATATTCGGTTTTAACTATAATATTTTTACTAACCGCAAGATTTGCCTCATATTCTATTTCATCAAGCTGTTCACGGTCGAGAACTCCGTCTATATCTAAAGTTATATCTTCATTACCCATATGGAAGCCAACATTATTAAAACCGTATTTTTTATGTATGATACCCGATACAATATGTTCGCCGCTGTGATTCTGCATTCTAATAAAGCGTTGCTTCCAATCGATACGACCGTTTACAGAAGTTCCGACTGTGAGGGGAAGATCTGTATAATGTACTATTATGCCGTTTTTTATTTGAACATCGGTTACAGCTGCCTTATCCAAATATCCTGTATCCGCATTTTGTCCTCCACCTTCTGGAAAGAATGCTGTTTTATCTAAAACAACCATATACCCATTATTTGGTTTTTCACAGGATAATACAGTGGCATTGAATTTATCCATGTGGCTGTTTGTTTCATATAATTTTTCTGTCATAATTCAATCCTTTCATATAATATTATGTATATTTATCAAACACTTATATTATAGATGATAAGAAATAATATGTCAACTTAATTTGAGATAGTAGGACGTTTTTTATCAGTTTTTAATTGACTTATCAAATTGTATGTATTATAATATTTATATAAAATAAATTAGGTTATATAAAATCTCAAAGGAAGGTTTTAGTAAAATGAAAGAAAAAATCTATACAATACCGGTAAACGAGGCTTATGAAATTGACTGCGAATGTCCTCTTTGTAAACTTGAAGAGCAGCTGGAAAATGAAGCGCTTGATTATGCCTTGGGAGCGGCTATGATGGAGCCGGATTATCGTGTGGAATCCAACAGCAATGGCTATTGTAACAAGCATTTTGGAATGATGTTCTCAAGACCCAATAAGCTTTCTTTGGCTTTGGTGCTTGATACGCATCTTGAAGAGATAAGAAAAAGACTTGCAAAATTTGATAAGGAATCCGCGGCTTTGGAAAAAGCGAAGAGCTCTATTTTTAAAAAGAGCGGTGCGGGGGAGATTGCGGCAAAAATCAAGGATGAGTTAAATGAAATACAGTCCGGATGTATGGTATGCCAGAAAATCAATAATACGATGGAACGCTATGCAGATGTACTTCTATATATGTGGGCAAATGATAATGAATTCAAAGAGAAATTTGACCGTTCAAAGGGAGTATGTCTTAAGCATATGGAGCTTTTATTATCAATGTGTACAAAGTCATTGAATGATAAGCAGTCGGGAGCATTTATTGCGGCTTTATGTAAAAAGCAGTCGGAGGAGCTTGCGCGTATTCAGGAAGATATACATAAATTTACGCTTAAATTTGATTACAGATATACAAATATGGAATGGGGTACTGCCCAGGACGCACCCGTGCGTACGATAGAAAAGATAAGCGGCAGAATAAATACCGAGGATAAGCAGGAATAGTATAAGCTATTAGAAATATTTTAATGGTATATTTTTTTGCTATATACAAACACTTACAACAGGAGGTGTTTTGTATATGAATATACGTACCGATCTTGCTATGGAGGCGCATGAGCTTACGCTTCGAGAGGAAGCCGGAGAGATAGACGGCGTTATAGTGAAAAAAGAAACTTATGAAAACATAGAGCTTACACATGTAGAGATCACAAATGAAAACGGTGCAAATAAATTAGGCAAGGCTATGGGAACATATGTTACAATAGAGGCCCCATATATGAAATACAGCATTGACGATTATGAAAACGTGATAAAACTGATTTCTGAAACACTTGAACAAATGGCTTCTATAGATAAAGAGGCGCTGACACTCGTTGTGGGAGTCGGAAACAGAGAAATAACTCCTGACGCTCTTGGACCGGAGGTTATATCGAATCTTCTTGTCACACGTCACGCCATGGATTTCTTTGACAAGGATACAGTAAGCGGAGTGTGTGCGCTCGCTCCGGGTGTTCTTGGAACAACAGGAATAGAAACGACAGATATTATAAAGGGCGTGACAGAGCGAATAAAGCCTGAGCTTATAATTGCTGTAGACGCTCTTGCCGCGGCAGATCTAAAGCGCGTTGCAACGACTATACAGATCGCGGATACAGGTATACAGCCCGGAGCGGGAATAGGAAATAACAGAAAGGGCATTAATGAAGAGACGCTTGGCGTAAAGGTTATAGCAATAGGAGTTCCTACGGTTATTGACGCGGCAACTATTTCAAAGATAGATATTCCTGAGGCAATGTCGCCGCTGATGGTTACGACAAATGATATTGATCTTGTTATTGAACGTATGGCGAAAGCCGTAGCAAACGGAATAAATATGGCATTGCATAAAAATATGACTTTGAGAGATATTGAAAGCTATGTGGGATAGATTATAGGGGCATGCGATGCCCCTGCATTTCCTTGTGAAGGAGAAAGTAATTTTTTATGGAAGATAGAAAAATTTTTAAGAATACAGGTATGATAATAAACGGCAATTTTGCAGATCCTTCAGATATATCGCTTGAAGAAGAGAGCGTTTTCTGGAAAAGCGGACAGATAGGATTAAATTATATAAAGTCAGTGAATGTTGACAGGCTTCTTGCACCGTCTTTTGAGGTGCATAATTTGCCCGCACCAAATAATGCACAGCGCTACGGCGGTTGGGAAAGAAAAGGGGCAAATAACTGGACCTCTTCTGATGATACATTTACTTTAGCAGGACATTCTCTGGGGCATTGGATGAGTGCGGCAGCTGTATTTTATAGAGCTACCGGAGATACTGAAATTTTAGAAAAGCTAAATTATGCAGTGGACAGGCTTGATTATTTGCAAAAGAGCACAGGTTCTGCTTATATAGGCGGATGCCGTGAGGATTGTTTTATAAAGTTATTTGAGGGTAATATAGAGTCTTGGGCGGATGGTTATTGGGTTCCGTGGTATGGAATACATAAAATTTATCAAGGTCTGATTGACGCATATATATATACAAATAATGAAACTGCATTTGAGGTATTAAAAAAATTTGTAGATTGGGCTGTTGACGGCACCGCAAGTCTTTCTGATGAAGCAATGCAGTCGATGCTGAATATTGAATACGGAGGAATGAACGAGATATTTGCGCTTATGTATAAATATACCGGAGATGAAAAATATCTTTTGGCGGCAAGGAGGTTTACTCATGACAGAATTTTAACTCCGCTTATTTCAGGGAAAGATTCTCTCGATGGACTCCATGCCAATACACAGATTCCTAAAATCGTAGGTGCGGCACAAATTTATGAGTCATCACCCGAATTATATTTTCAATATAAAACAGCTTGCGAAAACTTCTGGCGTTTTGTTGTGAATGATAGATCTTATGCAATCGGCGGGAATTCAATTAGTGAGCATTTTGAAGCAAAAGGTGAGGAAAGTTTAGGCATAAAGACTTGCGAGAGCTGTAATACATATAATATGATGCGATTGACTGAGCATTTATTTTCATGGAAACATAGCAGCAGATATATGGATTATTATGAAGATGCGTTGTACAATCATATTTTAGGCCAGCAGGACCCTGATAGCGGGTCAAAAATGTATTTTGTTTCTTTATTACAGGGACATCATAGAGTATATGAGACTAAGGATGAGGCGTGGTGGTGCTGCACCGGAACGGGCATGGAGAATCCCGGCAGGTATACAAGATGTATATATTATGAGGATGCGGATAATTTATATATTAATCTATATATAACCAATACGTATACATGGAAGGATAAGGGATTAGTTTTTAAATTAGAAACGAACTATCCGTATTCACAGAATATAAAAATAACGATTCTGTCAGGGAATAATACGGCTGCGCTTAATTTTAGAGCGCCGGCATGGCTGGAAAGTGATATGACAGCTGCTGTAGGAACAGATAAATACAGATCAGCAGGAAATGGATACTTGAGAATCGATAGGCAATGGAAAGCGGGAGATGAAATAAATATTACTATTCCAATGGCAATACGGACATATTATTCAAGACAGAATAATAAAATTGCTTATAAATACGGACCTATAGCACTGGCAGCGCCGTTTGGAAGTGTTAAAAATATAAACGGTGTAAGAGAATATATAAGAAATGAAACTAAAATCGATACTGTAACAGCAAGTGTGCCGTATATTATTACAGATAACAAGGAACCGGAAAAATTAGTTGAACTTGAGAATGAAGATACCCTTACATTCAAAATAAAAGGGAAAAATAGTTCAAACGGACACGATATAAAGCTTGTTCCTTTTTACACATTACATCATCAATTTTATACGGTTTATTGGAATTTAAATACGGAAACTGATATGTATGAAAAGGCATTAAATGATATTACAATCGATAAGGTTGAACCGGATGGACAGCAGGATGAAATAGGACATAATAAACAAACGAATACATCGGACAGTATTCATCAAGGCAGCTTCAGCTATGAAGGGAAAACTTATATGTATCGCGATACATGGGGAAGTGTTGATAAAGCTTCCGATGAGCTGCCGTATTTCTCGTATAAATTGAGTATTGAAAAGGGGCAGAATTATCTGTATGCTTTATATCCGAATAAATCATTCAGTAATGGGAGCATTGCTTATAAGTTTAGCTTTGATATATTTGTAGATGGCGTACAGATTGCGCAGCAGAGTATCGACAATGATGTTAAAGATGATATTTTTTCGGTATTTTATAAAATTCCAATTGAATTAACAAAAGATAGGGAAAATATAACCGTAAAGCTTCAAGCAAAGGATTTATTATCATATGCGTCAATACTCGAGCTTAGAACAACTAAAGAAAAAATCGATTAGAAGACAGACCATCTTAAAAACTTCAAAAATTATGTATGTATAAAATATTATTAAGGCAGTGATATAAGTGCGTAAAAAGTTAGATATAGAAGAAGAAAAGAAAAGAGTTATGGCAATGTATGAAATAGAGCATTTATGCCGCAAAAAAGGATATAAATATATAGCAGGGGTTGATGAAGCGGGAAGAGGTCCTCTTGCCGGGCCTGTATGTGCAGCGGCGGTAGTTCTTCCTGATGACATATTTATCTCGGGAATAAATGATTCAAAGAAGCTTAGTGAAAAAAAGAGGGAGGAGCTTTTTGATATAATATGTGAAAAAGCAATAGCGTATTCTATTGAATACAGCGATACGGAACAAATAGAAAGAGAAAATATTCTTGCCGCAACAATGGATGCTATGAACAGAGCTATAAATAATCTTAGCGTACCTGTAGATTATGCACTTATTGACGGAAATCGGAAAAGCGGGATAGAATGCGAATGTGAAACAGTGGTAAAGGGCGATTCAAAGAGCATATCGATTGCGGCGGCGTCAATTCTCGCTAAAGTATCAAGGGATAGGTTTATTATAAATGCTTCCAAGGAGTATCCGGAATATGGCTTTGAAAGAAATAAGGGCTATGGGACAGCAGAGCATATTGCGGCACTTGAGAAATACGGCATGAGTCCTATACATAGGAAAAAATTCGTGACCACCGCATTAGAAACAGCAAGGAGAAAGCGAAATAATGAATAGCGGAAAGCTTGGAGAGGATGCGGCGGTAAATTTTCTTGAGAAATATGGATATAAGATATGCGCCAGAAATTTTCGGGGACGATGGGGAGAGATAGATATTGTTGCTGAAGACGGAGACTGTGTTGTCTTTGTAGAAGTAAAGACAAGGCAATATACATCGTACGGAAGGCCGGCGGAATTTGTTAATGCCGCAAAGCAGAAGAAAATTATCAGAACAGCGCTTGAATATACGGGAGAGCTTGATATTAATATGAGATTTGACGTCATAGAGATTTTATATGATGATTATTATGGAGAGATGCTTATAAAAGAAATCAATCATATAGAGAATGCTTTTTGAATAAGGAGGCGATTGCATGGAATATTCTGTTTTTGATGCACATTGCGATACTCTTTGTATTGCAGCGGATAAGGGAAGAAGCTTGCGCAAAAACGATGCTATGATAGATTTTAGCAGAATGAGCAGATATAAAAGCTACACGCAAATTTTTGCTTGTTGGATAGAGCCAAAATATTTGCCCAGAGCATTGGAAAGAGGAATGAAACTTATAGATACATATTATGAGAATCCATGCAATTATAAAAATATTAGGACTATACTCAGTATAGAAGGCGGAGAGCTTATAAGCAGTGTAGAGGTTTTAAGGAATTTGTACAGGCTTGGAGTAAGGATCATAGCATTGACTTGGAATTATTCAAACCATATAGCTTCAGGAGCGGATGAAAAAGATACAGAAAGAGGATTGACCGAATTCGGTAAAATAATAGTTAATGAAATGAACCGCATTGGAATGTATATTGATGTTTCGCATTTAAATGACCGTTCTTTTTATGATATAGAAAAGATTACAAATGTGCCTATCATAGCAACTCATTCAAACTCAAGAAGCATATGTCGTCATAGGCGTAATTTGACGGATGATATGTTTAAAAGGATAATTAGAAGCGGCGGCTGTGTCGGGATTAATTTTTATCCTCCTTTTTTGAATGAAAGCAACAGGGCGGATATTGATGATATAGTCTGCCATATAGAGCATTTTATGTCTTTGGGCGGAGAAAACAGTATAGGGATAGGTGCGGACTTTGACGGGGTTGATGCGCTTCCGGAGGGCATTAATGGCTGTGAGGACGTATATAAGGTATTTGACAGACTGCTTCAGCTTAATTACAGTGAGGATTTGGTCGAAAAAATAAGTCATAAAAATTTTGAAAATTTGTTTTACGGAGGAAAATGATATGCCGAGGTTTTTTGTACCGAAGGAAAATATAAACGGAGATAAGATTTTGATAACAGGAGAAGATGTAGGTCATATTTCAAGAGTATTGAGAATGACGGCGGGCGATGAATTGCTGTTATGCGACGGAAAAGGGTTTGATTATAAAGCAGAAATAGCCGATATTAATAAAGAAAAAATAGAATGTAAAATTATAAGCTCAAGCAAGAGCGATACAGAACCTAATATAAGCGTAACTTTGTTTCAGGGGATACCTAAGGCATCAAAAATGGAATATATAATACAAAAGAATACAGAATTGGGTATTAAAAAAATTGTTCCGTGTATTTTGTCGAGATGCGTAGTGAAACTTGATGGACAGAAGGCGGCAGAAAAAAAACGTGATCGCTGGCAGAAAATAGCTGAGTCGGCTGCAAAGCAGTCGGGAAGAGGAATTGTACCTGAAATAGCTATGCCTATGACTCTGGACAGTGCGATTGATGAGCTTAGAGAATACGATATAGTATTTGTCCCATATGAATGTGAAGAAAACATATCGTTAAGAAGTGTACTTAATGAAGTAGAAAGTCCTCAGAAGATAGGATTTATTATAGGACCGGAAGGCGGATTTTCAATTGAAGAAATCGAGAAAATACGTAATGCAGGAATAAAAACGATTACTCTGGGAAAACGGATTTTAAGGACCGAAACAGCAGGAGAAGCAGTGTTGGCAATGGTTATGTATGAAAAAGGAGATGTGAACTCATGAATGAAATCAGCGAACTGCAAAAAATAATAGACAATACCGATAATATAGTATTTTTTGGTGGAGCCGGAGTATCAACGGAGAGCGGAATACCGGATTTCAGAAGTGTTGACGGTTTGTATAATCAGAAATATAAATATCCGCCGGAGACGATAGTTGGGCATAGTTTTTTCATGAATCATACAAAGGAATTTTATGATTTTTACCGTGATAAGCTTATTATTCATGGAGTAAAACCTAATAAAGCACATATAGCTTTGGCAGAGCTTGAGAAAAAGGGAAAGCTAAAAGCGATTGTTACTCAGAATATAGACGGACTTCATCAGGCAGCCGGGAGTAAAAAAGTCTTTGAGCTGCACGGTTCAATTCAGAGAAATTACTGCATGAAATGCCATAAGTTTTATGCGGGAACTGATTTTATAGAAAATTGCAGCGGAGTTCCTAAGTGCGAATGCGGAGGCATTATAAAACCCGATGTGGTTTTGTATGAGGAAATGCTTGATGATGACTGCATCGCAGGAGCGGTCAAATATATTTCGGAAGCAGATGTGCTGATTATAGGCGGGACATCTCTTGTTGTTTATCCTGCGGCGGGACTTATTAATTATTTTCACGGTTCAAAGCTTGTGCTTATAAATAAGGCTGCAACAAGTGCAGACAGAGAAGCTGACCTTGTTATAAGAGAACCTATAGGTGAGGTTTTGGGGAGCTTAACAATATGAAGCTGTATACAGTTGATTTAAGAGATATAGACCTAAATTCGGATTGGCGGCGGTTTATGTCAAAGGCACGTATGGATAAAATAAATA
Organism: uncultured bacterium; assembly: GCA_905215805.1. Taxonomy (GTDB): domain Bacteria; phylum Bacillota; class Clostridia; order UBA1381; family UBA1381; genus UMGS1958. The sequence goes on along the minus strand of CAJMRL010000014.1, from coordinate 29,535 downwards.
AATATAAGCAAGAAAAGTCAAAACTTGCGTCCATAGGCGCAGAAATAGCTCTTATAAAAGCAGTGCGTGATAATATACCCAATGCGGAGATCCCTGTTAGCTGGGAATATTTGCGGAACGGAAAGCCGCGGCTTTTAAAATATCCTAAATTTTTTTATAATATATCGCATTCAGGTGATTATGCAATATGCGCTGTATCGGATTCGGAGGTAGGGGTTGATATACAGAAGATCCGTAAGCCTGATATGAGGATCGCAAAAAGATATTTTACAGAGGATGAATATAATTATATATGTAAGGACGAAAAAAGAAATTTTTTTAAAATATGGACTCGTAAAGAAAGCATACTCAAGGCGAGCGGATTTGGTATAACGATTCCGTTAAATTCAGTTTCCGTAATAGAAGATACAGCGGTTTTGGATGGAAAAAAATATAGCCTGACAGAGATAGCACCCCCTGAGAGCGGATATGTACTGTGTATATGTGAGGAAATAACTGACAGTACAAAATCAGAATAAAAAAGCAAATATCTCCGATAATAAAAATACCTGACAAGGGCAGAATATTGTTATCGGAGGTATTTTTATGTTGTCAGAAATAACAGCGGCAGCACAGTTGATTTTTACTTTCATAATAGGAATGTATTTTTTTATGAAAATCAGAAGTGAATCTGCCGGGACTCAGGGCTGCCGTGAGGAGAGCAAGGTTGAGGCAGAACGTTTAAATCAAATGCGTCACATCCATCTTACAGAACCACTTACAGAAAAAGCAAGACCCTCGGAGCTAAATGAGATTATAGGTCAAAATGATGGGATAAGAGCACTTCAGGCGGCGCTTTTCGGAGAAAATCCTCAGCACGTTATTATATACGGTCCACCGGGAGTAGGAAAAACAGCTGCGGCAAGAGTTGTCATGGAAGCGGCGAAAAAAAGTTCTGACAGTCCTTTCTCTAAGGATGCGCCGTTTATAGAAGCCGATGCAACAATTATGAGGTTTGATGAACGCTCAATTGCGGATCCGCTTATAGGTTCGGTACACGATCCAATATATCAGGGGGCCGGTGATTTTGGGAATATGGGGATACCTGTTCCGAAGGAGGGAGCGGTATCAAGAGCGCACGGAGGAATTTTGTTTATAGATGAAATAGGAGAGCTTCATCCCATACAGCTTAACAGATTGTTGAAGGTGCTTGAAGATAGAAAGGTAAGCTTTGAAAGCGCGTATTATTCTAAATCAAACAAAAAGATTCCTACGTATATACATGATATTTTCCAAAATGGGATTCCGGCGGATTTTCGTCTTGTTGGCGCGACAACAAGACGTCCTGATGAGATTCCCGAGGCAGTGAGATCAAGATGTGTGGAGGTATTTTTTAGCGCTCTTAAGCGGGCAGATGTTGAAAGAATAGTGTCGAATGCCTGTGTGAAGATAGGAGTTAATGCTGAAAACGGAGTAAAGGAGCTTATATCTCTTTATGCAGAAAACGGCAGAGATGCGGTAAAGATATTGCAGACGTCGGCAAATATTGTGCATTTAGATGGAAGAAACTCAATACGTATATCTGATGTAGAATGGGTTATAAAAATGGGGCGTTATAGTGCACGGCATGAGATTTATGATGAAAATGACAGACGTATAATAGGTATACGTGTAATAAAACCGGAATAAGGACAGAAAATTTGAAAAATATACTTGACCAATCGCGTCGGAAAAGGTATAATAGATGTATTACGAGTGAGGTGACAATATTGGAAAACACATCAAGGGAGAACATATATTATATACCTGTAGTTCCTATGAGGGGTATAGTATTGTTTCCGCATATGAATCTTAATTTTGATGCAGGGAGAGATATTTCTGTTCAGGCTTTAAAGGAAGCCACTCAAAACGAGTCGAAAATATTCCTTGCTGCGCAGAAGAGTATAGATAAAGAAAATCCAAAGCCGTCTGATATATATACGGTTGGAACAATAGCAAAAATAAGTCAAGTAATGAATATGCCCGGGAATCAGATGAAGGTAGTGGTTACCGGACTTTCAAGAGGTGTAATGCGTGAGGTCGTTTCGGTAAAGCCGTATATAAAGGCAGTCGTTGAAGAGTATACCGAGCTTTATGCACCTAACAGCCCAATGATACAGGCATATGTAAACAGACTAAAAAAAGCATATGAAGAATATTTTGCGGTTAATCCAAAGCTTGGTGCCGATCATTTTATGATGGTTATGAGTATGGACGATTTGGGAATGCTGTGTGATACGGTAGCGGCAAGTATTGAAATGCCTCTTGAAGCCAAGCAGGAATTACTTGAGGAATTTGACGCATATAAACGCGCCGAAAAGATTATTATAGGCATGAATAACCATATGCAGGTGCTCGAGATCGAGAGAACAATAGCGCAAAAGGTAAAGGAAAATATTGATAAAAACCAGCGTGAGTATTATCTTAGGGAGCAGCTAAAGGTAATATCAGAGGAGCTTGGAGAAAAGGACGGAGTTCAGAAAGAGGCGGAAGAGTTCAAAAAGAAGATAAATAAGCTCAAAGCCAGCAAGGAAATTACGGAAAAGCTTATGAAGGAAGTAGGCAGGTTTGAAAGAATGCAGCCTAATTCTCCCGAAAGCTCTGTTGTAAGAAATTATCTTGAAACCGTTCTGGATCTTCCGTGGAACAAGAAGACAAAGGAAGTTTTTAATATAGATACTGCAAAGGAAATGCTTGATGAGGATCATTACGGTCTTGAAAAGGTTAAGGAAAGAGTTCTTGAATATCTTGCTGTAAGATATTTTACAAAAGGAAAAAACGGTACTATTCTATGCCTTGTGGGACCTCCCGGTGTCGGAAAAACGTCGGTTGCAAAATCAATGGCAAGATCTTTGGGAAGAAAATGCGTGAGGATTTCTCTGGGCGGTATACATGATGAGGCAGATATAAGAGGACACAGAAAGACATATATCGGCGCTATGGAGGGAAGAATCATGGCGGCGATGAGAGAAGCAAAGGTTAAAAATCCTCTTATTATTCTGGATGAGATAGACAAGATGGGAGCGGATTACAAAGGAGATCCTTCTGCAGCATTGCTTGAGGTATTGGATTATGAGCAGAATAATTCGTTCAGGGATCATTATATAGAAGTACCCTTTGATTTATCGCAGGTACTTTTTGTAACAACGGCGAATACTCTTGAGACCGTGTCAAGACCTCTGCTTGACAGAATGGAAATAATTGAGCTTTCAGGCTATACGTCTGATGAAAAGTTCCATATTGCAAAGAACTATCTTATAAAGAAAGCGCTGGAGAAAACAGGTCTTACAAATAAGCAGGTCAAAATAGATGATAACGCAATAAGGACGGTTATAGAGTTTTATACAAGAGAAGCAGGAGTAAGAAAGCTTGAACAGCAAATAGAAGCATTATGCAGAAAAGCAGCAAAAATCTTGCTTGAAAAGAACAAGGACTCTGTACATATAACGGAAAAGAATGTGTCTGATTATCTGGGCAGAAAGAAATTTTTGTTTGATAAAAAGAATGATGAGGACCTTGTCGGAGTTGCAAGAGGATTAGCATGGACGAGCGTAGGCGGAGATACTCTTTCTATAGAAGTTAATGTTATGGACGGAAAGGGAGAGGTCAAGCTTACAGGCAAGCTCGGTGATGTAATGAAAGAGAGTGCAATGACGGCTATAAGCTATATAAGAGCAAATGCAGAGGCGCTTGATATAAGAAATGATTTCTATATAAAGAAAGATATACATATTCATGTTCCGGAAGGCGCTGTTCCAAAGGACGGACCAAGCGCCGGCATAACCATGGCAACTGCTCTTGTATCAGCACTTTCGGGAAAGCCGGTAAGAAATGACGTTGCAATGACAGGTGAGATTACGTTAAGAGGAAAGGTGCTTCCGATAGGAGGATTAAAGGAAAAATCGCTTGCCGCATATCGTGCAGGAATTACAACGGTGATTATTCCTGAGGAAAACAAAGCTGATTTAGAGGATATTCCTAAAAATCTTATAAAGAAAATGGAATTTATTCCTGTAAAGGATATGGATACGGTTTTGCAGAATGCTCTGCGTTAAGCTGACGACCGCTCTTACGATATGTATCGCGAGAGCGGTTTTCTGATGTAAAAATAAATATCAAAAAATAGCTCATATTCATTGCATATACATAAAAAATGTGGTATAATAAATCATAGCAGATCAGGCAGTATTTGATGACTGAAAAAGTAAAACGGGAGGTACATATTATGCAGCTGCATGAAAAATCCGAGATTATGGATAAAGATACGGCTAAACGAGCGGTAAGCCGTATCGCATATGAAATTGTAGAGCGAAACAAGGGAGCGGACGAGCTTGTAATGATCGGTATACAGAAGAGAGGGGTATCTCTGGCAAAGGCGCTTGTGAAGCGTATAGAGGAAATAGAGGGAATACGTCTGCCTATGGGGACATTAGATATAACATTTTATCGTGATGATCTTACAAGACTAAGCGCTCACCCTATTGTTGAGGAAACGGATATAGCATTTTCTATAGAAGGAAAGAAAATTATCCTTGTAGACGATGTGCTGTATTCCGGAAGAACTATACGCGCGGCAATTGAGGAACTGTTTGATATGGGACGTCCCGAAAAAATAGAGCTTGCGGTTCTTGTTGACCGCGGAAATAGAGAACTGCCGATCACGGCAGATTATGCCGGAAGAATCGTTCCTACATCAAGAGCGGAATATATAAGGGTAGAAGTAAACGGTGATGATGAAATAGAACGCGTTTCCGTATGCGCAAAGGAGGAAAATTAATGAAGCAGGATTTATTGGGCTTAAAGGATCTGAGCGCCGATGAAATAATGAATATACTTAATACAGCTCAACAGCTTAAAAATCTTTTGACACAGCAAAAGAAAAAAGCGCCGCATTTGCAGGGAAAGACGGTAATAAATTTATTTTATGAAAACAGTACAAGAACAAGAATGTCATTTGAGCTTGCCGCAAAATATTTAAGTGCTAATGCGGCGAATATTACCGCGAGCGGCTCATCGGTACAGAAGGGAGAAACTCTTATAGATACCGCAATGACTCTTAATGCAATGGGCACCGATATTATTGTAATGCGTCACAGCATGAGCGGTGCGCCGCATTTAATAGCTCCTTTGGTTTCGGCGTCCGTTATAAATGCAGGCGACGGCATGAATGAGCATCCTACACAGGCGCTTTTGGATATGCTCACAATAAAAGAAAACAAGCGTGATTTTAAGGGATTAAAGGTTGCTATAATAGGTGATGTATACCATTCGAGAGTTGTGCATTCAAATATTTACGGACTCACAAAGCTTGGCGCAGAGGTTACGGTCGGCGGACCGTCAACGCTGATGCCTCCGGGAATAGAAAAGCTTGGCGTCAAGGCATTTAATAATGTGCATGAGGCTATAGTTGATGCGGATGTTGTAATGGGACTGAGAATACAGCTTGAAAGACAGAAAAAAGGCTTGTTCCCGAGCGTAAGGGAATATCACCGTTTCTTTGGAGTTGATGATATAAAGTTGAAGCTTGCAAAGCCGGATGCTCTTGTAATGCACCCAGGTCCGGTAAACCGCGGAGTCGAGTTTTCAAGCTCAGTTATAGACGGACCGCAAAGCGTTATAAATGACCAGGTTACAAATGGAGTAGCGGTGCGTATGGCTGTAATGTATTTGCTTTCGCGCGGCGGATTTGCGGTAACGGAAAATTAAAAACGGACAGAAAGGCGGATAATATGAAAATATTAATTAAAGGCGGACGAGTTATAGATCCAGCAAATAATATAGACGAGGTTACAGATGTCTTTATAGAGGATGGAGTTATTTCGGAAATAGGAGTAAACAGTGATCTTGAAGGGATCAATAACATTCAGATTATAGATGCGTCCGGAAAGATCGTTGCGCCGGGACTGGTTGATATGCACGTTCATTTGCGTGAGCCGGGACAGGAATATAAGGAAGATATTGAATCCGGTACGCGCGCGGCGGTTATGGGAGGTGTGACTTCTGTTGCATGTATGCCAAACACCGAACCTGTATGCGATAACGAGGCTATTGTATCATATATAATAAATAAGGCGAAAGAGGTAGGATATGCAAATGTATATCCTATAGGAGCAGTTTCAAAGGGACTTGAAGGAAAAGAGCTTGCGGAGATAGGTTCGATGAAATTTGCGGGAGCTGTTGCTATTTCTGATGACGGACGTCCGGTGGAAGACAGCGGATTGATGCGGCGTGCGATAATATATTCCGATATGTTTGATATTCCGGTTATTTCTCATTGTGAGGAGCTTACACTTACAAATGACGGAAGCATGAATGACGGTGATACAGCAACGGCTATGGGATTGAGAGGAATCCCGAGATCGGCAGAGGAGGTTATGGCGGCAAGAGATATTCTTGTAGCAGAGGGCGAGAATAAAAGAGTTCATATAGCGCATATAAGCACGAGGGGAACAGTGGAGCTTGTAAGAGAGGCGAAAAAACGCGGCGTTAAGGTGACTTGCGAAACCTGTCCGCATTATTTTTCATTGACCGAAGAAGCGTGTATGGGATTTAATACAAATGCAAAGATGAATCCGCCGCTTAGAACTGCTGATGATGTTGCAGCGATAAAAGAAGGACTTGCCGACGGAACGATTGACTGTATTGTAACTGATCATGCTCCGCATCATATTGATGAAAAGAACTGTGAATTTGCACTTGCCAAAAACGGTATTGTAGGACTTGAAACCTCTTTGGGACTGGGAATAAAGTGTCTTGTTGATGAGGGAGTGCTAACGATAAATGAGCTTATAAGAAAAATGACAGTAAATCCATCAAATATACTCGGAATAGCAAGAGGTACTCTTGGAGTGGGCAAGGCGGCAGACGTGGTTATTTTTGATCCTGATAAGGAATGGACGGTTGACATAACCAAGCTTCATTCAAAGGGCAAAAATTCACCGTATGACGGATGGACACTCAAGGGCAAGCCGGAATATGTTATAGTAGGCGGTAAGGTAAGAGTATATCAAGGAGAGCTGATGTGATAAATTATCGGCAGATATAAAAGTAAACGAAAGGAAAGTAAGCTATGTCAGTAGATTTATTGGTAAAGAAAATAAAGGAAAAAGGCAATCCATCTGTAGCAGGACTGGATCCGAAAATTGATTACGTTCCGGAGTATATAAGAGAAAAGGCTTATAAGGAATACGGAAAAAATCTTAAGGGAGCGGCAGAAGCTATCTGGGAATTTAATAAGGGGCTTATAGATGCACTTTATGATGTTGTTCCGGCAGTTAAGCCGCAGAGCGCTTTTTATGAAATGTACGGACTTCCGGGCGAGGAGGTTTTGCACAGAACTATTCAATATGCAAAGGAAAAGGGATTATATATAATTCTGGATGTAAAGCGTAATGATATAGGTTCAACAGCAGAGGCGTATTCGAGAGCGTATATAGGAAAGGTTGAGCTTGAGGGAGAGCTTGTTGACGCGTGCCCGGTCGATTGCGTAACGGTAAATCCGTATCTTGGAACAGATGGAATAAAACCGTTTGTTGACGACTGCAAAAATTATGACAAAGCGATATTTGCACTTGTAAAAACATCCAATCCATCGTCAGGAGAGTTTCAGGATAAGCTTATTGGTGAGAAGCATTTGTATGAGATAGTAGCAGAGCACGTAAATGAATGGAATAATGATACTATCGGCGAAAGTGGATACGGTGCGGTAGGAGCTGTTGTAGGAGCGACATATCCGGAGCAGGCTGAGGTTCTGAGAAAAATTATGCCGAAATCATATTTCCTCGTTCCGGGATACGGCGCACAAGGCGGAGGGGCAAAGGGTGTTCTTCCATGCTTTAACGATGATGGACTCGGCGCTATTGTTAATTCGTCAAGAGGTATTATGTGTGCGTATAAAAAAGGAGATTATAAGGAGGAGCAGTTCGCCGAGGCGGCGAGAGCAGAGGCTCTGCGCATGAAGGACGACATAACCGGTGTATTATGAAGAAATTTATATCATGGAATGTAAACGGACTAAGAGCCGCAATGAATAAAAATTTTATGGAAGTTTTTAATCAGCTTGATGCAGATATATTTTGCCTTCAGGAAACAAAGCTTCAGGAGGGACAGATCGATTTTGCTCCGGAAGGTTATCACAGCTATTGGAACTATGCTGAAAAGAAAGGCTACAGCGGAACAGCTCTTTTTACAAAGGAGGAGCCGATAAGCGTTTCATATGGAATGGGCATAGAGGAGCATGACAATGAGGGAAGACTTATAACTGCGGAGTTTGAAAAATATTATTTTGTTGTGTGCTATACTCCTAATTCACAGCGTGCTTTGACAAGGCTTGATTATAGAATGGAGTGGGAAGATGCGCTGCTTGAATATCTGAAAAAGCTTGAGAAAAATAAACCCGTTGTATACTGCGGAGATCTGAATGTTGCGCATAAGGAAATAGACTTGAAAAACCCTAAGAATAACCGTAAAAATGCAGGCTTTACAGATGAGGAAAGAGGCAAGATGACACAACTTCTGGATAACGGATTTACAGATACCTTCCGGTATTTTTATCCGGATAAGATAGAGTGTTATTCGTGGTGGTCTTACCAGTTTAAGGCAAGAGAAAGAAACGCCGGTTGGCGTATTGATTATTTTATCGTATCAAAAGAATTGGAGCCGATGCTGATCGACTCCAAGATACATTCCGATATAACAGGCTCGGATCACTGTCCGGTTGAGCTTGATATAGAGGATTAATTATTCAATTTGGGATATAATAGACTTATAATCTATTTGCTCCTTTATGTATTCATTAATACAGCGAAGATTTGTGCAGGTATAGCCGATGGAGTTATACCTGCATTTTGATGCGTCCTGAGTGCAGGCGTCGCAAAGACACATCTGACCTTTTGAAATAGGTATCGCTATATAATCGTATTTATTTAAAATCTTAATTGCATTCGCAAGTTCTTCGTTCAAAAACCAACACTTCCTTAATCAAGTTTAAGCACTGACATAAACGCCTCTTGAGGTACTTCAACTGTACCTACCTGACGCATACGCTTTTTACCTTCTTTCTGTTTTTCGAGGAGCTTCTTCTTACGTGTAATATCGCCGCCGTAGCATTTTGCAAGTACATCCTTGCGCATAGCACGTACTGTTTCGCGTGCGATAATCTTACTTCCGATTGCAGCCTGGATAGGTACTTCAAAGAGCTGACGAGGGATAGCTTCTTTTAGCTTTTCAGTCATTTTTCTTGCACGAGTATATGCGCTGTCCTTAAATACGATAAATGAAAGCGCATCAACCATTTCGCCGTTGAGAAGAATATCAAGCTTAACAAGCTTGCTGGGAGCATATCCGCAAAGTTCGTAGTCGAATGAAGCATAGCCCTTTGTACGTGATTTGAGCGCATCAAAAAAGTCATATATAATCTCATTAAGAGGCAGCTCGTAGAATATTTCGGCTCTTGTTTCATCCATATATGTCATGTCTTTAAAAATTCCTCGTCTTTCCTGACAAAGCTCCATTACATTTCCCACATAATCCTTAGGAACCATAATTGTGGCTTTAACCATAGGTTCCTCCATATGTTCAATTTCTGCCGGATCAGGAAGATTGGTAGGATTATCGCACCATACCATTTCGCCGTCTGTTTTGAAGACCTTATAAATAACGCTGGGGGCGGTTGTTACGAGGTCAAGATTGTATTCACGTTCAAGTCTTTCCTGGATAATTTCCATATGAAGAAGTCCTAAAAATCCGCATCGGAATCCAAATCCAAGCGCAGCCGAGGTTTCAGGCTCAAACATAAGCGCGGCGTCGTTAAGCTGAAGCTTAAGCAATGCTTCTTTTAAATCCTCATATTGAGCGCCGTCAGCAGGATATATACCGCAGTAAACCATCGGATTTACCTTTTTATATCCGGGCAAAGGTTCACTTGCCGGATTTTTTACAGTTGTAACCGTATCTCCTACACGGGTATCCTGAATGTTCTTTATTGAGGCTGCAATATATCCGACATCTCCGGCAGCAAGTGAATCAGTAACTCTGAGACCAGATGGGTGCATTTCTCCTACTTCGACAACGTCAAATTCAGCATTTGTAGCCATAAAGCGTATACGCTGACCTGCTTTAAGAGAACCCTGCTTTACTCTTACATAAACTATGACGCCCTTATAGCTGTCATAATATGAATCAAATATAAGAGCCTGTAACGGAGCATTTTCATCACCTTCCGGAGCCGGGATCTTTTCGACTATTTCCTCAAGTACCTGCTCGACATTAAGACCGGTTTTTGCACTGACCTGCGGAGCGTCCTCTGCAGGTATTCCTATAACGTCTTCTATTTCCTGAATCACCATATCCGGCTGAGCAGACGGAAGGTCAATTTTATTTATTACCGGAACGACCTCAAGGTCATGGTCTACCGCAAGATAAGTATTAGCAAGTGTCTGAGCCTCAATTCCCTGCGACGCATCCACTATAAGTATTGCGCCCTCGCATGCAGCAAGGCTTCGTGAAACTTCATAATTAAAGTCAACGTGCCCCGGAGTATCTATAAGATTAAGTGTGTAGATTTCTCCGTCTTTAGGGCGTTTATATCGGAGCTTTACTGCATGAGCCTTTATTGTTATTCCTCGCTCACGCTCAAGGTCCATATTATCGAGGAGCTGTTCCTCCATATCGCGTTCTTCAACTTCTCCGGTAAGCTCAAGAAGCCTGTCCGCAAGCGTACTTTTTCCATGGTCGATATGCGCTATTATACTAAAATTTCTTATTTTTTCCTGTCTTTTATTAGGCATTTAAATTACTCCTGTTATTATAAAATTATTGTAATTGTATGATTATTGTTATTATATCACATTTTCTCTTGCTTAGCAATATTTTTTAATGAAAACTTATAAATTTCAAAATTCTATTATAAATAGTTACACTTCTGACGTTTCGGCATAGTATATAAGGAGGAGGTATATAAATGAATAAAAAGACGATATATAGTCCGGATGCAGCTGCATATATTAAAGGCAGCAGCAAATATTCCAATTTACATGGAGTTGTAACCTTTAAGCAAACACCAAATGGTGTATGGGTCAGCGCAGAAATATATGGACTGCCGTATAAAAATAAATGTGATTCGGGGATATTTGCGTTTCATATTCACAGCGGTCAAAGCTGTACGGGAAATACGGAAGATCCGTTTTCGGATGCTGACGGACATTATAATCCCGAAGATTGTCCGCATCCGTATCATGCCGGAGATTTGCCGCCGTTATTCGGAAATCATGGATACGCTCGTATGTCAGTTTTGACCGACCGTTTTACAGTTAGAGAAATTATAGGAAAAGTAGTCATTATTCATAGTCAGGCAGATGATTTTAAAACGCAGCCTTCCGGAAATGCCGGAAGTAAAATAGCATGCGGTAAAATTTTTAGCAAATAATTATACGGCTGTATGAAGTTGAATCAGTTTTTCATACAGCCGCATTTTATTTAAGATGTTTAATCATATATTCTAAGCTTTACAAGCATACGGTATAAAGCGTTTCCTCCCGGAAGCTGCTTTACCTCATGCTCGTCAAGAACATGCAGTACAAATATAAGTCCAAAATATACAACAGCGGCAACAGCAATTGAAATAAGCGTTGCTATAAGATTAGCTATAAATCCCGCACCAAGTATAAGCATCATCAGCTTATATACTCCTATAGCCGCGATACCCATAATTATACCTGATATAAGCGGCTTAAGAATATATTTTGAAACGGTTATATTTATTTTAACATATTTCGTCATGATAAAGAATACAATAAGGAACGACACAATCTGGCACATTATGGAACTGATCGCGGCTCCGTATATATTTATACTCGGTATGCGTATAAGAAGAAGATTGAGTATTACCTTTATAATACACCCGAATATAAGACCTATAGCAGGTACAAATACCTTGCCTATGCCTTGGAGAGATCCGCTTATTGTTTGGCTTAAGGCGCTGAATATAAGCGACACTGCCATGAGAGCGAGTAAGTCATATCCTAAAGGTGCGTTTGGATATATAATAATATAAATCGGTTTTGCGAGCACAATATATCCAATACAGCACGGCAGTATAATTAAGGTTGAGATAAGGAATGAATAAGAAATTTTATCCGAAGCTTCCTTTTTATCTCCGCGTGCAACTGCCGATGAGATAGTTGGCACAAGTACTGTTGCAAATGCAACATTTAAGGCAAGCGGCATATTTATCAGCGTATCCGACTTTGAAAGCATTCCGGCAAGACGAACAGCTTCATCATTCAGCTGAGAAAGCGAAGGATTAAAAATAGCCGGAGTGCTGCCGTGGGCCGGAATACAAGCTGCAAAAGCGAGTTCAATACCTCTGGTTATCGTTGCCGTATCTACTACGCGGTTTATAGCGGTAATTATAGACGCCAGAGAGATGGGTACCGAAATCGAAATAATGGTCCACATAAGCTTGCCGGCGCTTTCCTGTAAAGATGAGACCGCGCTTTGACGAATCTTTTCGGCAATACCTTTTTTCTTTTTCATATAGAAGAAAATCAGGTATATGAAGGAAAGCAATGTAGCGGCTGATGACGCTGCATTTGCCCACGCAGCCATAATTTCAGGAGCGGTAGGACCGTCCGGTACGCTGTACAGCATTGTATAACGTGTCAGCAGCTGCATTATATAAGGCATTGAATCCACTGTAAGCATTACAAATGCAATTGTAAGCGTGCATTTAAATACCTGTTCATATATTTGCGAACGGCTTGTGGCATTCATGTCATTTAAACCTTGGAAATATCCTCGAATTACAGATGAAACGCATACGAAGAATATACTTGGTGAAAGCGCACGCATGACATATTGAACACCATCCATATTGACTATATGGACCGCTATAAAATCAGCTCCAAGATAAAGTATAGCTGAACATACAGCTCCTATAACGGCGAAAAGCACGAATGCAGTTTTAAAGATTTTATGTGCGCCTCGGTAATCATCGAGCGCCGCACGCTCTGCTACAAGTTTAGCTATAGCGTTAGGTATACCGACAGATGATATGGCAAGCAGTACCGTATAAACCTGAAAGCCGGCAGTATAAAAACCGTTGCCGCTGTCTCCGAAGCCGTCAATATTGGTTATGACCATTCGATATACCATTCCAAGAATTTTAACCATTAACTGAGCAAATAAAATAATAGAAACATTGCCCATAAAAGAAGCCTGTTTTTCTTTTTTTGACATATTGATTCCCTTTCATGTAGCTATATAAGGTGTAAGTTTCATATAATAAAACAAATACTATTATATACCTGTTATGCCTTTTTTTCAAGCCTTGTTACATAATTTTAAATATTTTGCACAGATTTAGTATAAAAAGATTGACGCAGATGTAGATTGATGATAAAATGAAGTAAAGACACTTATTTGATATTTATTTTAGGTAAAGAACAGTTCAAATATAAATGGAGTGCGGGAATAACTTGTTAGTACACTTTAAAGAAAGGCAGGTTATAGTAATGAAAAAGATAATAATTTCAGTTGCAGCGGCCATGGTATTTTCCATGTCCACATCATATGCTGGTTTTGAATTCAGTGAAAAGGATATAGTTCATGCAGACAGAGTTACAATACAGGATGGGCTTATTGTTACTTATGATGTCGGATACATGGGCAGTAATATGGAGGAGTATCATACGCATTTCCAATACTGGGATTTAAGTGGAAATAAAGCAAGCGAGCCGTTAAGCGAGGAGACGCCTCAGTATTTTACTTATAACCGGCAATCAATAGTTGAAAAGACAGATGATAAAAATATTTTGAAGGATACCAATGGAAATATTATTTTAAGTGAGCTTCCGCAGCTTTATAATGCAAGAAGCAGCAGAACAAGAGTAATATACAGCGGTGATTCTGATAATGTAAAGTATGGTCTAATGGCATATGATGGGCGGATCATAATTCCTATGCAGTATGACAGATTAAATATTATCAGCGATGAATATTATCTGGCAGGCTCTGATGAAGCAAATATAATATATAATTACTATGGAGATATAATTTTAGAGATACCTTCAAATATTATGGTAACATATATAGGAAGCGCAGGATGGATGCGTGTGCGCAATGAAGAGAATAAGTATGCTCTTATGGATATTAACGGGGACTACCTTACGGAGTTCAGTTATAATTATATTTGGATTTTTGACAATGATGAGGATTGGCAGAGCGGAAGCTTTGCAGAGCTTTCAACAGATACGGAGTTGAAATATGTAAACAGAAAAATGGAGGAAATAGACATTTATTCAGATGATGCGGTATACTGTAAGTCATATGCCGATTTAGGAGGAATTGCAATAATGTATAGTGCGTCCATTAATCAGCGAGACAGTATATCGGCATTGTACAATAAGGAAACGAAGGAATATATAATACCGTATTCTGATAATAAGATATTATATACAATTAATGGTGCAATTACATATTTAACAGATGATATGAACTATCTTCTTGATTATAACGGTGATATTGTTACATCTCTTGGTAAAAATAACGCTGCATGTAATAATCCAAGCGATGGATTTATAAAGGTTAGAAGTTTAAGTGATGGGCGTTATTGGTTAATTGATACGGATGGTAATGTGATTTTGCCGGTGAATTCTGAGTCATATCTTAGGGATGTATATATGCTGGATAATAATGAATTCGTCGTAAATGACGGAGGTAATATTAAAATATTGACGGCTAAGGGCATTATTGGTGAAGCATTAAATACAGACATAAAACTCAGCATAAACGGAGTGACTATCCCATGTAAAAACATAAACGGATATGTTGTGATAACAGCGGAGCAGCTGGGGAAGTTTGGTTTTGATGTAGTATGGAATAATGAGACAAGAATGCTGTATATAACGTGTAATCCTGAATATCGCTATATAACATATGATGGAACAGAGGAATACGGCGGCGAACCGGGAACGCATTTTTCTGATATTTACGGAACTGATATAAATGTTGAATTCAATGGCAAGAGGATTAATTCATATTCTATCGGAGGAGAAATGCTTATCAGACCTGAGGATATGGCAGGAGATGGGATAAGCATTGAATATAATGATGCCGAAAGGATGCTGTATATGAATATAGACAGATTAGAGCAGCGACAGTAAATTTTATATCGGGAGGAAGATTATGAAAGCAGCTGTATGTCAGATGGAGATAGAATTTGAAAATAAAGAAAATAACCTTAAAAGAGCAGAAAAATTTATTGCCGCTGCGGCGATGGAGAACGCGGATATAATATTTTTTCCTGAAATGAGCTTTACGGGATTTTCTATGAATATAGAAAAAACAGGAGAAATGGATGAATACAGTAAAAAACGTATATGTCAAGCGGCAACAAAACATAAAATAGCGATAGGTTTTGGAGTAACAGTATTGAGAAACGGTAAAGGAGAAAATCATTACATATTATCGGATAAAAACGGAAAAGTGATAAGTGATTACATTAAGCTGCATTCCTTTTCTATAGGTGGTGAGCGTGAGCAATTCAGGAAAGGAAACAATATTGTTACGGCACATATATGCGGTAGATATATAAGTACGTTTATATGCTATGACCTTAGGTTTCCTGAGATCTTTCGTGCAGCGGCAGGCGTTTCTTCTATTATAGCAGTGGCAGCTAATTGGCCCTCGGCAAGAAGTATGCACTGGACGGCTCTTTTAAGAGCAAGAGCAATAGAAAATCAAGTATATGTTATAGGAATAAATTGTACCGGAAGACAGGAAAATATAGAATACAGCGGCGATAGTTGCGTTATATCACCGTCGGGTGAAATAATGTATCAGGCAAAAAGCGGAGCTGAGGAGTTGTTTTTTTGTGATATACCGGATAATGTAGAGGAAATAAGAAAGGAATTCCCGGTGCTTAACGACAGGCGTGCGGATTTTTATAGGAAGTTAATATGAAGGAGCTTAAAGAAAAATTTAACTGCTTTCAATTAAGCAGCAGCGAGGTAAAAAAACTCCGGCTTGCTTTAACAAAAAAATTGTACAGTGAATTAGGATATTCAGATTTTATAGAATATTTTCATAATGGAAATAGAACTAAATATGAGGAAAAATATTTCTCAAAACGAGAGGCACTGAATAATGTATTTATGCTTTTTCATAACGACAGGCATAAATATGCCGATGAGCTTTATAATATTATTTGGAGTATATGCAATGAATTTACGTGGGCGCTTCCTGCGCATACTGATATTAAGGATGATATAGATGAAATAGTCATAAATATAGATTTGTTTTCGGCGGAAACAGCCCAGACTCTGGCAGAAATAAAATATCTTATAGGTGATTTTATGCCGGAGCTGCTGCAAAAAAGAGTATCTTATGAAATTGACAGGCGTATAATAAAGCCTTTTATGAAAAAGAATTTTAGCTGGGAGAAAGTCAATAACAATTGGGCGGCTGTATGCGGCGGATGTGTAGGGATGACGTTTATTTATGAAAGACCTGACTTAATGGATAAAATCAGTCAGCGGTTTCTGGATATAATGCATGAATACCTTAATGGTTTCGGAGATGACGGAGCATGTGCAGAGGGGCTCGATTATTGGATTTATGGATTTGGATATTTTTTATATTTTGCCGATGTATATAGAGAATTTACGGGCGGACAAACAGACCTGCTTGCTGATGAAAAGGTTAAATATATAGCTCAGTTTCAGCAAAATATGTATCTAAGCGGTAATGCTGCAATAAGTTTTTCAGACAGTTCGCGGTATGCGTATTTTGAAAGAGGTATGACAGACTATCTTAAAACTTATTACGGAAAAGAAATAATACCTCCTGATAATAAATTTTCTCGTGAAAAACCTGCATGCTCAAGATTTGCTCATTTTATACGCTCGTATTTATGGAGAGATGAATATAAAGCTTATAATCAAGACGATGATTTTATTTTCTATTCTGATGCACAATGGTATATTAGGAAGCTAAATAGCTTTGAATTCGCAGCAAAGGGAGGAAATAACGGAGAGAGCCATAATCATAACGATATAGGCAGCTTTATAATAGCATATGATGGAAAGCAGATATTTGCCGATATAGGAGCAGGTGAATATACTTCTGATTATTTCTCTGAAAATAGGTATAAATATTTATGTACTTCATCTTTAGGACACAGCGTACCTATAATTAACGGGTACGCCCAAAAAGACGGCATAGAATATAATGCAGAAATTATAAAAGCAGATAAGGATGAATTCTGCCTGGATATATCCGGCGCATATGGGATAGAAGAAGTAAGAGCAGTTATAAGAAAATTTGAGATTATGTCTGATATGGTAATATTAGCGGATGAGTTTAAGATTGAAGGAGAACGATGCAATATAATTGAACGCTTTATATCGGTAATAAATCCTGAGTATATAAACGGTATTGTTAAAATAGGAGACATAGGTCTTGTATGCGATTATGAGCCAAAAATAACAGAGCATATAATTAAAAATCACGAAGGAAAAGATGAAAAGATATTTATTATAGATTATGTTATAGACAAATGCAGATTTAAAGCAGAGATCCGCCGCATTTAGCGACGGATCTCTTATTTATAAAATTTATATTATTCAACTGTAACAGATTTTGCAAGATTTCTCGGCTTATCTATATCACAGCCTTTAAGAGATGCTACATAATATCCAAAGAGCTGAAGCGGAATAACCGTAAGCGATGGGAGAAGCGTTTCGTTAATACAAGGAATTTTAATGATATGATCTGCAACGGTATCCATATCATCTTGGTTTTCTGTCGTAACTCCCATTACAACAGCGCCTCTGGCTTTAACCTCTTTAACGTTTGAGACAGTCTTGTCAAACAGTTCCTCTCCCGTAGCAAGAGCTATTACGAGAGTACCGTCTTCGATAAGCGAAATAGTACCATGCTTAAGTTCTCCGGCAGCATATGCTTCAGAGTGAATATACGATATTTCTTTAAGCTTGAGTGAGCCTTCAAGAGATACCGCATAGTCAAGATTTCTTCCTATGAAGAAAATTGACTTACTGTTGTAGAACAGTGATGCGAGATACTGTATTTTTTGTTTGTCCTTAAGTATCTGACTTACTTTTTCCGGAAGAGATTCAATATCATTTATAAATCTTGCATATTCACCTGAAGTAACCATGCCAAGCTTATCAGCCATATAAATAGAGATTAAGTACATAACTGCAAGCTGAGTTGAATATGCTTTGGTTGTTGCAACAGCAATTTCAGGCCCTGCCCATGTATATATAACGTCGTCAGATGCGTTTGCGATTGCACTTCCGACAACATTTACAATAGAAAGGATTCTTGCTCCATGGCTCTTTGCTTCTTTTAGAGCAGCAAGAGTATCCGCGGTTTCCCCGGACTGACTTATTACAATGACAAGATCCTTTGAACCGACTATCGGATCACAGTAACGGAATTCTGATGCAACCTGTACTTCAACCGGAATACGGCACATCTTTTCTATTATATACTTACCTACCATGCCCACATGATAAGCACTTCCGCAAGCTACTATAAATATTTTTCTGATATTTTTAATATCCTCTTTTGTGAGAGAAATATCATCAAGTACAACCTTGCCGTTTTTAATTCTGGGAGAGATCGTATCGCGTAAAGCCTTTGGCTGCTCCTCTATCTCTTTCATCATGAAATGCTCGTATCCGCCTTTTTCGGCAGCGCTTACATCCCAGTTGACAGTGAATACTTCTTTTTCGACTTCTTCCTTATCGGTGTTGTAAACCTTTACCTCATTCTTGTTAAGAACAACTATTTCGTTATCTTCAAGATAATAAATATTTCTTGTATGCTTCAGAATTGCTGTAACGTCAGAAGCGATAAAGTTTTCGCCTTCGCCTAATCCTACAATCATCGGGCTGGCTTTTCTTACGGCTATAAATTGATCCGGATAATCTGCACAGAGGATACCCAGTGCATATGAACCCTCAACATGGTTAATGACTTTTATCATTGTTTCAAGAATATCGCCCTTATAATAATATTCAAAAAGATGAGCGATAACTTCCGTATCGGTTTCGGATATAAATTCAAAACCCTTTGCAGTAAGCTTCTTTTTTAAAGAAATATAGTTTTCGATTATACCGTTATGTACAACGGCAAATCTTCCGGATTGAGAAAGGTGGGGATGAGAATTTACATCGGACGGCTCTCCGTGGGTAGCCCATCTGGTATGACCTATGCCGACACAGCCGTGAACGCTTTCGCCTCCGTTTGTTTTTTCTGAAAGAACTGCAAGGCGACCTTTTGCTTTCTCCACATCAATTTTATTTCCGTCAATAACCGCAATACCCGCACTGTCATATCCGCGGTATTCAAGCTTTGACAAACCTTCAAGAAGAATCGGAGCGGCACTTTGTGAACCGACGTATCCTACTATACCACACATAATTGTTACCTCCGTTTTTATAATAATATGTCGTATATTTTCATGTTTAATAAAATAAATTCAATATATATTATATAATAAAAACGTTAAATTTTCAATGTTTTTTTTCAAAATATAAAAATATTTTATTTATTTGTGAAATTTAACGGCACAGTCTTGATTGCAAGGAAAGAATATGGTATAATAATACTATTGATTAGGCTTTATGCCAACATAGTCAGGCAGAATGGAGAGTTTAAATGAAGAAAAATTTGATTTATGAAAACAATCTTTCCTGTATGGATGATATAAAAAATTTTGTGTTAGAGGGTAGTGCACAGATATATTTTGAGAATAATAAAATGCGCATGAAGAATGCTCTTTCGGAGGATTTGGGGCAGAAATCCAATTTTGTTTTTTGGTGTGATAAGGAGTTTCCATCCGACATTATGATAGAATGGGATTTTCGTCCGATTGAGGAGCCGGGATTGGCAATAATGTTTTTTTGCGCCAGAGGGTGTAATGGAGAGGATTTATTTGATAATACTCTTGCTCCGAGGGATGGACAGTATGATTTATACCACAGCGGTGATATAAATGCATACCATGTTTCTTATTTCAGGCGTAAATGGGATGAGGAAAGAAATTTTCATACCTGTAATTTAAGAAAAAGCAAAGGGTTCCACCTTGTGGCACAGGGAGCAGACCCGATTCCTAATTGTGAAGATACTATGGGCAGTTATCATATATGCGTTTCAAAATATAAAGGAAGGATAGATTTTTCGATAGACGCGCTTACTGTATTTTCATGGCAGGATGATGGAGAAGAATTTGGTCCGGTGCTTGACGGAGGAAAAATAGGCTTTCGCCAAATGGCGCCGCTTATAGGAGAATATAGTAATTTGAAGGTTTATGAATTAATAGATTAAGGATAAGGAATATATGAGTAAAAAGGTTTTTAAAACTCTTGAATTTGATAAAATACTTGAAAGATTGTCAGGATATACAGACAGTCCGGCAGTAAAAAAAAGAATATATGAAACTGAGCCGTATAAAACGGTAAATGAAGCTCGAGAAGCGCAGCGGGAAACTACGGAAGCAGTTATTACAACATTAAAGCTCGGCACGCCGCCGGTAAATTTATCGGTGCCGGAGGTTACTGAGTATGTAAAACGAGCTGAACGCAGCGGAGTTTTGCACCCGAAAGAGCTTATGGCAATATCAAGATTGTTATATATTGTACGACGTATGAAGGCGTATATTGATGAAGCATCGGACGAATGTATAAAGCTTAAGGATATAGGAGCAAGGATGCTTACGGCTAAATCTCTGGAGGACAGGATAAATCTGTGCATAGTTTCAGAAGATGAGATTGCGGATGAGGCGTCGTCTGAGCTTGGAACAATACGCCGAAAAATGCGCGGGCTTAATTCAAAAATCAAGGATACCTTAAATGGAATGATACACAGCTCGCATTATAAGAAATATCTGCAGGATCCGATTGTTACGATGCGTTCTGACAGATATGTTATACCTGTCAAGAGCGAGTATAAATCGGAAGTGCCGGGCATAGTGCATGATTCATCTTCGTCAGGAGCAACGATTTTTGTTGAGCCTATGAGCGTTGTGAACCTGAATAATGAAATAAGGGATTTAAAGAGTCGTGAGCAGCAGGAAATAGAACGTATCCTGGCGGAACTGTCGGCTCTCGTATGTGAAAATTCACATACGATTTTTGTTGATTATAATGATGTAACAGAGCTTGATTTTATGTTTGCTAAGGGAAGGCTTTCTCTTGATATGAACGGTACTGAGCCGGCGCTTAATGACGAGGGTATTATTGATTTTAAAAAGGCGCGCCATCCGCTTATCGATAAAGATAAGGTTGTGGCAAATGATATACGTCTTGGAAAAGATTATGATACATTGGTTGTAACCGGACCAAATACCGGAGGAAAGACAGTTACTTTAAAGACGATAGGCCTATTTTCACTTATGGCGGCGTCAGGACTGCATATAAGCGCGGGCGATAATAGTCAGGCGGCAATTTTTGACAGAGTTTTTGCCGATATAGGAGATGAGCAGAGCATAGAGCAGAGCCTTTCGACATTTTCATCACATATGGTGAATATAGTAAGTATATTGAAAAATGTTGATAAGGATTCGCTTGTTCTATTTGATGAGCTTGGCGCGGGAACAGACCCTACGGAAGGAGCGGCTCTTGCGATTGCAATATTAGAGTATCTGAGAGCGTTCGGGGCAAGGACTGTTGCAACAACGCATTACAGTGAGCTTAAGCTGTTTGCTCTTTCAACGGACGGGGTTGAAAATGCGTCATGTGAATTTGATGTTGCAAGCCTGCAGCCGACCTATAAGCTGCTTATAGGAGTTCCCGGAAAGAGTAATGCATTTGCTATTTCAAGACGTCTTGGATTGGACGAGGCGGTAATAGACAGAGCAAATGATATATTATCTGATGAGGATATAAAATTTGAGGATGTTATAACTGAGCTGGAGCAAAACCGTGCGCAGGCACGAAGAGAGGCTGAAGAAAATTCCCGTATGAAGAATGAGCTTAAAACAATGCGGGAGCAGGTAGAGAAAGAAAGGATAAAGCTTAAGGAAAATAAAGCTCGTATTCTTGATGAAGCACACCGTGAAGCGAAGATAATTATAATGGATGCTAAAGATGAGGCTAATTCCGTTATAAAAGATCTTGAACGTATGCGTCAGCAGGGAATAAAGGCCGGCGGACTGGACTCAAAGGCTCAGAAGGCAAGGGAGTCGCTCAAGAAAAAAGAAGAAAGCATTAATGTTAAAATGAAGCGGGCGGCAAAACCGAGAAAAACATATGTGGATCCGCCGAAAAATCTTAAAATCGGACAAGTGGTAAAGCTTTTGGATATGGATGAGGAAGGCTCTGTAATAAAGCTTCCGGACAAGAATGGAAAGCTTAAGGTTCAGGTCGGAATAATAAAGATGGATGTGCATATAAGCAATATACGTCCTGTTGAGGATAAGACTTCAAAGGAGCTTGCGGCGAAGTATGTAAAATCGAGCGGAGCATATGTGTCAAAGACTCAGAATGCTACAACAGAAATCGACGTAAGGGGCTGTACAGTTGAAGAGGCATGGATAAAGGTTGAAAAATTTCTTGATGACTGTTATCTTGCTGGTATTTCTCCGGTTAGGATAATACATGGTAAGGGAACAGGGCTTTTGAGAAAAGGAATACAAAATTATTTGAGATCGTATCGTTACACAAAATCCTTCCGAAACGGAAAATTCGGCGAGGGCGAGGATGGAGTTACGGTATGTGAACTTAAGTAGGTGAGATATAATGGCAAAGAAAAAAACGGTTGTTACAAATGCCATGAGACTTCTCAATGCGGCGAAGATTGAATATGAAACTATAGAATATGAGCATGAGGGAGAAGTAGGAGAGAACTTTGGAGTTGCAATAGCCGAGCAGACGGGAATTCCGGTTGAAATATCATTTAAAACCCTTGTTGTGAGAGGCGAAAAGCAAGGAATAATGGTGTGCTGTATTCCTGTTGATAAAGAGTTGGATCTAAAGAAGGTTGCAAAAACAGCGGGTGATAAAAAGGTAGAAATGATACATGTGAAGGAGCTGTTAGGGCTTACCGGATATATACGCGGAGGCGTTTCACCGATAGGGATGAAGAAAAAATACCCTACTTTTGTAAATGAGTCGGCATTGGAGCATGAACGTATAGAGGTAAGTGCAGGAGTGTGCGGATGCGCGGTAATGATTTCGCCGAAAGACTTGCAGAAGGTAACGGAATGTAAATACGCAGATATAATAAAATAAGATTTTGAGAGGAAAAAATATGGCTATATTTAAAAGCACGGATATTCTGCTTCCCGAAGGAGTAGATTTTCATAAATGGAGTGTTGTGGCGTGCGATCAGTTCACGTCACAGCCGGAATATTGGGAAAAGGCAGCTGAAATTGTCGGAGATGAACCGTCATCGCTTAAAATAATTTTTCCTGAAGCATATTTAAACGATGGAAACGACGAAGAACGTATAAATAAAATAAATGCCGAAATGAAAAAATATATAGATAACGGATTATTTAAGGAATATAAGGATGCGCTTATCTATGTTGAGAGAATGCAGTCTAACGGAAAATTAAGATGCGGAATTGTCGGAGCTGTTGATCTTGAGGAATATGATTTTAACAAAGGCTCCCAGTCGCTGATAAGAGCTACAGAAGGGACAATACTTTCGAGAATACCTCCGAGAAAGCGTGTAAGAATAGACGCGCCATTGGAGCTGCCTCATATACTGATGCTTATAGATGACAGAAGCAAGACCGTTATAGAGCCGCTTGAGTCAAAGAAGAGCAGCTTTAAGCAGCTTTATGATTTTGACCTTATGGCGGATTCGGGACATATAACAGGTTATCTGATAGATGAAGATACAAAGAATGCTATACTTAACAGTATGTCGGTATTTGAAGATAAGAGAGTCTTTGAAGAAAAATACGGAGTTCATGACAAGGGTGTGCTGGCAATTGCCGTAGGTGACGGAAATCACTCCTTGGCAACGGCAAAAAGCTGTTGGGAGGATATAAAGAAGAACCTCTCCGATGAGGAAGTAAAAAACCATCCTGCAAGATATGCTCTTGTAGAGCTTGAAAATATACACAGTGAAGCTTTAGAGTTTGAACCGATACAGCGTGTAGTTTTTGGTGTAAATCCGGATAAAGTTATGGAGAGTTTTATGAATTATTATCCGTCAGCATCATATGATAATAACGGCGGACAGGAGATTCGATTTGTATTCGGGAATAAAAAGGGAGCGGTTTATGTGCAGAATGCGCCTTCCAATCTTCCTGTAGGGACGCTGCAAAAATTTCTGGATGATTATCTGAGTAAAAACGGCGGAGAAATCGATTATATTCATGGCGATGATGTAGTATGTTCTCTTGCTCAAAAGGAAAATACAATAGGATTCATGGTTGACAGGATGGAGAAGAATGAGCTGTTTACAACAGTAATAAAGGATGGAGCGCTTCCGAGAAAGACGTTCTCTATGGGAGAGGCTCAGGATAAAAGATTCTATCTTGAATGTAAAAAAATAAGATGAATAAAAATTCCCTGTATGGAGCAATATCCATACAGGGAATTTTTATTATGATGCCATATGTATAACTCCGCGCGGGCATTTCTTTGCGCATATACCGCAGCTCTTACATTTTGTATAATCTATAACAGCCACATTATGTATGACCTTTATAGCATCGAACGGACAGTTCTTTTCGCAGATTTTGCAGCCTATGCAGCCTGCCTTACAGTATTGATTAACATATTTGCCGATTTCCGGATTAGAGCATATAACTCTCGGTTTGCTTTTCTTCGGTACAAATTTAATAATCTTTTTGGGACATGTATTTATACACTGACCACATGCTGTACATTTGCTCTCATCAACAACAGCTACACCGTTTTGTATTGAGAGGGCGCCGAATTTACATACAGAAACACATGAGCCGAGACCAAGGCAGCCGCTTGGACAGCGTTTGGCGCCTCCGGCAAGCTTGGCGGCATGAACGCAGCTTTGAATGCCTTCATATTCGTATTTGTTTATTGCGCTCGCACAGTCGCCTCCACAGCCGACACGGGCAGTCATTTCTTCTACCTCGCCGGCATTTACACCCATGATGTCAGCAATTTTTTCCGCAACAGGAGCCTTTCCTACACTGCAGCAGTTTACAGGTGCACCGCCGATAATTGCCTCTGCATAAGCGCTGCATCCGGCATATCCACAGGCGCCGCAGTTGGCCCCGGGAAGCACGGTAAGGATTTTTTCGGCTCTTTCATCTTTTTCGACCTTAAATACAAAGGATGCCACAGAAAGCAGCGCTCCGAATAAAAGTCCGCATCCGCCTACCACAGCGGCTGCATAAAGTATTGATACCATATTCATTTTTCCCTCCTGTTAAATCGAGAAACCGCTGAACCCCATAAAACCTATTGCCATAAGACCGGCAGTAATAAGGGCGGCCGGGAAACCGCGGAAACATTTGGGCATAGCGTTTTCATCTATATGCTCGCGTATTCCTGCCATGAGGATTATTGCAAGAGTAAAGCCAAGTCCGGCGAATATTCCGTACATAAGCGAGAATATAAAATTGTATTCGTTTTGAACATTGAGCAAGGTCACGCTTAGAACAGCACAGTTTGTTGTTATGAGCGGAAGGTATATACCGAGCGCATTGTAAAGCGGCGGCATAGTTTTCTTAACAAAAAGCTCTACAAGCTGAACAAGCCCTGCAATTATCAAAATGAACATTATTGTCTGTAAATATTCCAGTCCCAGCGGGAGCAGGAGAAAGTGATATGCGAGCCATGTAAATGCCGAGGCAATGCCCATTACAAAGGTTACTGCCATACCCATACCGAGTGCAGTATCGGTTTTCTTTGATACTCCAAGGAAAGGACAAATACCGTAAAATTTAACCATTACAAAGTTTTCCGTAAGCAAAGCGGAAAGCAGAAGGGCAATTATTTCTTTAGCCATTATTTATCCTCCTTCTTTTTATTCATAAAATACTGAACAACGGCAACGATTATTCCAAGCACTATAAAACCGCCCGGAGCCATTATAATTATTGAAGCAGGCTGTATAATATCACCGTATATCGGAATCTCATATATACATCCGGTGCCGAGAAATTCTCTTATGGAGCTTATTATGCAAAGTGCGGCTGTAAAACCAAGCCCCATTCCAAGACCATCAGCAGCGCTTGCAAGTATGCCGTTCTTTGAAGCGAATGCTTCTGCTCTTGCTAAAATTATACAGTTTACAACTATAAGAGGGATAAAAATCCCCAGAGAATTTGACAGCTCAGGCAAAAATGCATTAAGACACATCTGTATAGCGGTAACAAACGCCGCTATGATAACTATGTATGCCGCGATCCTGACCTTATCAGGTATGATTTTTCTTAGCAATGATATTAGTATGTTTGAACATATAAGAACTGCAGTTGCGCTTAGTCCCATTCCGATTCCGTTTTTAAGACCCGTAGTCACGGCAAGGGTAGGGCACATGCCAAGAAGCTGTACAAAAGTCGGATTTTCCTTTATAAGTCCGTTTAAAAATACTGCTGCCGGAGATTTCTTTTCATCCATGTTATTGCTCCTCCTTTGCAATTTCAAGTAATGTGTTTACAGCGCCGGTCACACCGTCCGAAGTCATAGTTGCTCCGGATATAGCGTTTATTTCATTATCTCCCGCACCGTTTTTTACAACGCCTATCTCAAATTCCTTACCTATGTATTGATTCAGAAATTCAGGCTTTGCTGCGTTTTGACCAAGACCCGGTGTTTCGTTTGAAGATATTATTTTAACGCCCGTTACCTTTCCGTCCAAATCAACTCCGGCGGCGATTTGCAGACCGCTGTCATAGCCCGATGTGGTTATGATTGCACAGTAGCCTGAAAGTTCACTGCCGTTTTTAGCAGCATATAAGCTGTTTATTTCAGATCCTGTTTTAGCAGCTGTTTCAATCATGGATTCGGTAACGGCGAGTTCTTCAAAGTTTTCTGTACCGCCCATTACAGCTTTTAAAGCCTCCTGCTGATTCTTGGCGGAGTTTTCGGCTATAAGAGGCGCTGTTATTGAATTAAGCACCGCAAGGAGTGTTGCCGAAAGAGCGGTTATAGCAAACAGTATCAATGCGGTTTTTATAACTGAAAATGTTTTATTTTCACTCATGCTGCTTACCTCTCATTCCGAATGATTTTGGGATTGTATGCTCTTCGATTATCGGAGAAGCAATATTCATAAGAATAATTGAGAATGACACACCCTCAGGATATCCGCCGAACCGCCTTATAAGAAACGTCAATACACCGCAGCCGATGCCGAAAATGATCATTCCCTTAGGTGTGGACGGGGTTGTAGTATAATCCGTTGCCATAAAAAATGCCCCCAGAAGCAGTCCTCCGGTCAGTATCTGATAAATGGTAAACTCCCATTGTGCCATGCCGGTCGTATTGTTTCCGAAAAGGAAAGTCAATACAGCAAAAGACAATATATATGCAAGCGGGATTTTCACAGATACAACTTTTTTTATAAGCAGATATAAAAATCCCAATATAAGCGCTGCGGCAGAGGTTTCTCCTATACAGCCCGAAATATTACCCAAAAACACATCAAGCATTGACGGCAGATTATCGCTTGATCCGCTTTTCATAATACCGAGAGGCGTTGCACTTGACACTGCATCTATAGTGTGCGGTGCAGAGAAGGTTGTCATTGCTCCTGTCCAAGCTATGAGCATAAAGCAGCGTCCTGCAAGAGCTGGATTCATAAAATTTTTGCCTATTCCGCCGAATATCTGCTTAACGACAATTATTGAAAATGCGCTGCCGACCATTACCATCCATAATGGAATTTCCGGAGGCATATTAAGTGCAAGCAATACGCCGGTAACAACAGCACTGAGGTCATGCAGTGTTTTAGTGCGTTTGGTTATGATTTCAAAAATAAGTTCGCTAAGCATACATGATGCTATTGCCACGAGTATTATATATAAGCTTCCTATTCCGAAATAATATATAGATGCAACTACAGCCGGAATAAGGGCTATAAGAACATCTGCCATTATAGTTGTTACCGTTGTTTTGGAATGCAGATGCGGTGATGACGATATTATAAAATTCTGCATTTATTCATGCTCCTTTCTCAATGCGTTTATCGCGTCCGGTCGTATATTGCGTATATTGGCGAGAAGGTTTGTCTTTGTAGGACAGACATAAGAACAGATCCCGCACTGCATGCAATCCATTATATGATATTTAAGCGCCATATCCACATTATTCTTCAAGCCCGCTTCGCTTATTTTGAACGGCATAAGCTGCATAGGACAAAAGCGTACACATCGTCCGCAGCGTATACATGTTCCTTCCGGGTCGTATACCGTATCAGGATTTGCAAAAGCAAGAACAGCAGAGGTTGTTTTTATAACGGGAACATCAAGCGTGTATTGAGCATTTCCCATCATAGGTCCTCCCATTATAACTTTTTTAGGTTCGCTTTTAAATCCCTTTGCAGATTCGAAAAGGAATGATATGGGAACTCCTATCGGTACGCGGAAATTATCGGGTTCTGCTACGGCATCACCGGCAACAGTAACGATTCTTTCGGTAATGGGCATACCGGTAGTCAATATTCTTCCAAGCTCATATACAGTATCGACGTTCATTATCAAAGCTCCTACATCAGCAGGAATTTTTGATGACGGAAGATTTATTCCGGCAATTGCTTTAAGAAGAGTTTTTTCCGCACCCTGAGGATATTTGGTTTTGAGAGGTATAATGTTTATTGATTCATCATATCGTGCTGCCAATTTTAAAGCGTTTATGCACTCACTCTTATTTTTTTCTATTCCTATATATGCCTGTTTGATATGCAGGATTTTCATAGCAAGATGTATTCCTTTTATAACATCTTCGGAATTTTCAACCATGCGTCTGTGATCGGCTGTTAAATAAGGCTCACATTCTGCACCGTTTATAATGAAAAATTTTATCGGTTTTTTAGGAGCAAGTTTAACATGCGTAGGGAAGCCGGCGCCTCCAAGTCCTACAAGACCACCTTCTCTGACAAGCCATTGAAGCTGTTCATCGCTTAAGTCATCAAGATTTTCAACCGGTTTTGCATCTATAGATGTGTATAGATTGTCATTTTCAATTATTATTGATTTGACCATTGTTCCTGATGGGTGTACATAATCGCATATTTCCTTGACAGTTCCGGAAATAGAACTGTGTATAGGAACTGCCATATATGATTCGGCATCAGCAATTTTTTGACCCACTTTAACGGTATCTCCGACCTTTACAATAGGCTCAATTGGGGTTCCGATATGCTGGATAAGCGGAAATATATGCTTAGGGCAGGGCATAAGAGGTTTCACTTCAAGTCCGGAGGTTTCCTTGTGGTCATGAATATGTATTCCGCCCTTAAATGAAATAGCCATTATATTTTTCCTTTCTTATTATGGGAACCTCTAAAAATTGATTCCCAATCATAATATTTTTCTATTTCGATTATTTT
>CAJMRL010000013.1 GCA_905215805.1 uncultured bacterium | reverse complement strand
AGGCCTAGCCTCAAATTTTTATATTACATTTTCGTTACAAGTGGCAAACTCGGGAGTGGCAAACTCGGGTATATAAAAGTCATTTTTTGTATATCCATTTTAAATTTTGCTTGATTTTATTATTCTATTATGATAAAATAACATCAGGAGGGCGGTACGAATGAGAATTGATAAAACACTTTCAAAAAAACTTACGGCTGCAAAAAACGGCGCTGTATATGACGCAGCCTGTAAAAGGCTTCTTGCCAACAAATCAATACTTGCATGGATTTTAAAGGAATGCGTCGAAGAATACAGTGACTGCAGTGTTAATGACATTGCAAAAAAATATATTGAAGGCTCTCCAGAAATTTCAAGTGTTCCTCTTCATCGTGATGAAACGGAGTTTATCATAGGTGAAAACACTGAGGATTCATCGCTTAAAGAGGGTACTGTTACATATGATATAAGGTTTAGGGCATTTGTTCCGAAATCTGAAGACATTATAGAGCTTATTATAAATATTGAAGCGCAAAATAACTATTACCCGGGATATCCTCTTATAAAACGCGGCATATACTATTGCAGCAGAATGATTTCATCTCAGTATGGAACAATATTTAGCGAATCACACTATGATAAAATTAAAAAGGTATATTCAATATGGATATGCACAAATCCTCCTAAAAAACGTATGAATACAATTATGAGGTATCGCATGTGTGAAGACAGTATATATGGAAGCGCTCCGGAAAATCATGAGAATTATGACTTGATGTCAGTAATCATGTTTTGTCTTGGAAAATCGGATGACGAAAACAGCTGCGGTGCGATCAATTTATTGAACACGCTGATGTCTGCTGATATAAAAGCGGAAGATAAGAAGAATATTCTTGAAAATGATTTTAAAATAGAAATGACTAAGGAATTAGAAAGCGAGGTGTCTGTTATGTGTAATGTAAGCGTTGGTATTCTTGAAGAAGGCTTCAACAAAGGCTTCAACAGCGGAATGGAAGAAGGCATAAAAGAAGGCATGGAAAAGGGCATGGAAAAAGGCATGGAAAAAGGAAAAATCGAAATCCTTTCAAATCTCATAAATAACATGAACTGGTCGCTTGAACAGGCTTTATCTGCAGCCGGCATCAGTGAGGAAGAAAAAATAAAATATTCAGCCTTTTTTAAAAAAAGCAAATAGCAAATAAGAAACTGTCGTATTAAGAAGCAGACAAAACCGCATGGCTTTGTCTGCTTTATCCATTCTAATATTCAATCCCAAATTCACGGCAAATAACCTTCATAACACCGTCATCATCATTGCTGGGCGCGATATACTTGCATATCCTTTTTAAATCCGGATGCGCGTTTTCCATCGCATAGCTTTCTCCGCACGAAAGCATCATATCATAATCGTTCATAAAATCGCCGAACGCCATGCACTCATCCTTTTTCCAGCCGTAAATCTCTCTCAGCTTATCTATAGCGCTGCCCTTTGTAACTCCCTTTTTCATAACGTCAAGCCAATTGCTTCCGGATACCGCAACTATATGACTATCATAATAGTCTGACAATAATTTATAGCAATGCGCCTCCGAGCCTAAGTTATCATATATCGCAAGCTTTAAAACCTCGTCATTTTCAGCCGCTTTGCACAAATCGTCAACAGTCTCATACGCCAGATAATAGGGGAGTATCTCATGCAGCACCGGCTCATTTCTTGCCTCGCCGTAAGCGCTCTTTACTCCGCATACAACCGGATACAAATCCTTATCGCTCTTTATAAGCTTTATTATATCAACGCAGCTTTTTGTATCAACACTCTCGCATATAAGCTGACTACCCTTATCGTCATAAACCATTGCCCCGTTTTCGGCTATTATATATATCTTGTCTCTAACATTTTTGAGCTGCTCGCATAAGCTGTAATACTGTCTGCCGCTGGAAATAGCAAATTTCACCCCACGCTTGTCAAGCTCCTCAAGCACATATTCAAAACGCTTCGGAAACTCCTTATTACTGTTTAAAAGAGTACCGTCCATATCGCACGCTATAAATTTTATCATAAATTCACCTCACGCTATCCCCAAAAAAGCCGCCCATGTCGGACGGCTTTTCTGTAATTATACCTGACTTGGATTATTTCAACTCAGCGAAATACTTGATTGTTCTTACCATCTGTGATGTGTATGAGTTCTCGTTGTCATACCATGATACAACCTGTACCTCATACAAGCCATCGCCGATTTCTGCTACCATTGTCTGAGTTGCGTCAAACAATGAACCGTATCTCATACCTACGATATCTGATGAAACGATCTCATCCTCGTTGTAACCGAATGACTCGTTTGCAGCAGCCTTCATTGCAGCGTTGATTCCTTCCTTAGTAACATCACCCTTAACAACAGCTGTAAGGATTGTTGTTGAACCTGTCGGAGTAGGAACTCTCTGAGCTGAACCGATAAGCTTTCCGTTAAGCTCCGGAATAACAAGACCGATTGCCTTTGCAGCGCCTGTTGAGTTCGGAACGATGTTAACAGCAGCAGCTCTTGATCTTCTCAAGTCACCCTTTCTCTGCGGACCGTCAAGTGTCATCTGGTCGCCTGTGTAAGCGTGAATTGTGCACATGATACCTGACTGGATAGGAGCATACTTGTTAAGAGCGTCAGCCATCGGAGCCAAGCAGTTTGTTGTACAAGAAGCAGCTGAAATGATTGTGTCATCGGCCTTAAGTGTTTCATGGTTTACATTGTAAACGATTGTCGGAAGGTCATTGCCTGCCGGAGCTGAAATAACAACCTTCTTAGCGCCTGCATTGATATGAGCCTGAGCCTTTGCCTTTGATGTATAGAAGCCTGAGCACTCAAGAACAACGTCTACATCAAGATCGCCCCACGGGCAGTTGTTAGCGTCCGGAAATGCGTAGATCTTGATTTCCTTACCGTCAACTGTGATTGAATCCTCGCCTGCCGATACCTTATCAGCAAGAGCGTACTTACCCTGTGATGAATCATACTTTAAAAGATGTGCAAGCATCTTCGGGCTTGTAAGGTCGTTTATAGCTACAACCTCATAACCCTCTGCGCCGAACATCTGTCTGAACGCAAGACGTCCGATACGGCCGAAACCATTGATAGCAACTTTTACTGCCATTGGAATTACCTCCTAAAAAATTAATTAATTTTTTTTCGGGCATACATATCCCTTTACTATATTGTACCTCAAAATCCGCCAATATACAAGTGCAAATATAAATTTAACATTTATTTCTTCTTTTTGCACAAAAACTTTGATGATTTTATAACAATTTTACAATATTATTATTCACATTGACATATTTTATTTTTTAGTTTATACTATATATGTAACAGTATACCAATAAAATTAAGACATGTTTATTTTTAATACTGCTCGAAAGGAAGGATACCATGCTTGAAATAATAACCGATTTCTTTGCCTTAAAGCTTGTCCGGGCAATCATAAGCATTATACTCGCGCTTATTGCGGACAAGGTAGTGCTCAGAATAATAATGAAAAAGCTCGGCTCCGAGGTCAGGCGAATAGACCGCCGTGTCGAGGAAAATCTCGACGCGCGGTATAAAACCCACGCCGGAGTGTTCAGAACTCTTTTATCCGTAATTATATACTTCTTCGCCGCGCTTTACATAATCCATATATATTTTAATATAAACGCTTCATCTGTGATAGCTGCTACAGGAATCGTCGGCGTTGCGGTGACATTCGGCGCGCAAAGCCTTATAAAGGATGCAATAAGCGGATTTTTTGTATTGCTTGAAAACCAATACAGCATTGGAGATATAGTTACAGTCGAGAATTTTATGGGAACAGTTGAAAAAATATCGATACGCACAACTGTTATAAAAAACTTTGAGGGCGATAAGCTTATAATTCCCAACGGAAATATGACCAAAATAATAAATCATTCAAAAACAAACAAAAGCATTATATTGAGCGTGTCGGTCTCTTATAAGCAGGATCTGCGAAAGGTATTGACTTTGATAGAAGATACTCTTGCCGCGCTTTATGAAAGCTCGTCCGATATGCTTGAGCCGCCAAAGGTATTAGGTGTTTCGGAGCTTAATGATTTTGCCGTGAGAATATCGATGACGGCATTCTGTGACCATGAAAACCAGTTCAGCGTAAAAAGAGAAATATTAAAGGAAATCAAACTTGCATTCGATGATAACAATATCATTATGCCATAGGAGGAAATATGAATCTGCCCGAAAAATTCTGTGAAAAAATGAAAGCTCTGCTCGGCAGCGAGTATGACGCTTTTATAAAAGCCTTTGACAGCTCCGATACACGCGGAATACTTATAAATGAAACAAAATCCGGCTCAAAACAGGCGGTCTTAAATGAATTCGGAAGCCTTAAGGAAGTTCCATGGTGCAGCTCTGGCTTTTATGTTGACAAGGAAAAAATACGCGGAACGCATCCATACCATATGGCGGGGCTTTTCTATTTTCAGGAGCCATCCGCAATGTGTGCCGCCGCCGGACTTCCAATCGTCAGCGGTGACAAGGTCCTTGATCTGTGCGCAGCTCCCGGCGGAAAAACAGCTCAGACAGCCGCAAGGCTTTGCGGAAACGGAGTTCTTGTTTCAAATGAAATAATAAAAAGCCGCGCCGCAATCTTATCGGAAAATGTAGAGCGTTTAGGCTTGACTAATGTAATAGTCACAAATGAAACTCCTCAGCGGCTTGCCAAAAAATATACCGGATTTTTTGATAAGATAATAGTTGACGCTCCGTGCAGCGGGGAAGGGATGTTCAGGAAAAACCCCAACGCTGCCGAGGAATGGAGTCCGGAGCATGTGCTCTCATGCGCCGAGCGCCAGAAGAAAATTCTTGAATGTGCCGCTGCTATGCTTAAGACGGGCGGTCTGCTTATGTATTCGACCTGTACATTTGCTCCTGAGGAGAATGAAATGATAGCAGCGCATATGGTCCAAAACGGCTTTGAAATATGCGATATTCCCGAGCTGTCCATGCTTTCTCCCGGAAGAACTCAATGGAGCGGGACGAATATCGATATGACCAAAACAAGAAGAATTTTTCCCCATATCGAAAACGGAGAAGGACATTTTGCGGCGTTATTCAGAAAAACGGCCGAATCTCAAAGCACCGGCGTCAAGGTATCCGAAAAGCAGAATAAACGGACGGATAAAAAGTCAGCATCAGACCTGCAAGCCGCTTTAAAGATGTTTGAAGAATTTGAGGATAAATACTTGACTACTTCTATAGTCGGAAATTTTCTTTTATTCGGAGATAATCTATACTGCTGTCCGGATGGGATCGATATCGATAATATAAAGGTTATACGCTGCGGGCTGCATGTGGGAATTATCAAAAAGAACAGGTTCGAGCCTTCGCATTCGCTTGCGCTTGCTCTTAGGAAATGCGATTTCAAATTAAGCCTTGATTTCTCCTGCAGTGACAGAACACTTTTGAATTATCTTTGCGGACATACCATAAGCACAGATAAAACGGGCTGGACCGCTGTATGCGTCAACGGCTTCCCGATAGGCTGGGGAAAGGGTTCTCAGGGAGTACTTAAAAATCATTACCCCAAAAAACTTAGGCTTAATGAATCACAATTAAATTTTTAAAAATATAATAAAAAAAGCGCGTCCGTTTCCTTTTACCGGAAACAGCACGCGCTTACATCGCATTATTAAATCAAACTATTTGACCCACAAAACATCACTAATCTTTTAATCATAATATTCGAGAAGCCATTTTGCCAAATCTATTATCTTTATACCTTCATAATCATATGCGTCATGTCTTGTATTGGCTAAAATTACCCGTCAACGCTTTCAAAACTTTAAATTTTTTGTTTTTTTGTAACTGATTACAGTATAATATAGTTTACGCATTTTGTCAACCAATATTCTAAATTTTTTATGGTTTTGCAATAAGCTTTTTATAAATAAACAAATTCCATACAAATATTATAATTTCGTGTAAAACGTTTATGTATAAAGCTTTCCAATCGGTATATACTAAACTTAAAAATTCCAATGTAAAGGAGGACCGAATATGAATTTTCTAAAGAAATTTTTTACATTCACCCCGCCGGCAATGACAGACGAGTTAAATCTTAAGGATGAATCGTTCGGCATTGACTACGATGTACGTACAAAAACCGACTCACTTCCCAAAAAATTTTATGTAAGCGAGGATATAGAAGAAAATCTTGCTTATATAAAAAAAAGATTCAATTATCCCGTTAACAGTGATATTATCATACGTGAAATAAATATGCGCGGCAACAGAAAAGCATTTCTTGTATTAATAGAAGGAATGGTCGACACTTCAAATGTTGATTCAAATATTGTGCGGACTCTTCTTCAGCTTCCATATTATTCGGAAGAAAAGCTTTACAGCTATGAGGATGAAGTAACCGAAAAATTTGTCGCACATGCAAATTCCTATCCATACACGGATATGGACATAATAATAGAAAATATAAATTTCGGCTCATGCGCCCTTTTTATAGACAAGGTCAAAAAGGCGTTTGTATACGACGTGAAAAAATGGGCGTCAAGAGGGATAGACAAGCCGCAGAATGAACAGTCCATCTACGGGCCTCAGGAAGCATTTGCGGAAATGCTAAGATCCAATACAGCTCTTATAAGAAAAATATTAAAAACAGAAAAGCTTATATCCGAAGGTGTAAAAATCGGTAATATAAGCAAAACTCCCGGAGCGCTTCTTTATATAGACGGAATAGTCAATCAAAATCTTTTAAAAGAGGTCAGGCGCAGGATAAAATCTATAGCTGTAGACTATGTCATTTCAATAGAAGAGGTTGAGATGATGATGGAAGAAAATACATTCATGATTACCAATCAAATAATGTCTACAGAGCGTCCGGACAGAGCGGCGCGCGCATTGAGCGAGGGAAGAGTAGTACTGGTGCTGAATGGAAATCCAAACGCTCTTATCTTTCCGACTACAGCATTTGAAATGTTTCATGCCGTTTCAGATGAATATATGCGTGTCCCGTATGCGAATATGTCTCGGATAATCCGGCTTATCGCCATGTTTGTTTCAATACTTCTGCCCGGATTATACCTTGCCGTAACATTATTTCATCATGAAATAATCCCCACATATTTGCTCTATGCCATAAGCGCCGCGCGAGAAAATGTACCTTTTCCAAGCTTTATAGAGCTGCTTTTGATGAATATCGCATTTGAGATGATAAGAGAAGCGGGAATAAGAATGCCCTCTCCGATAGGCTCTACGCTTGGTATCGTAGGCGGTCTTATACTCGGTCAGGCGGCAGTCAGCGCGAAAATCGTAAGCCCTCTTACAATTATCATTATAGCCATAACCGGAATAGGCTCGTTTGCTACCGCGGATTATTCGCTTAGCTGGACATACAGGATTCTTCGTCTTTTGTTTATGATATCCGGTTCTTTGCTGGGCTTTTACGGCATAGCAATAGGCATATTTATATACAGCGTCTATCTGGGAGCGCAAAAAAGCTTTGGAGTGCCGTTTCTTTCTCCGATGCCTGAAGTCGGCAACAGAAGCATGAGTAATTCTATTTTTGTCAATCCTGTATGGAAAAAGGAACGCCGTCCCGGATATTTGTTTACTCAAAGCAAATATTCCGAAAATAAAATAAGCCGGAATTGGAAAATAAAGAGAAAATAAAATGTTTCACGTGAAACATTTTATTTCTGTATAATTTGTTTCACGTGAAACATTGAAAGGATGTATATTCATGCTAAAAAAACGAGAGCTGACTGTAATTGCTATAAATATCATATTTGTGAAAATGCTTTTATCGTTTCCGAGAAGTGTTGTTGAAAACAGTGCGAATGCGGCTTGGCTTCAAATAATATATAATGCGATAATTGCCGTGCTTTTTTATTATGTTATTATGAAAATCCATAGCGGCAACCGCAATATTATAGAAACTGCTTCGGCTGCCGGAGGAAAATACCTTAGAATAGCTGTTTCATTGCTGATATTGATAATTTTGCTGTTCAATTTTATAAATGTAATGAGAGGCTGTTCGGAAATCATAAAAGCAGTGCTTTTGAAGGATACCAACGACAGGCTGGTTACAATAATCTTTGCTGCAACTGCGGCATTGGGCGCATATATGGGAATAGAAGCTTTGGGCAGAGTGCACTTTCTATTCATGCCCATAGGTGCAACCGTAATGCTTGGATTCCTTTTGCTCCTAATACCTTATTATCATCTGGAAAACGCCGCTCCGATTTTCGGAAATGGAATCGATTCGATATTAGGCACCGGATTCGGCTCGCTTTCCCTCTTTTCCGATATAATAATTGTCAATCTGCTTATATCCAATATGGAAAATGCAGGCGAAGCAAAGCAATGCGGAATAAAGGCTATAATAATTTCAGGAATTTTATCGTTTATAATTATGGCAGCATTTTGTCTTACGTATCCTTATCCCGCATCGGCAAACTTTATAAATCCGGTCTATGAAATGGCAAGAATGGTTCATCTAAGCGGATTTTTCAGCAGGTTTGAATCCTTCTTTGAATTTATTTGGACCATAATGATGTTTTTATATGCTTCGGTATATTTATATGCAATGTGCTTTACCATCAGCAGCGGATTCAGACTGAAATATACGCGCCCATTGATACTGCCGGTCACATTGATAAGCTTTGCTCCGGTAATGCTTCCGGCTGCTTATATACGAATTTTAAATGTAGATAAATTTTCCAATTCATATTCATGGATATTCGCATTCGGCCTTATGCTTGTATGCGCTTTACTGTCACATAAAACAGGGAAGTCCTACAAAAAGAAGGAAGGGATAAAATGAAAAAGCTTATCATATTTCTGCTTTTATGTGTTCCTATGCTTTGTTCATGTTCGGGAAATGAGCCTAATGACGTTGCTTATGTAGTGGCGTTGGGTATTGACAAGGGATTGGGAGATAATTTTGATATAACCATACAATTTGCAAAGCCCAATACCATAAGCGGCGGCGCATCAGAAGAAGGCGGAAAAGCCGGAAATGAGATTATCGAAAATATATTTATTGAAGCGCCGAGTATATACTCAGCTATCAATGTGGCAAATTCGGTCATAAGCAAAGAATTTTCCCTTTCACATACGAGAATCATAGTATTTTCAGAAGAACTTGCAAGAGAGGGAATAGGCGATATTTTACAGACCTTTGCAAAAAGCGATGATATAAGACCAGATATTCTTCTTGCCGTTTCAAGAGACAAGGCTTCGGAATATCTCAAAAATATAAAACCCCTTGTAGAGCTTAATCCTATAAAATATTATCAGCTTATTTATGAAAAAAATAATTTCGGTACTATCCCCAAAATCAACGCGTCCGAAGTATATTTCGATATTATAAGCGGCTCTAAAGATCCGGTGATGCCGCTTGCGAGAGTTATGAAAGCACCCGAAGGAGATGAGTCATCCCAACAAGTCTCAGGCGACAGCGGAAGAAACTCAGGCGGCAATTCAGGCGGAAGCTCAGGCGGCAGTTCGGGCGGATCAGGCGGGGAAGAAAGCGGACAAGAAAATCAAACGGATCTATCACAAATCCAGCAGGAGCTTAACGAAGAAAATAAAATAGGCACAAATCAAGAGGGATTTCAGTATAAAATAAAGGATTATCAGGCGGGAGAGGTAGCTATTATAGAAAGCGACAAAAGTGAAGCGCTCGGTATGGCTGTTTTCCGTTCAGATAAGCTTGAGGCAATATTCGGAAAAACCGAATCGGAAATATATAATATCCTAAACGGAACATATGACAGCAGCTTTGTTACATTAAGCGCAAATTCCGATGAATCGTCCACTGTTACCGTAAAACTCCATCAATACCGCCGTCCGGCTTATAAAATAAATATAAACGATAAAAAAGTTACTATAAAACTTTATCTTGAATTCGATATATATTCTTTTAATGAAGATGATAAAATTGACGAAAATACCGCTGAATTTGAACAGCACTGCGAAGACGTCATGAACAGTGAATTCGAGAACTTTATAAAAAATATGCGCGACAATTATGGTTCGGATATCATGGGAATAGGGGAAAAAGCAAAAAAATGCTTTTGGAATCTGAAAAGCTATAAGGAATACGATTGGGAAAATCAATTCCCTGATTATGATATCTCTGTAGATACAGAATTAAAAACCAGACATTCCGGACTTACCGCAAAGGAGGAGAGCTGATTTGATCATTTCTTTGATTATTTTTATATTCGTATTTATAGCCGCAATAAGAACAATGGCATATGCAGTATTTACCTTCCGCGAAAAAAATGTATCAGGCGGAATAGCTCTCGTGGCTATGTGCGTGCTTTGCGTGTCCGCATCTCTGATTTGTTTCACGTGAAACATTAAAAATGAGCGCATGGGCGCTCATTTTTAATTTATAAAATCCTGTATTTCTTCCTCGCTGAAGCCTTTTTTACGCAATTTATCGATTATCTCTGCTCTTCCTTTCTCTATTCCTTCAGCAATACCTTTTTCTTTGGCTGTCTGCAATGCAGTAGCCTTGTCATGGAGTGCTTTTTCACGCATAAATGCCTCTTCACGAATTTTATTATCATTACTCATGTCAATAATTACACGAGCCGCTTTTTGGATTGCGGGAACCTTAGTATCAATCAACATTTCCAATTCCTCCTCACTTTCAGCATTTATAAGCTGCATCCAAAGCTCTTTTTTGTTGTTAAGATTAGGCTTTTTATTTATTTTTTTCAATTCAAAAAAATGTATAGCACACTTATCTGATAACTTGATTATATCACCAATAAGCTATCCCGTCAAGTCTTAAGACTGGGTTTATCAGCAAAAATCTTAAACATATGTTTACAAACACAATTTATAACTATTGACATTTTTACCATAAGGTTATATAATATAGATATACTTCATACATTAACACAAGGACTAAAAATAAAGCTAAAGGATGATAATATGGACAGATTTTATACATGTTTTTTTACAGGGCACAGAAATATACCGGAAAACAAACGCGATATATTAGAGCATATTTTAGACCAAAAGATCACGGAGCTTATAGAATACAGGGGAGTGGATAATTTTATCTGCGGCGGTGCGCTTGGATTTGACACTATGTCGGCCGAAGCAGTCATACGCGCCAAAAAGAAGTATCCGCATATAAAGCTTTATCTATATCTGCCATGCTATAACCAAAGCGCACTTTGGAGCAATGAGGATCAGCTAATATGGCAGGAAATGCTCAAACGTGTCGATAGCTACAAATACATAAGTGAGGAAAATTATTATGACGGCTGTATGCAGAAGCGCAATCAGAAAATGGCTGACGACGCCGTATACGGCATCGCCTACTGCCTTAGAAGCAGAAGCGGTACGGGAATGACTATGCGCTATGCAGCATCACGCGGGTGTATAGTCGAAAATATAGCTGACGAAATTTACAATTGATATGGGGCTGCCGCTTTTTAATACGGCAGCTCTATATATCAATTTATATTCAGTCTGTAATCCCCGTCTTCGATTCGTTCTATAGACGATGAGAAAAACGCGCGCATTGTATTTATCAGAATAAACGTATCGGCGCTTCCTCCGCTTTCATAGCATGAGTGCATAGCAAGCTGTGCCGCCCCTATATCGGCGGTATTGAGCGATACCCTCTCATTTGAAAGATTTCCAAGCGTCGAGCCGCCGGGAATATCGCTTCTGTTTACATATTCCTGATAAGGGATATTATTCTTTCTTAATATTTTTCTCAGAATTGCCTCCGATACTCCATCGGTTGTATAGCGTTGATTTGCGTTATATTTTATCACCACTCCGCCGTTTGGTTTAGGACGGTTTGTCGGGTCTGCTTTTACGGGCTTATTCGGATGCACCGCATGTCCGTTGTCAGCGGAAAGCATCATCCCGGACGCCAACGCACGTTTAAGTTGGGACGATGTTTTTCCTAAAGCCTCTGTTATTCTCTCAAGAGTATCGGAAAGAAAAGTAGATTTTGCACCCTGCTTTGTTCCGCTTCCGACCTCTTCATTATCAAATACGGCGTTCATTATGATTGATTTTGAGTTCTCCGCCTCCAAAAATGCTTTTACAGACGCATATACACACTGCAAATCATCTATCTTCGGTGAAGAGAAAAACTCATTATTCACTCCCCATACCGTACCCTTTTCTCTATTATATAAAAACATATCGCTTCCGATTATTTTTTCAGGCTCCGTACCGGCAGCATCAGCTATAAGCCTTGCAAATTCCTCATTTATATCCGCTCCTCCTATAAGAGGCAGCATATCAAGCTGCGGATTAAGCGAGCCGTCCTTATCCTGCGCATTTTTCATATGCACCGCAAGACTCGGAATAACGCATAGATCCCTGTCAATATCAACAAGCCTTACCTGCGCTCCATTTCCGGTATCCACAATCACGCGTCCCGCTGCCGAAAGAGGTCTGTCCAGCCATGATTCAAGCGCCATACCGCCGTACTTTTCAATATTAAGCTTAGTATAACAGCCCTCCGCCTCAATACGAGGATTTGTCTTTATTTTAAACGACGGCGAATCACTGTGGCTTGCGCATATCATTATCCCCGAAAAATCATCATTAGGTATCACAAATGAAATTATAGATGATAAATTTCTTGTCACAAAATATTTCCCGCCGTTTTGTATTTCCCACTCATCACTTTCCTTAAGCTCAGTAAATCCATTCTTTACAAGAGCGCGCTTGATATTATCCACTGCATGAAAGCAGCTTGGAGAACGGGATATAAAATTTATCAGCGAGCGGGTCTCATTTAAATATTTTTCTTCCATATACTATATTCTCCGTTATACCATTTTTATTCACGTTAAACAAAGCGAATGTTTCACGTGAAACATTCGCTTTAGTTTAATATTTATTTTATGCCTCCGCAATCAAATCATTCATATCATACATTCCCGCAGCTTTTCCTTTTATAAACTTAGCCGCCTTGATCGCGCCTACAGCAAATACTTCCTTGCTGTGGGCATGATGTGAAAGCTCTATGACCTCATCGTTTCCGGCAAAAATCACCTCATGGTCGCCCACTATCGTTCCGCCTCTTACCGCGCTTATACCTATTTCGGTATTTTTTCTCTTTCTTCTCACCGAATGTCTGTCATACACATACTCGGCAGGGAAAGAAAGCACTTCA
This sequence comes from uncultured bacterium, assembly GCA_905215805.1. Taxonomy (GTDB): domain Bacteria; phylum Bacillota; class Clostridia; order UBA1381; family UBA1381; genus UMGS1958. The sequence continues at coordinate 50,638 of CAJMRL010000013.1, read as the reverse complement.
TCAATACCGTCCGCAATAGCCAAAGCAGTTCCCGATGGAGCGTCTATCTTCTGATTATGATGTCTTTCTACGATCTCTATATCAAAGCTTCCTTCAAGAAGCTTTGCTGCTTTTTTCGCAAGGTCTATCAAAAGATTTATGCCTATGCTCATATTTGCAGAGAAGAATACCGGAATCTCCTTTGAAGCTTCCTTAAATTCTTCCTTCTGCTCGGAGCTGAGTCCCGTTGTGCATATTATTACCGGGAGCTTTCTCTTTTTGCAGAATGAAAGTATTCCCGTAAGGCTTGACGGGTGTGAAAAATCTATGACTACATCAGCCTCGCCATCAAATTCTTCGGGATTTGTAAATACGGGATAGGTATTCTCCTTATCGTCCCTTATATCAAAGCCCGCAACGATTTCCGCATCCGAATCCTCAGCTGCAAGTCTTGTTATTACCTGACCCATTTTACCGTTGCAGCCGTTCATAATTATCCTCGTCATTTGTCCGCTCTCCTTACGCTAAAACTCGGTTTTTTATATGCTTACTTAAGCAGTCCCATATTTATCATTGACTGTCTGAGTGCTTCCTTATTGCTCTCGCTCATATCTGTAAGCGGCATGCGCAGATTTCCCGCATTGAAGCCCATCATATTCATAGCCGTCTTTACCGGGATCGGGTTTACTTCGATAAAGAGCTTATTTATAAGGTCAAGCATCTTGAGCTGAAGCTCTCTCGACTTATCGACCTCGCCGTCAAAATAATACTTACATATATTATGTGTTTCCTCCGGCATAATATTCGCAACAACGCTTATTACACCCTTTCCGCCCAAGGAAAGTACCGGAACGATCATATCGTCATTTCCGGAATAGATGTACAGCTCCGGAACCTCAGCGGCAACCTTTGCGGTATAGGAAATATTTCCCGATGCCTCCTTGACTCCGACTATATTCTCATACTTTGCCGCAAGCTCCTTAAGCGTATCGATAGATATGCTCACGCCTGTTCTTGACGGCACATTATAAAGAATTATAGGAATGCTTACCGCCTCTGCAACTGCTCCGAAATGTGCGACAAGTCCCTTCTGCGTCGCTTTATTATAGTACGGAGTGACCTGCAAAAGCGCATCCGCGCCAAGCTCCTCCGCTTTCTTTGAAAGCGCCACCGCGTGAGCCGTATCATTCGAGCCTGTGCCGGCAACAATGCATATGCGTCCCGCCGCCTTCTTGACCGTATATTCTATAGCCGCAAGATGCTCTTCATCAGGCATTGTAGATGCCTCGCCGGTCGTTCCGCATATAATAATCGCATCGGTCTTGTTGGCTATGTGCATCTCTATGAGCTTTCCAAGCTCATCATAGTTTGTCTTGTTCCCGTCAAACGGGGTTATTATAGCAACGCCCGAGCCGGTAAACGGTAATACCTTTGCCATATAAAATCAGTCCTTTCATTTATTATTTAAATCCTCTGTCTTAAACACCGCATACCCTTCATAATAGTAGCTTCTGTCGATACCCTTCATATAGACCTCACGGTCGTTTATCTCATCTGTCAACGCGCCTTTAAGGATATGCTTTATTTCAATATCACGTATCGGACTGCGCTCCATTGCAAGCAAGTAATCCTCCCTGTCAATCCTGCTCCAGTCCACAACCTTTTTAATCTCTTTTTTAAACATCAGATCCAGCCATATTCTTGTGCTTCTGCCGTTGCCTTCTCTGAAAGGGTGAGCAATATTCATTTCAACATACTTCTCAACTATCTCATCAAAATCAGACTGCGGCATCTTATCTATGCTTTTAAGCGCCTCTTCCAGATAAATAACCGGAGCAAAACGAAAATTGCCCTTAGCAAGATTAACCACCCGAATCTTTCCGGCAAAATCATATATCTCATCAAAAAGATATTTATGAATCTTTGAAAGAGTATCAAACGTTCCCGCCTCAAGACCGTCTAAATATCCCGTCTCAAACAGCTCCAAAGCCTTTTTCTTGCTTATCCGCTCTTCCTCACGCGCAAGCTCGGCCGAATCCTCAATGCCCAATTTGTTTTCAAGAGTCATTAGTCCATATAGCCTTTTTTGGTGAGCAGCTCAGCCAAAAGAACAGCTCCGCCGGCAGCGCCTCTCAATGTATTATGGCTCATTGATACCATCTTATAATCATACTGCGATGACTCTCTCAAGCGTCCGCATGAAATAGCCATACCGCCGTCAATCTCTCTTGCCGTCTTTATCTGCGGCTGGTCAGGCTGATCCTTCTCCGTATATACATATATAAACTGCTTCGGCGCATGCGGAAGCTCAAGCTTCTGCGGCTCGCCTTTGTACTCTCTCCACATATTCTCTATCTCTTCAACTGACGGTTTTTTAACGCCATCCTTGAATGAGAAGAATATTGCTGCCGTATGACCGTTCGAAACCGGCACTCTGTATGTCTGGCACTCTATATGAAGCTCCTCTGACGGAACGATCTCTGCTCCCTCTATCTTACCTAAAATCTTATTCGGCTCTATCTCCGACTTCATTTCCTCACCGCCTATATACGGAATAAGGTTATCTACCATTTCAGGCCATGTCTCAAAAGTCTTTCCCGCACCGGAAATTGCCTGATATGTCGTTACAATCGCCTTGTCTATCGGGTATTTTCTGTTTATAACAGCCATTGCCGGAAGGTATGACTGCAATGAACAGTTCGACTTAACAGCTATAAAGCCTCTCTTTGTTCCAAGTCTTTCGCGCTGTGCCGGAATGATCTCAACATGCTGCGGATTTATTTCCGGTATTATCATCGGAACGTCCGGAGTATGTCTGTGAGCGCTGTTGTTTGAAACGACCGGGCATTCTGCCTTTGCGTATCTTTCCTCCAATGCCTTTATCTCATCCTTCTTCATATCAACGGCGCAGAATACAAAGTCAACCTTCTTTGCTATTTCCTCAACATCCTCTGTTGCGTTCATTACAACCATATCCGCAACATTCGCCGGAATTTCCTCATCCATGCACCACTTTGCTCCTACAGCCTCGCTGTATTTTTTGCCCGCGCTTCTCGGCGACGCAGCAAGTACCTCTATCGTATACCACGGATGATTTGCCAAAAGAGTTATAAATCTCTGACCAACCATACCTGTTGCGCCGATTATACCTACCTTGTAATTTTCTTTCATTATATATTCGCTCCTAACTATAATATTCGTATACACAAAAAAACAATAGTCCAAAGAACTATTGCCTTATAATCAATATTATTCAGCGATAGCTCCCCATCATATCTGATGACAGTCATACCGTTATTAGCGGTATGCCCAGCGTAAATAAGCGCACTTCCAGATTTACACTTCGGCAAAGCTCCCTTTCACACACAATAAACGACCCGTGCTGTCTGATATATGCTACTGATAAGCCCCGCGCCTCTACCTTTTTGCTTATACATTATTATATTAACATTGTTTGTCCCCTGTGTCAAGGCTTTTTTGTATTTTTTTATATTTGTATAATATTTCCATTTGAATACATTAATCCTCGTAATGTCCTTTCTGTTACAAATATTATATGGGCGGTGAATTTTAAAATTATAATCATTTTGGTATATTTTATAAATATATAATACAATGTATTAAAATCGCTTGACAATGTAATAAAAATATTATATAATTAATATAATAGAATAGAAAGGGGATGTTATAAATGGCACAAACTACTGTAAGTATCCGTATGGATGAAGATTTAAAGAAACAGTTTGACGCTTTTTGCTCTGATATAGGTATGTCTATGACAACGGCAATTTGTGTTTTTGCAAAAAAAGCTGTCAGAGAACGCAGAATACCATTTGATATAACAGCTGACAACGATCCTTTTTACAGCGCCGAAAATATACAGAGACTGAGAAAATCAATAGCTCAAATGGAAAAAACAGGCGGAACAATTCACGAGGTAAATTTAGATGATTAAAGCTTGGACAGATGAAGCAATTGTTCAATGCGGTTCTCATTACAGAGATAAATAAAATGACGGGAGGATTTTCCGTCATTTTTTATTTATGCTCCATATTTTCAATTTTGCACAAGCGGCAAAAAATATTACATAAATATTTCATTTAAAAATGTTTCACGTGAAACATTTACAAATAAAATAAATATGGTATAATATAAATATAGAAATTGTAAAGCATAGTCTTACAGTTATAAACTACCGTTTTTTAAACAAATCATAAAAAACGAGCAGAAAAGGAGATGGTTTTATGAGCAAAGTCATTGCCGTTACGAACCAGAAGGGCGGCGTAGGCAAAACCACGACCGCCGTAAATCTTGCCGCCTGCCTTGCATATAACGGCAAAAAAACGCTTCTTATCGACTGTGATCCGCAGTGCAATTCCACAAGCGGACTCGGTATCTCACGCGAGGATTGTCCGCTTACGGTCTATGACTGCCTGGGAGAGCCGGAAAAAACAGGCGAGGCTGTTTATCCGACACGATACAAAAATTTAAGCGTTATTGTTTCATCGCCGGATATGTCGGCAGTAGAAATAGAGCTTGCCTCGGAAAACAAGAGGGAATATTTCCTTAAGGACGCCATTGACAGTATACGGGACGATTTTGATTTTATACTTATCGATTCACCGCCTTCATTGGGTATTATTACTATAAACATACTGACAGCGGTCGATTCCGTACTTATTCCTATTCAATGCGAATATTACGCGCTTGAGGGTCTGAGCCAGCTTATAGGCACTATAAAAATAATAAAGAAAAAGCTTAATCCGGATATAGATATAGAAGGAGTTTTGGGAACGATGTACGACGGAAGAACAAACCTTTCGATACAGGTTCTAGATGAGATAAAAAAATTCTTCCCGGACAAGCTCTTTAAAACAATTATCCCCAGAAATGTGCGCCTTTCCGAGGCTCCCTCATTCGGAGAGCCTATAATTAAATACGACCGCGCTTCAAAGGGCGCTGACGCATATATGGCTTTATCAAAAGAGATAATAAAAAACAACAGATAAAGAGCGCAGTGACTGCAGCTTTATAATTATAAAGGAAAGGAGATGAGTAAATGGCAAAAAAAGGGCTTGGACGCGGACTCGGCGCTTTGCTGGGTACTTCCGAGGATGCTCCCTCCAATGATACTATGGAAGCCGGGCATTCCGAAAAAATCCAAAAAGGGGACACTAAACCTCCATCAGGGGACAGCAAATCCGGAATTACTTCTGTTAAGCTTAATCTAATCGAGCCGAACAGAAAACAGCCGCGTAAAAATTTTGATGACGAAAAAATCGCCGCGCTGTCCGAATCCATAAAAAAGCACGGACTTATACAGCCCATTATAATTACCGAGGGACAAAACGGAATGTACCGCATTATAGCCGGCGAACGGCGCTGGCGCGCCGCAAAGCTTGCCGGACTTTATGAGATACCCGCTATAATACGCGGCTATACAGAAAAAGAAGCCGCCGAGATCGCGCTTATAGAAAACCTTCAAAGGGAAGACTTAAACCCGATTGAAGAGGCTATGGGCTACCGTTCTTTGATAGACGAATTCGGCATGACACAGGAGGACATAAGCCGCCGTATAGGCAAAAGCCGGTCGGCAGTCGCCAATTCACTGAGGCTTTTGGCATTGGGAGAGGATATTTCAGCACTTCTTATTTCGGGAAAGCTTACTACCGGACATGCAAGAGCGCTGCTTTCTCTCGATGACCCTTCGATGCGCTCGGAGGCAGCGGGGATAATCATTGAACAGGGGCTTAACGTGCGCCAGACCGAAGCGCTTGTTAAAAAGCTTTTAAGAGGAGATATTAAAAAACCCGAAAAACAGGTAAACGAGGAATACGAGATACAGCTTGAGCATATAACAAGCCGTCTTTCCGATACCCTCGGCACTAAGGTGAGCATATCGCACAACGATAAAAAGGGCAGAATCGAAATAGAATACTACGGAGACGATGACCTTGAGAGAATATTACATCTGCTTAATTATTAAAGAATAGATTAGGAGGAAAATATATGGATATGAATACCATTTTGCTTGCAGCCTGCGCGGTGCTTTTGGTGCTGGTGGTTATAAGCCTTATAATGAATATGGTAAACTCTTCAAAAATCAACACTCTTCTTGATTTTTCGGAGGACGGAGATCTTGTAGCTTCACTGCAGCACTATTACGAGAAGGTGGACGACCTTTCAGGCTCTCTTTCAAAAAGCGTGCCCGCCGCACTGTCCGACAGAATAACAATATGCGAAAACAACTTCAGGAAGTCATATTCAAAAATGGCTATCGTTAATTTTGACGCATTTGACGACGTTACCGGAAAGCTCAGCTTTGCTCTGACTCTCCTAAACGAGCTTAACTGCGGAGTTATAATAACCTCGCTCTACGGACATAATTCATGCAATACATATGTCCGTGCGGTGAATAACGGAATGACCTCGGTAAAGCTTTTGGATGAGGAAAAGCTCTCTCTTGCAAACGCCGTCAATAATTCAAAGGAGGGATAAGGCTTGGATAATAAAAAGAACGACAACAAATCGCTGTTTTTATATACCGGACTGATTTTCTTCGCGGCAATAATCATTATAGTTATAGCCTTTTTGGGACAGACAAATGTTATGAAAAGCCAACCCACGGTCATTCCGGAAACTCCGAATCCGCAAATTGAAGGCATAACACAAAGAGCATCGCTTTTGAGCGAGCAAAACAGCGCGCTTTTATCCGAAAATGAAACGCTCAAAGCACATATGGAGGAAAAGAACGCACAAATAAATGAGCTTGAGGCTAAGGTCGACGAGCTTTCAATAAACAATACCAACGGAAATCTCTTCTGCAATATTTATCAGTATATTTATAATGATAAAATAGATGACGCTCAGGAGGCATTGAGCACAATAAATCCCGATTCGCTCACAGATGCGCAGAAGATTATTTACAATAATATAAAAACAATTCTTGACGAAGAATAAAAGACAGAAAGGAATACAGAAAAATGCTTGACATTAAAATTTTAAGACAGGAACCGGAAAGAATAAAGGAAGCTTTGAAAAAGCGCAATAACGACCTCGACATAACTCCCGCAATAGAGCTCGACAAAAAAAGACGTGCAGTTCTTCAGGAAGCCGAGCAGAAAAAGGCTCAGCAAAACGCTATCTCAAAAAAGATACCTGCAATGAAAAAGGCAGGAGAGGACACTGCTCCTATCTTTGCAGAAATGAAGGAGCTTTCCAATGAAATAAAGGGCTATGACGAGCAGGTAAGAGAAATCGACGAGGAGCTTCGTAATTTCATGCTCCGCATACCTAATATCCCTAACGATTCCTGTCCGGTGGGCAAGGACGACAGCGAAAATGTGGAGATAAGACGCTGGGGAGAGCCGAGAAAGTTTGATTTTGAATTCAAGCCGCATTGGGATCTGGGAACGGACCTCGATATTCTCGATTTTGAAAGAGGAACAAAGATTGCCGGAACACGCTTTACCGTCTACAAGGGCTTAGGCTCAAGACTTGAACGCTCCGTTATACAGTATTTCCTTAACTCGCATACAGAGGAAAACGGATATACCGAAATATTCCCGCCGTTCATGGTAAACAGAGCCTCCATGACAGGCACGGGTCAGCTCCCGAAATTTGAGGAGGATGCTTACAATGTTAAAAATAACGACTTCTTTATGATACCGACAGCCGAGGTTCCTGTAACAAACCTTCACCGTGACGAGATACTTGACGGAACAAAGCTTCCGATAAAGTACTGTGCATATTCTGCATGCTTCCGCGCTGAGGCAGGCAGCGCCGGACGTGATACCCGCGGACTTATAAGACAGCATCAGTTCAATAAAGTCGAAATGGTTAAATTCGCTCATCCGGACCACAGCTATGAGGAGCTTGAATCGCTCACAAACGACGCTGAAAGACTTCTTCAGGGCTTAGGACTTCCGTACAGGGTAGTATGCCTCTCAACAGGAGATCTGGGCTTCTCATCGGCAAAGACCTATGACCTTGAAGTATGGATGCCTTCTTACGGAAGATATGTTGAAATCTCGTCTTGCTCGAACTTCGAGGATTATCAGGCAAGACGCGCAAATATCCGCTTTAAAGACAGCCCCAAGGATAAAGCACAGTTCGTGCATACATTAAACGGCTCAGGCCTTGCCGTAGGAAGAACAGTCGCAGCTATAATGGAGAATTACCAGAATGCCGACGGCTCCATAACTATCCCTGAAGCGCTCGTAGGATATATGGGCGGAAGAGATAAGATAACAAAATAATATCCCTTTAAATGTATCAACACAATATATAGTGGAGAACCGCCGTTTATACGGCGGTTTTATACTATATTACCTTTTTGTTACAATATGGTTGCGTTTTGGTGATTTTTTGATTAACTTATGTAAACCTCACTATTTATTATATTAACACATTTACACATTATTAACAGTTAATTATACAGCGTATCCACCGCTTAAACACTGCTTTTATAAAATTTATCCACACTATCCACACAGTTATCCACACCTATGCACGTTTACACCCGGTGGATAAGCTGACAGTTTTATGCGGTTTTTTCTGGTTTACATATTTATTTTACAGATGTTTACAAAATTATTCATGTTTTTACCCTTTTTGATGTGGATAAAGCGTGGATTCGATGAAAAACTTCGCTTTTATGCGGTTTTTTAGAGTGGATTTGATGAAAAAAGTTATCCACACCCCGTGAATAACTTGATGTATAACTGGGGAAAATAATAATTTTACTCCCTTACAAAAATTTTGATACTACAGAAAAAAACAATAACCGGTATAAAGGAGACTTTTATGAATAAAAAAATACCTCTTACTCCGCGTCTGTCGTGCATAGCGTCCCATGTACATGCAAAAACAATAGCCGATATAGGCACCGACCACGCCTATATCCCGATAAGGCTCGTTCAGGACGGCGTATGCTCGCATGCGATAGCAGCAGATATACGTCAGGGGCCGTTAGACATCGCCGGAGCAAATATAAAAAAATACGGACTTGCGGACAAAATAGAAACACGTCTTGGCGCAGGACTATCCACCATAGCGCCCAACGAGGTGGAAGAGATTATAATCGCCGGAATGGGAGGGGAAATGATAATATCTATCCTCGCTCAGGACGAAAAAACAGCGAAGAATTCACGCCTTATCCTCCAGCCGATGAATGCACAGTATGAACTGCGCCATTTTCTTCTTGAACACGGCTACAAAATATGCGCCGAGGATATTGCCGTTGAGGGCTTCAAGGTGTATAACCTTATCATTGCAACGGCAGGAGAGGGGACTAAATTCGATTGTGACGCGTTTTATCATCTTCCGCCTTATCTTGTATCTAATCCGAACTTTGACGCCTTATACGCCAAAAAACGGCGCGAGCTGGAGAAGGTCATACGCGGTCTTGAAGCTTCCTCCTCACCCGATGAGGAAAAGCTTATGAAATATAAAAAATGGTTAAAGGAGCTTGATTACTATGAAGGTTTATGAAATTCTTGAAATTTTAAACGATTTCGCGCCCCCGTCGCTTGCCTATGAATGGGATAACGTAGGTCTTTTATGCGGCGATGCGCAAAAAGAGATAAAAAAAGCGATGGTTACGCTCGACACCGATTATAAGATAGTGCGTGAGGCGCGCGAGAACGGCTGTGAGCTGATTTTATCGCATCACCCGATACTTTTCTCGGGCATAAAGAAAATCGATTATACAAGCCCTGACGGGCTTCTCATACGCGAGCTTGTCGAAAGCGGTATCGCTCTTATAGCCGCCCATACGAATATGGACACTGCCGAGAGGGGGATAAATTACGAGCTTGCAAAGCGTCTGGGCTTAAAAAATACGCGTATCCTCGAGCAGCATACCCAGGACCCCTGCTGCGGCTTAGGGCGCGTCGGAGAGCTTGAGCATATAATCACCCTCGACGAGTTCGCAAAGACCGTTAAGACCGTCCTTGACACGCCGTATGTAAGAGTATGCGGCGATGGCGGCAAAAAGCTGGTAACGGCAGCGGTCGCTTCCGGAAGCTGCAGCGAGGTCATACCCACCGCAAGAGCTATGGGCTGCGACGTTATCGTAACGGGGGATATGAAGTATCACGAATCGATAGACGCGGTAAACTCCGGTATCGCAATAATAGACGCCGGACATTATCCGACCGAAAAGCTTGTGACCGAGATATTCAAAAGCATAATAGAACCGCTGGGAATAGAAGTGTACGTTTCAAAAAATCCTGATATTTTCAGATTTGTATAAAATTTTAATAAAATTAAAGCTGATTTTCAGAAAAAATTTCCGGAAATAATTTTACCGCCGCTGATTATAATAATTAATGCAAACCAAAAGGCACGCACGAAACATTGTTTCGCAGTTATTAAAAATTTCATAACGAAAAAATTTCAGAAAGGATATGACAGCATGAATTCTATAAAAACAATTGCGGTTATATTTGCGGCGGCGGCAATGCTGAGCGCATGCGGAAATACGGGCAATGATTCGATAACGTCGACTCCCGAGCCTTCGCCTTATTCGGAGCAGGTCTCCGATACTCCGCACCCGTCATCCGATACTCTTCGAGATGACGCCGATAATGTTATGGATAATGCGGGAGATGCGGTCAAAGACGCCGGAAACGCCGTCGGCGGCGCAGTTGAAGGCGTTACGGATGCTGCCGGAGATGTTATTTCCGGAGGAAACGATAACAGATAAATCAAAAAACATGGGCTTTAGCATTAATAAGCTCAAAGGGCCGCCGCTTTTTGCACCAAGAGCAGTAAGCGGCAGCCCCATTTTTATAATTTCTGCATTCTTATATCTTCTCCCTCAAAGCGGTTTATCAGAAAATTCTCGAAAAGCCTCGAGGTAAAACGGCGGCTGTATACGCCGGCAAGCTCCTTCATGTTCAAATTAGTGCTTATCACGGTCTTTTTATGTTCCGCAGTCCTTTCGTTTATCAGATCGTCCAGAAATGATATGCTTATTTTTGTCTGTGCCTCTGTTCCGAGGTCGTCTATTATCAGCAGATCCGCGTCATAGGCATTGTCTATTATGCTCCTGTCCGGATTTCTGCCGAATTTGTAGTCATCGTAGAGATTGAACAGTCTCGACGCTCTTACATACAGCACGATTTTTCCCTTATCCATCAAATCCTTTGCTATGCAGTTTGATAAAAACGTCTTTCCCAAGCCCGGTCCGCCGTAAAAAACAAGTCCCTTGCTCTCATTGTCGAAATTGTCGCAAAGTTTTTTCGCCCTGTCGTATATCCTTTTCATATTCTCGCGCTCCGACATCTCACCGTTATGCTTTTTGTCGGAATAATATTTAAACGAAAAGGTCGAAAAATTCTCCTTTTGAAGTATCTCGGGAAGATTCGCGCGGGCGTATATGGAATTTATCATTCTTTGCCTGAAGCAGCGGCAGCGCCGTCCGTCAGGGGTATACCCCGTATCGGAGCACAGCGCGCACTCATATTTCTCCTTGTCAAAATCAGGCTCTATGCCGTATTTTTCAAGCAGATGCGTCCTCAGCGAATAAAGATTTTTATACTGCTCCTTAAGCTCCGCATTATACTCGTCCGCCTTATCGGGAGAGCGCATGATTTTTTTTAAATTTTCCTTGCCAAGCTCATATATCTTTAAATCCACGCTCTGTATCTCCGGATACCTCTCATGCACCTCGCGCACCCGCTCAGTCTTAGCCGCGCGGGCTGCGGTGCGCCTTTCCTCATATCCCGCGTTTATCACGGAAATCAATTCAATATCGCTCATTCTCCGGCCTCCATCAGCTTTGCAGCTTCGTCCTTCTTTTTTATGATTTCATCGAAGCGGCGTATATATTCAAGCGGATCCTTGAAATTAAACACTCTCTCTATCCGGCTTCCGTTCACAATCTTCGAAGAACCTCCGCCGCCCAGCGCTATGATCGTCTGCTTCTCCTCCATGATGTTGATATTATACGTGCTCATAAATCCGTGCTTTGCGTAGCCTACATTTTCGAGATTTCCGCTGCTGTTTTTCTGGCGGTACATATAATACGGCTCTCTGCCTGTCTCATACATTCTTTTCTGCGTATATTCGAGCATCCTGTTCATCTCGTCAGCCTCAGCAAGACGCTTCTCCCGCCGATTCAGGTCCGCCGCGCGCTTTATGCACAGCGAATGTACGGTTATATCCTCCGGGTCAAGGCTTATTACCTCGTCAAGGCTGTATTTAAACATCTTTGCATCCTCTCCGGGAAGTCCCGCTATAAGGTCCATATTTATATTTTTTATGCCCGCGTCCCTCGCCATTTTAAAAGCGTCTTTGACCATTTGCGGTGAATGCGTTCTTCCGACTCTCTCAAGCGTCACTGCGTTCATGCTTTGCGGATTTATGCTTATCCTGTCCACTCCGCCCTCAACCGCCGCGCTGAGCTTCTCCGGAGTTATGGTATCCGGGCGGCCCGCTTCAAGCGTGAACTCCTTAATTTTAGTGAAATCAAAATATTTATGCAGTCTTTCGCATATTCTTTTTATATCCTCTGCGCTGAGCGTTGTCGGAGTTCCTCCGCCGATGTATATATTATCCACAAATTTACCGAGCCGCTTGATTATCTGAGCTGTTTTATCTATCTCTAAAAGCAGCTTTTCGACAAATTCCGCCATATATTTCCCGCTTGTGCGGATATCCGTTGACACAAACGAGCAGTAAACGCAGCGTGTCGGGCAAAACGGTATGCCGATATACAGGCTCACGCTGTCGTGGTCTATCTGATTGAGCAGCGCCTTTTCATTCATCGCCACCGTCCGCGCGAGGGCTGTTTTTTCATCGCTTACCTCATAGACTCTTTTAAAGATACTCTGTACCTGTTCATCATCAAAGCCCTGTTCCTCAAGCTCTCTGTAATTTTTTGCAGGCCTTATCCCGCACATGACTCCCCACGGAATGCTCACTTTCCTGATTTTTTTCGCCGCATGACAGAATGAACGCGTGCAGCAGGCGGTAAAAATTTTCTTTTTCAGCTGAGCCGACGAATTTTCCGCATCAAAATCAAAATACAGATCCTCAAAATACGCTTTTCCCGCAAAATTTATCTGCGTATATACATTTATTCGCTTATCCTTATATTCAAAATGCGAAAATATCTGAGCATCCTCGTCCTTATCGAAGAACATTTCAGCAAAAAGCCGAAGCTCATAAGCGCATTCATAGCCGTTTTGAATTATAAGCATATTCTCACGCCTTTACAATAAAATTAAATTTTTTCTCATATCCGATACTTGTGCCCTCGCCGTGACCCGGATATACCTTGGTATCGTCGGGGAGTGTGTAAAGGCGTTCTCTTATAGACTTCATAAGCGTCTGCTCGTCTCCTGTAGGAAGATCCCATCTTCCGCAGTTGCGCAGAAAGAGCGTGTCGCCTACAAAGATACCGTCATCGGTAAGATAACATACGCCGCAGTTTGTATGTCCGGGCGTATAAATACATTTTACCTCCGAGTCTCCGATTTTTAATATTTCGTTGTCATTTAAAATTATATCCGATTTTTTTGCCGACAGCTCATATCCCAATCCGGCATATGAAACGTTTATGTCCGGATCTGTTATGTTTATGCTCGCCTTATCGCCCGAAACAAGCGGCGCACCTGTTTTTTCGCGCAGCTCCTCGAGATATTCGATATGGTCGTAATGACAGTGGGTGATAAGAATGTATCTGATTTTGATACTGTTTTTATTTGCCGCATCCAATATATCGGACACCGGATTTCCCGGGTCTATGACCGCTCCGTCAAGAGTGTGCTCGTCATAAATGATATAGCTGTTCTCCGAGGTGCGGTAATTTTCAACTCTTATATGCTTCATTTGCTTACCTCAATAAAAAACTTAATATATAAATCCAATTAATTATATAGTCTTACAGGAAGAACCATATACACATACGAATCATCATCTTTGGACGATTTTATAAAGCAGCCGCTTGTAGGTGCACTGAATTCCATTTTTATAACATCCTCCTCGCATACATTCATCGCATCAAGAAGGAAACGGCAGTTAAAGCCTATTATCAGATCTCCGCCGTCAATATCCGCCTCAACGGTATCGTTTACCTGTCCCTTTCCGGTAATGCACGAAATATCGATTTTTCCGTATGATATATTGAACCGTACAGGTACCTTTGTATCGGAGGATGAGGACGTATCATCGTTTATCAAAAGCATCGCTCTTTCAAGGCTGTCCATAAGAACGCGCTTGTTTACGGTCAGATTTATCGTATTTACAGCCGAAATAATAGCGTCGTATCTTAAAAAGTCACCTTCCAGCAATCTCGTATATACCTGAAAGTCTCCGAAATCAAACAAGGCGTGACGGTCTGATACAATTATGTCAACCATGCTGTCCTCGTCATGAAGTATCTTAAAAATCTCCCTGAGTGTCTGTCCGGGCACCACAAATTTTATATTGTCACCCTCGCCCTCAAGCTCTTCCTTTACAACAGCAAGTCTGTGACCATCCGTTGCGGCGACATTTAGTATATTATTCTTTATATCGAACAATGCTCCGGTAAAAACCGGCTTTTTTCCCTCGTTCGCCGCAGTGAAGGACACTGTTTTTCTGATTATTTTTCTCAAATCCGTTTGAGATAACGAAAATTTATAAATTTCGTTTATTTTCGGAGCATCCGGATATTCGTTCGGACCCATGCCCTGAATATTGAACTCGCTCACTCCGCATTTTATCTTTGTTATGTTATTTTCCTCATTTACAGTTATGTCAACCTCGCCGTCCGGCATCTTTCTTATAATCTCACCGAACATTTTTGACATTAAAGCAACGCTTCCGCCTTCGATAACATTACACTCGCTTTTGTGCACAATGCACATATCAAGATTATTGCCGGTCATAATAATATGTCCGTCGCCAAGAGCTTCCAGCTTTATACATTCGAGTATCGGCATTACCGCTTTTGAGGGAATTGCCTTTTGTACTATATTGACTATCTCATTTAGCTGCTCTCTGCTGCATTTTATTTTCATTTTAGTCTTATACCTCCCGGTTTGTCCACATATTCCCGAAAACTGGGTCTGCTATAGATATATATATAAATAAATAATAAATTATTTAATAATAATAATAAGGGCGTGAATTTGCTGAAAATGTCAGAAAATCCCGATAAAACCTTATTTTTTTGTAAACATACTGCGTGAAGCGGACGTTAATTGAAACGACGCGCCGAAAATGCAGAATAAAAGGTATAAACAGAGTGTAAACTCCTTATACCTATGTTATTCATCTACTTATCCACGGATCTGCGGCGCTGATATTTATCCACATATTATTCACTACATTGATTTAAGATCCTTTATAATGTAATTTATATCGCTGTTTAGAGTTTCGTTCGTTTTTATCCCCGCTTCGATTTTCTTTATATTGTGCATTGCGGTCGTGCGGTCCTTGCCGCCGAAGGATTTGCCTATCATAACAAAATTCATATCGGTCAGCTTGGAGCATAGATACATTGCCACCTGTCTCGGAAGCGCGATATTTTTCGTTTTGCTCTTTCCCAATATCTGATCCTTTGTGATACCGTAATAGACCGCTACCTTGTCCATGATCTTATCGGGCGTTATTTTAACGACTCCTCCCGTAGGAAGCAGCGATTTTATTACCTCCTCGGCAACCTGGATTGTGATTTCGTCATGCGAAAGCTCGGACATGGAAATTATTTTGTTGAGCGCTCCCTCAAGCTCTCGCACGTTTGATTTTATCTCCTTGGCAATGTACCTTAGAATTTCATCCGGGATATGAGAGTTATGCTCTTCCGCCTTCTTTTTCAATATAGCGACTCTGGTTTCAAAATTAGGCACCGCTATATCTATAGTAAGACCTTGTCCGAACCTGTTTCTTAATCTGTCCTCAAGAGTTATAAGCTCGCTTGGCTTTCGGTCGCTTGTCAAAACGATCTGCTTGTTTCTGGAATAGAGGTCGTTAAAGGTATGGAATACCTCTTCCTGCAATCCCTCCTTGTTTTCGAGAAACTGAACGTCGTCTATAAGGAATACGTCGGCGCTGCGGTATTTTTTCTTGAATTTTGTAGTTGTGTTGAGCTTTATCGATTCTACAAATTCATTCATAAACTGCTCGCTTGAAACATAGATAATTTTAAATTCGGGGTGATTTGCCTTTATCTTGTTGCCCATAGCCTGCATAAGATGCGTTTTTCCGAGTCCGCTGTTTCCGTATAGGAACAATGGATTGTATATATATCCCGGATTTTCCGTAGCGCTTATGGCGGCGGCGGTCGCAAGATGGTTGGACGAGCCTATGACGAAATTTTCAAATGTGTATTTGGGGTTCACGCTCCCCGCGTCAAATTCTTCCTGTCTTGGCTTTGGTTCTTTTATTTCCTCGGTCTGCTCGCCCTCCACTACTATATTTAATGTATATTTTTTCTGTGTCACTCTCTCGAGAGCCGACTCTATACATCCTCTGTAGCGGCAGTCTATCATTGTTTTGCTTAAAGCGAGCGGCACCGAAATGGTAAATACAGAATCGGTAAATGAAACTGCGGTTGTCTGCACTATATATACATTGTACGCAACCGCAGAATTGATCGTGGTGCGTATTATTTCGAGTGCTTTGCTCCAAATTTCATTTATATCCATTATTTTACCTCCTTTGTAATTTCTGTGCGCTTAAGATTTCTGATTCGCAGCTGTCTGTTGACGTCTTTAATAAGGGGGGATACCCGCTTCATTATAGCTTTTCAGACGCATACCCATTCTATCATATTATAATATCAAATTTTCGGGAATAAATCAAGGTCATTATTGAAATTTGTTTATGATTTTTTTTGAGGACAGTGGGATTTTTTCTGTTCCGGGAGGATCGGTGAAACTTGAAATTGAATAAAAATAGATATTTTCATAAAAATAAACCGTCCCGCAGTTTTAAAAACGGAACGGATTCAATCAGCTTATTTATATAAGAGAGATTACTAAAAAACTCTTGATTTTTTTTTGATTATAGCATATAATATAGTTAGAAAGTAAGAAATTCGGACTTAGGAGGTATTTAATATGTCAATTATGGAATTAAGAAAAAAATCTCAGGTTACTATACCAAAGGATGTGATACGAAAATTGAAGCTTCACGAGGGCGATAAATTTGAAATTACCGAAAAAAATGGCGTTATATATATGATTCCGGTAAGTATATATCCTAAAAAATATGTCGAAGAGCTTGAAAAGATTGCAGCACAGACGAAGCATGGAATAGAAGATGGAAGTATTCCTGTTTTTGATAATGTTGATGATATGTTTAATTCGTTGGATGAAGATTAAAAATGTATAAAATAACATATTCGGATAGATTTAAAAAGTCATATAAAAAATTATCAAAAACAGAACAGCAGCAGCTCAAAAATAAAGTTGCGCTGTTGTGTGAAAATCCTATGCACCCATCACTTAGGACTAAAAAGATTAAAGGCACTGAAAAAATATTTGAAAGCAGCGTAAATATGAGCGTACGTTTGATATGGAAATTTGATGGAGCTGCAATTATACTTATGCTCGATACAGGGCATCATGATATATTGAAGCAATTTTAACGGCGGCCCCCTCGGTCATTGCAGCTGAGGGGGTTATTTTTATGTAATATTTACAAAAAAAACATAAAAAAAGGTTGAGATTTTACAAGAAAAATTGTATAATAGAGCTATAACAAAACATCGAGGTGAAAGAAATGCCAAAATACAGGTTATTTGCGGTGATGGAGCTTGGCTCTACCGAAATACGCTTGAAAATCGCCCAGTTTTCCGCAAAGGAAGGGGTGCGTATTATTGAATCCTTAAAATACAATATCTCGGCAGGCTCTGAGGTTTACAGCGGAGGAAGACTAAGCTATACACTTATAGACGAAATATGCCGTGCGGCGCTTGAGTGTATGAAGATTGTGGACAGCTATGGGGTGCAGTATTTTAAATGCTACGCCACGACAGCCTTCAGAGAGGCTAAAAACAGCGAGTATTTCATAGATCAGGCTTTTATACGCTGCGGACTTAAGGTGGAGATAATTTCAAATGAAGAGGAAATATTTCTTCATAATAAGGCTTTGGCTCTTAATTTTCCCGGCTTTGACGATATGATTGAGGACGGAGCTGTTATAGTAGACGTAAATTCCGGAAACACACAGTTCTCATATTACAGCGCGTCAAAGCTCAGCTTTTCAAGAAGCCTTCCGATTGGTTCACTTAGAGTGCTTGAAATGCTTTCGTCACAGCAAAATAAGACCGTTGCATTTACCGGACTTCTTGAGGAATATATAAAGGCAAGGATAAACAATTATAAAAAAAGCATATTCAAAACCGGCAGCTATAAATATATGGTCCTGCTCGGAGCGCATATGGATATAATAAAAAGAATTTCCGGAGCATCGGGAGAGAAGCTGGAGCTTTCGGAGCTTGAGCGGGCGTACAAAATAATCAAGGACAGAACTCCTCAGTCGATAAGCGATGAATACAGGATATCATACGAGGAGGCGGAGCTGCTTTTGCCGACGGTGCTTATCCATAAAAAGTTTGCCGAATCGGCGCAGGGCTGCGATATTATTACGGCAGAGGTGTCGCTGGCGGACGGAATGTGCGTGGAGTATATAGAAAAGAATGCCTATGCGCATACGAAGCATATTTTTACGGCGGACATAATCTCAAGCGCGAAATATTATGCGTCAAAATATGATATTGACGAGGGACACTGCGAAAGAATGATAGAATTTTCACAGTGCGTGTTCAACAGCCTTACCAAAAAATTCGGGCTTTCAAAAAAGGATATGCTGTATCTGGAGGTGGCGGCTATTTTTGCCGATACCGGAAGATATATAAATGTGAGCGAATACAACAGGCTTTCATATCATATTGCAAGCTCCAATCCGATTATAGGTGTGCCGACGAGGGGACATGAAATAATCTCATATATCACGCTTTTCCAAAACGGAATATGTGAAAATGAGGCGTTTAATTATATGCCCAAAAGCAGAAAGCTGCTTATATCAAAGCTTGCGGCGATACTTTCCCTGGTGCAGGCGCTTGATTTCAAATATGACGGAAACGTCAAAAAAATACGTGCGTCTGTTAAAAATGACAGGCTGATAATAACAGCTGACGCGAAAAATGATATAACGATAGAAAAGGTGGCTTTGAAGAATAGGGCGGAGTTTTTTGAGGATGTATTCGGATTGAAGCCGGAGCTTAATAAAGGAGTGGTGCATTGATGGCAGGAGATAAGGATATTGCAAAGGAGATAAAGAAGGAGCTTAAAAAAGAGTTTAAGGAGGAATTAAAGGAGGAGAAAGGTTACGGCGCGCCGGAGAATTTTATAAACAGAGAGCTGTCGTGGCTGGATTTTAATTTCAGGGTGCTGCATGAGGCAAAGGACAAGCTCAATCCTCTTTTTGAAAGACTGAAGTTTTTGGCGATAACAAGCTCAAATTTGGACGAGTTTTTTATGGTCAGGGTCGCTTCTCTTAAAAATATGGTGCATGATGATTATAAAAAGAAGGATTCATCGGGAATGACCCCAAAGGAACAGCTCGAGGCTATCTCCGAAAAAACACATCATATGACGGAAATGCAGTACAGCACATATTCGCGCTCTCTGCTTCCGCTGCTTGGAATGGAGAATATAGCGATACTTTCAAGAGAGGAGCTTGATCCGGAGCAGAAGCGGTTTATTGAAAGATATTTTACAAATGAATTGTATCCGATACTTACGCCTATGGCGGTGGATTCGTCAAGACCGTTCCCGCTTATACAGAATAAGGTGTTAAATATCGGAGCGCTTATAGGAGGCAAAAAGAAACGGTCGTTTGTAACTGTCCAGATACCGTCGGTAACGCCGCGTCTTGTGGAGCTGCCGGCTCAAAAGGGGCAAAGAAGCTTTATATTGGCGGAGGAGATAGTTGAGGAATTTTTGCCGGAACTGTTTAACCGTTATGACGTTATATGCAGCTCGGTGTACAGGGTAATGAGGGATGCCGATATTCCTATAGATGAGGATGACAGCGAGGATCTGCTTATAGAGATAGAAAAGAACCTCAAAAAGAGGGAGCGCTCGGGAGTTATAAGGCTTGAGATAGAGCAGGACGTTTCAAAGGAGCTTCTCGAAAAGCTCAAGGAGGAGCTTGATATTGAAAAGAACGATATATATAAGATAAACGGTCCGATAGACCTTACTTTCCTGAACAAGCTTTATTCGCTGGACGGCTTTGACAAGTATAAATATAAGCCGTTTTCTCCGCAGCTGCATCCGAGAATCGCCGAATGTGAGGATATATTTGAGGAGATAAAGCGCGGAGATATCTTATTCCATCATCCCTATGACAGCTTTGAGCCGATAGTGGATTGGATAAGGAAAAGCGCAGAGGATGAGAACGTTTTGGCTATCAAGCAGACGCTTTACCGTGTGAGCGGAAATTCTCCTATTATAGCGGCATTGATAAAGGCGGCGGAGAACGGAAAAATGGTAAGCGTATTGGTGGAGCTTAAGGCGAGATTTGACGAGGGGAATAATATAGTCTGGGCGAAAAAGCTTGAAAAGGCAGGCTGCCATGTTATTTACGGGCTTTTGGGACTTAAGACTCATTCAAAAATAACCGAGGTAGTCCGCCGTGAGGAGGACGGGATAAGGCGTTATGTCCACTTGGGGACAGGAAACTACAACGACGTTACCGCGCGCTTTTACAGCGATATGGGCATACTTACCTGTCAGAAGGAAATCGGAGATGATGCGGGTGCGTTCTTTAATATGCTTTCGGGCTTCAGTGAGCCGGATTCATGGAAGAAGCTCGTTGTAGCTCCGGTATGGCTCAGGAGAAGGACAAATGAAATGCTCCTGCGTGAAATAAACAATGCAAGAGAGGGACACGAAGCGAGGATCATCGCAAAATTCAATTCTCTTGTCGATCCTGAAATTATAGAGCTGCTTTATGAGGCGTCATGCGCCGGAGTCAGAATAGACCTGATAGTAAGGGGAATATGTATGCTGAGGGCCGGTGTGCCGGGATTGTCGGAAAATATTTCGGTGCGCTCGATAGTCGGACGCTTTTTGGAGCATACGAGGATATTCTATTTCTATAATAGGGGACATGAAAACATATTCCTGTCAAGCGCGGATTGGATGCCGAGAAATTTAAACAGGCGCGTTGAGATAATGTTTCCTGTGGAGGATGAGAGTCTGCGCGAAGAGGTAAAGCATGTGCTTGATATTCAGCTTAACGATAATATGAGGGCGCATATCCAGCAGGACGGCGTATATACAAAGACCGATCTGAGAGGACGCAAAAAGCTTGACTGTCAGGAGTATTTCATGGATGAGGCAATAAAGCGTTCAAGAGTCAAGAAGGAGGAAAAGAGTAAAATTGTGTTCATTCCAAGAGAAAAGCCCGCGGATGAATAGGATAAAAACAGCGGTTATTACGGGAGGAAGCCGTGGAATAGGTGCGGAATGCGTAAGGGTGTTTGCCGAAAACGGGTATAGAGTGTATTTCACATATAAAAGCAATGAGGAAAAAGCAAAGAAAATATCGGAAGAGACCGGAGCTTACGCTGTGAAATGCGATGTGTCAAGGGCGGAGGATATAGATGCTTTTGTGTTGCTTATGAAGGATAGGGGACACGAAAGCGATGTGCTTATAAATAATGCCGGGATTTCACAGATAAAGCTTTTTACCGATATTTCCGAGAGAGACTGGGATATTATATTTGATGTAAATATAAAAGGGATGTTCCTTATGACACGCGCTCTTATCGGAGACATGATACGAAAAAAATACGGACGCATCATAAATATTTCATCTATGTGGGGGATAAGCGGAGGAAGCTGCGAGGTGCATTACAGCGCGTCAAAGGCGGCGGTCATCGGATTTACGAAGGCTCTTGCAAAGGAGGAGGGACCGTCGGGGATATGCGTGAACTGTATAGCTCCGGGAGTGATCGAAACAGAGATGAACGCTATGCTGAGTACGGAGGATAAGGCGGCTCTTTGCGATGAAACTCCGCTGATGAGAATGGGGACGCCAAAGGAAGTGGCTGATGCGGCTTTGTTTCTGGCTTCCGAAAACGCCGGATTTATAACGGGTCAGGTCATAAGCGTGGACGGCGGAATAACGGTGTGAATTTTTTGCTTGACAAAAATGCGGTATTAGGGTATAATACCATTGAGTAAGTCAGACGGCTGCGGGGCAAAAGCCCTGAGGAAAGTCCGGGCCCCATAGGGCAGGATACCGGCTAACGGCCGGCGGAGGCGACTCCAGGGACAGTGCAACAGAAAATAAACGCCGCTTTTGCGGTAAGTGTGGAAATGTGAGGTAAGAGCTCACAGGGAAGATGGTAACTGAATTCCCGTGTAAACCCTATCCGGAGCAACTTTGGGACAGTTAAGGCGGCCCGCCGTTGTCCCTCAAAAGGCTTGAGCCTGCCGGTAACGGAAGGACATAGATAGATAGCCGTCCAATACAGAACCCGGCTTACAGACTTGCTCTTTATTTTGAATTTTATATTTTATATGGAAAACAGCGGTTATTATGATGGATAGCCGCTGTTTTGTTTATTGTATTTAAATCTGAGGTGTGAAGTATTTTAATATATTTTTAAAAATCAATTGACAAATACGGCGGAAATGATATAATGAATTTTCAACAATAAAACAGGCTGCCGCTTTTTATGCGGCAGCCATTAATCGTCATATACTTCAATTTTAAATATATTCAACACATCAGCGTCAGGGCAGCTGAATTTTATATTGCCGTCCTTCGACTTAGGCGGTTCTCCTCCGTATCGCAATATATCCGCATAGGGGAAAGCGACATGCATCGCCATGGGGCAGAGCCTGCCGCGGTCCTTGTCAAAATCAAAGCTGTCGCCTATCTTATGACCGTGATGACACGCGCATTCTCCCTTGCGGTCAATCAAAGTAATTTTTATTTTCGGTCTTTTCACTGCTTTACAATCAGGCTTTCACCTGTCATTTCAGCCGGTTTGTCCAGACCCATCATATCGAGCATTGTCGGGCAAAGGTCGCAGAGCTTGCCTTCTCTGAGCTTAACATCGCCCTCGCCGATTACTATCATAGGAACAGGATTTGTCGTGTGAGCTGTAAATACAGAGCCGTCCTTCGGGTCTATCAGGCAGTCGGCATTGCCATGGTCAGCTGTTATAACAGCTTTTCCGCCCTTTTCAAGGAGTTTATCCACCATTCTTCCGACGCACTCGTCAACAGCCTCAACAGCCTTTACGGCAGCATCGAATATTCCGGTATGTCCTACCATATCGCAGTTTGCATAGTTAAGAATAATAACGTCGTACTTGTCCTCGTCTATTGCCTTGCATACTGCATCGCAAACCTCATAAGCGCTCATTTCCGGCTTCATATCGAAGGTCTCAACGTCCGGTGATTTTATAAGTATTCTGTCCTCGCCTTCAAACTGCTTTTCCTCGCCGCCGTTGAAGAAGAAGGTAACGTGAGCGTATTTCTGTGTTTCGGCGATTCTGAGCTGCTTCAAGCCGAGCTTTGAAATATATTCTCCGAAGGTCATATGGAGCTGCTCCGGCGGATATGCAACCTCAACATTTGGCATTTCAGCGTCATACTGAGCCATGCACACATAATTGGTCTTGAAATATTTTCTCTCAAAGCCCTTGAAATCAGGGTCAACAAATGCTCTCGTTATCTGTCTTGCGCGGTCGGGACGGAAGTTTATCATAATAACGCTGTCGCCCTCGCCTATCATGCCGTTTTTATCGATAACTGTAGGAATGATAAACTCGTCGGTAACGCCGTTTTCATATGAATGAGCTATAGCCTCGACCGGGTCGTTTTCTTGGATACCGTTTCCGTTTACCATAGCGTCATAGGCTTTCTCTACTCTGTCCCATGCGTTGTCACGATCCATAGCGTAAAAACGTCCGGAAATTGTTGCTACTTTACCTACGCCTATTTCCTTTGTTTTCTTTACAAGATCCTTCATGTAATCTATACCCGAAGTCGGCGGAACGTCACGTCCGTCATGGAAGGTATGGATATATACATTCTCTGTAACGCCCAGGCTTTTAGCCATTTCAAGCAAGCCGTAAAGATGCTCGTTGTGGCTGTGAACGCCGCCGTCTGAAAGAAGTCCTGTGAAATGAAGCTTTTTGCCTGATTCCTTTGCGGCAAGCATTGCATTTTTCAAAACCTGATTTTCTCTTATTTTTCCGTCTTCTATGTCCTTTGTGATCTTAACAAGCATCTGGTATACGACTCTGCCCGCGCCGATATTTGTGTGACCGACCTCGCTGTTGCCCATCTGTCCCTTGGGCAGTCCTACAGCAAGACCGCTCGCTTCAAGGCGGGTATTCGGATATTCCTTGAAGTACTTGTCAAGATGCGGTGTATCAGCCGCTTTGACAGCGTTTCCGTCTATAACATCCGATAAGCCGTAGCCGTCCATTATTATTAAAGCTACCGGTGATTTTGCCATTTTTTATTCTCCTTATCTTTATCAAAAATTGTGGATATTATTTAAAAATCCACATTCCAATATGCCCATAAAAATACGGATATTTTTATGGGCACAAGCATTAATTCAATTATTTAGCAGCCTTTACTATAACCGCGAAATCCTCAGCCTTAAGCGACGCGCCGCCTATAAGACCTCCATCTATATTCGGCTTTGCCAAAAGACCCTCGCAATTTTTAGCGTTCATGCTTCCGCCGTACTGGATAGTAACAGCCTTGGCAGTTTCCTCATCATAAAGCTTTGCGATAAGCTCTCTTATCGAAGCGCATACCTCTTCAGCCTGATCATCTGTAGCAGTCTTTCCGGTTCCGATAGCCCATATCGGCTCATAAGCTATAACGATCTTCTTTACGTCCTCAGCACTTATTCCGGCAAGAGCTTTCTTTATCTGGATAGCGATCCAATCCATTGTGATGCCTGCCTCGCGCTGCTCAAGGCTTTCGCCGCAGCAGATGATAGGAATAAGTCCCTTTGAAAGAGCCTTCTTAGCCTTCAGGTTTACTGTTTCATCGGTTTCATTATTGTATTCGCGTCTTTCGCTGTGACCCATTATAACGTACTGAACGCCCAGGTCAACGAGCATGTCAGCGCTTACCTCACCTGTGAAAGCGCCCTTGTCCTCATAGTGAAGATTTTCAGCGCCTATCTTAACATGTGTTCCCTTGGCAGCCTCAACAGCCGGAGCAAGACACACATACGGAGTGCAGCATACGACCTCGCACTCAGCGCCTTCAGTAGACTTTACGACCTCCTTGACATAATCATATGTTTCCGAAGGAAGCTTATTCATTTTCCAGTTTCCCGCAATTATATATTTGCCCATGTTAATCTACCTCTTCTCTCGATGTTTTTGATTATTTGTCTGTAAGAGCAACGATACCCGGAAGCTCCTTACCCTCGAGGAATTCCATCGAAGCGCCGCCGCCTGTTGAAATATGGCTCATCTTGTCACCGAGACCTGCCTGATTTACAGCCGCAACACTGTCGCCGCCGCCGATAATTGTAGTAGCGTCAAGGTCAGCGAGCATAGCCGCAATCTCATTTGTGCCCTTTGCAAAGTTAGGCATCTCAAATACGCCCATAGGACCGTTCCAGACAACAGTCTTAGCGTCAGCAAGAACCTTCTTGAACAGCTCTATCGAATCCGGACCTATATCAAGACCCATCCAGCCGTCAGGGATCTCACCGTGAGCAAGCTTTGAAGGAGCATCATTGTCGAACTTCTCTGTGATAACAGTGTCGACCGGAAGAACTATCTTATCTCCTGCTTCATCGAGCATCTTTTTAGCGTAGTCTATATAGTCCGGCTCAAGAAGCGATGTGCCTGTGCTGTGACCCTGAGCGGCAAAGAAGGTATACGCCATACCGCCGCCGATGATAAGCTTGTCGACCTTCTTCAAGAGGTTCTCTATAACGGAGATCTTTGAAGAAACCTTTGAACCGCCCAAAATTGCGACAAGCGGTCTTACCGGTGAATTAACAGCATTGCCGAGGTAGTTTATTTCCTTTTCGATAAGATATCCTGCAACAGCCGGCTGAATATACTTTGTAACGCCTACGTTTGAGCAGTGTGCTCTGTGAGCTGTACCGAAAGCGTCGTTTACAAACAGATCGGCAAGTGATGCAAGCTCCTGTGAGAACTCGTCAACATTCTTTGTCTCTTCTTTTCTGTAGCGTGTATTCTGGAGAAGAACAACATCGCCGTCATTCATAGCCGCAACAGCAGCCTTTGCGTTATCGCCTACAACATTATCGTCAGCTGCAAAAACAACCTCCTTGCCGAGCTTTTCGGAAAGGCTCTTTGCAACCGGAGCAAGTGAAAGCGAAGGCACCGGCTCACCCTTCGGCTTACCCATATGCGAGCAGAGGATAACCTTTGCGCCGTTGTTTACAAGATACTCGATAGTAGGCATTGCGCCCACGATTCTTGTATCATCGGTAATGTTTCCGTTCTCGTCGAGCGGAACATTAAAATCGCATCTTACAAGCACTCTTTTGCCTTTAACTTCAACGTCTTCAACAGTCAATTTGTTGTACATTTTTAATTTCTCCTTTATTCATAAATTCCTGCGGATATTCCGCATCTATGTACTTATATTGTATCTTAAAAACGTGAAATTTGCAATAGTATTTTTATATTTTTGTTAAAATTTTACCGATTTTATATATTAATTTAACATTTTTAACTCACTGTTACAAAACTGTCTGCATCTTATCCCCAAAGCCGCATGATAAAAGCCGCCGCGGCTATCCCTGCCGCATCACCTATAAGAGCGCATGCCGCAACGGAGGCGGTAAATTTAACTCTTGTTTTTGAAAAATATACGCACAGACAATAGAATGTGGTTTCCGTTGAACCCATAATTATCGAGGAGAATCTTCCGATATAGCTGTCGGCGCCGTAGGTGTTCAAAGCATCGCTCAACAGCCCGAGCGAGCCGCTTCCGGATACCGGTCTTAAAAGTGCGAGCGGCACGGCCTCCGGAGGGATACCGAGCATATTTGTAACAGGCGCAATGATTGAGCATATTATATCAATAAGCCCCGAAGCCCTGAGCATTGCCGCAGCGGTCATAATTGCCGCAAGAGCCGGAAATATCCCGGCGGTGATTTTCATGCCGGAGCGCGCACCCTCTATAAATTCATCATATACCGCCGTTTTTCGGAGCAGTCCTATGAATACGACTGCCGCTATTATAACAACCGCCGCAAAATTCACAGGCGTTTTACCCCGCATACTATTTTTGTGGATATGACCGCCGCAAAAAGCCCGAAAAGTGAAGCCGTCCAGATGGGAAGCATTATCTCGGCCGGAGCTGCCGAGCCCGCCGCCGCACGCAGAGCTATAACGGTCGTGGGAATAAGCTGTATGGAGGAAGTGTTTACGGCCGCAAGCATACGCATGGGAGCGGACGGATAAAGCGGGTGAGGATTTTCCCGGTCAAGCTCCTCCATTGCGTGTATTCCCATGGGAGTGGCGGCATTACCCATACCGAGCAGGTTCGCACTCATATTCATTGCTATAAAGCGTTTTGCGCCGCTGCCCGCCTTTGGAAAAAGAAGGCGTATGACAGGTGAGAGCAGCTTTTCTATAACAGTGCATACCCCCGCTTTTTCGGCAACCCTTAATATTCCTGTCCAAAAACACATTATCCCCGCGAACGAAAGCAGTACCTTGACCGACTCCGCCGCTCCCTCAAAGGCGGCGGCAGCCGTTTCGTCAAGACGTCCGCTGACCGCTGCACATACCACAGAAGCTATAAGCATAGCGCTCCATATGTAATTCATACGTATACCTCCCAAAAAATCTGTATTTATACTTTATTTATATAAAGAAATGTGATATAATATTACATAAGAAACAATACATTAGGAGGAAATATGTACGGCTATACAGTCTTTCATGATAAAATCATAAACACGCTGATATCGAGCGTGCATAAAGGCACAAGCTCACATGCTTATATTTTCGAGGGACCTGCGGGAATGTACCGCCATGAAGCGGCAAGGCTGTTTGCAAACGCACTCGTATGCGAGCATTCCAAAAGCGCTCCCTGCGGCGAGTGCCGTTCATGCATAGAGGCGCGCGCCGGTACAAATCCGGATATAATAACCGTCGAGCATGACAAGGGGGCGGACGGAAAACCGAAAAAATCCATCGGAGCGGAATCCGCAAGAAAAGCGGTAAGCAGTACCTATATAAAGCCTTTCAATTCAAAGCGGAAAATATACATTATTCCCGATGGGGAAAATATGACTGCTGAGGCTCAGAACACGCTTTTAAAAACGCTTGAGGAGCCGCCGGAATATGTGGTTTTTATAATAATAGTACCGTCGGTGCAGAATCTTTTGCCGACTGTGGTTTCGCGTGCGGAGGTCATTTCCTTTACTCCGGTAAGCTCCGAAAAAATCAGAGAATATATAAAAAGCCAATACCCTCATGAAACGGACAGGCTGGATTTTTTGGTGCGAAACAGCGGCGGTATACCCGGCGAAGCTGATAAAATGATAGCCGACAAGGATTTTGAGAATATACGCACACAGGCTCTGGAGTATCTGCCGAAGCTTATTTCGGGGAAAAGCTCATGCGCATTTGAGGTTTCGGATTTCGCGGTAAAGAATGCGGAACGTATCAATGAAATAATAGATATATGGATTTCGTATATACGCGATATTACCGCTATACACTGCGGAGCTGCCGATAAAATAATAAATTCCGATAAAGCGGATGTACTGCGCGGCATGTGCAGTGAAATTGATACCAAGAGATGTATGAGTGCGGTGGAGAAGCTTATCGAGTCTAAGAATATGCTTCAAAAATCTGTCAAATTAAATGCAGTTATGCTAAGATGTGTGCTTTGTTTATAAAATTCACAATTTATTTACATTTTTCCCCAAGAAAATCCGTTTTTCCTATTGACATTTTATGTATACAATGTTATAATGTATTTACAATAAAATTTAAGGATAGGAGAGATTCGATATGAAATCGATTGGCATGGTAAGAAAAATGGATGACCTGGGTAGAATAGTGCTTCCGATAGAACTTAGACGCCAGTTTAATATAGAGCAGCGTGATGCTCTTGAGATTTATACTGAAGATGATAAGATTATTCTTAAGAAATATGAGCCGGCATGTATTTTCTGCGGCGATGCAAGCAATGTTATGAATTATAAGGGCAAGAACATCTGCCCTGAATGCGCTGCAAAGATAGGCGAGCTTATACAAGATTAAAAATAAAGGGGCCGATAAAAATCGGTTCCTTTATTTTTTTTGCAAAAAAATATAAAAAAATAATTCTATAAAATCCACATATACTATTGACAAATAAGATTTTTTGTAATACAATGTAATACAGGGAGGGAGTGTTATAAATGACTATATCTTTAAGATTAAGTAATGAAGATGCCATACTTATAAAAAAGTATGCGGAGCTTAATAAACTTTCTGTATCGGATCTTATCCGTCAAACAGTTATGGAGCGGATTGAAAATGAATATGATTTGGAAATGTTCAATAAAGCTTTGGAAGAATATAAAAATGACCCTGTAACATATTCACTTGATGAAGTAGAAAAGGAACTCGGATTAAAATGAAATATAAGGTACAGTTTACAAAAAGGGCGATGAAGGATTTAAAAAAATTAGACCGCAGCACTTCAGCATTGATTTTAGGATGGGTTCGAAAAAATCTCGAAAATTGTGAAAATCCACGGTTGCACGGGAAGGGCTTGACCGCAAACAGAAGCGGACAATGGCGTTACCATGTTGGTGATTATCGTCTGCTTGCGGAGATTGAGGATAATATAATAACAATTCTTATTTTAAACATAGGACACAGAAGTGATATATACAAATAAAAGGCGGGCAATGCCCGCCTTTTATCAATCTATCTTACTTTCGTCGATCTCTTCTCCGTTAATGGTAATGTTGATATCCTTGTACATGCTCATGCCGGTACCTGCCGGAATAAGCTTACCGATAATAACATTCTCCTTAAGACCCTGAAGCGGATCGATTTTTCCTTTGATAGCGGCATCGGTAAGAACCTTCGTTGTTTCCTGGAACGAAGCCGCCGACATGAACGAATCGGTTGCAAGCGACGCCTTTGTGATACCCAAAAGCACCGGTGATGATGAAGCGAAGTTGACCTTGCCCTCTTCACGCACACGCTCGTTAGCCTCTTCAAGCTCAAACTTATCTATAAGAGAGCCGATAAGAAGATTTGTATCTCCCGCATCCTCTACTCTTACTTTTCTGAGCATCTGTCTTGTTATTACCTCAACGTGCTTGTCGTTGATGTCAACACCCTGCATACGGTATGTCTTCTGTACCTCACGTGTGATATACTTCTGTACCGCACCCGGACCGTTGATTCTCAAAATATCATTCGGGTTTACCGAACCTGCCGTAAGCTCGGCTCCCTTTTCTATAACATCGCCGTCATGGACCTTTATGCTTGAGCCGTAAGGTATAACATAAGTCCTTGATTCGGCTGTCGAATCATCGGTAACAATGACCTCTCTCTTTCTCTTTGTATCGCTGACGGTTACACGTCCTGCAATTTCAGAGATTATAGCAAGACCCTTAGGACGTCTTGCCTCGAAAAGCTCCTCGATACGCGGAAGACCCTGTGTAATATCGCTTCCCGCCGCAACGCCGCCGGCATGGAAGGTTCTCATCGTAAGCTGCGTACCCGGCTCGCCTATGGACTGAGCGGCTATGATTCCAACAGCTTCACCGACATTTACAAGGTTGCCTGTAGCAAGGTTTCTGCCGTAGCACTTAGCACATACTCCGACCTTTGAATGACAGTTCAGTACGTTTCTTATCTTTACCTTCTTTATGCCTCTTGAAACGATTCTTTCGGCGTCAATATCGGAAATAATGTTTATGCCCGGATTTGACGAGTCGTCCTTTACCGCAACGATTACCTCACCGGTCTCCAGATCTACAACATCCTCCATAAGCACTCGTCCGCTTATACGGTCAACCAATGGCTCGATGCTTTCCTTGCCTTCCGTTATCTCCGTTACCCATTCGCCTTCGCTTGTTCCGCAGTCTATCTCTCTAACTATAACGTCCTGTGAAACGTCTACCAGACGTCTTGTAAGATAACCCGAGTCGGCAGTTCTCAGAGCCGTATCTGTAAGACCCTTTCTTGCGCCGTGCGAGGATACGAAGTACTCAAGTACGTTAAGACCCTCACGGAAGTTAGCACGAATAGGAATTTCGACTGTTCGGCCCTGTGTATCCGCCATAAGTCCGCGCATTGCAGCCAGCTGACGTATCTGGTTTGTGGAACCTCTCGCACCGGAATCCGCCATCATGTAGATAGGATTGAATTCACCGAGATGGTCAAGCATGGCAGCTGTTACCTTTTCGGAAGCTGCCGCCCATATCTTTATGACCTGCTCATAACGCTCTTCGTTCGTCAATAAACCGAAACGGTACTGATTCGTGATATTTTCGACTTCCTTTTCTGCCTCGGCGAGGATATCCTTCTTCTGAGCCGGTACCTCGATATCCGAAACGGCAACGGTAATTGCCGAAAGTGTGGAATACTTATATCCCGTAGCCTTTATCTTATCGAGCATATCTGCTGTAATAGATGTGCCGTGAACTCTTATACATCTGTCTATGATCTTTCCGAGCTGCTTCTTTCCTACGATGAAGTCAACCTCGTAATTGAACATTGTTTCTGGATTCGTTCTGTCCACATATCCCAGATCCTGCGGTATATTATGGTTAAATATGATTCTTCCGACTGTCGTTTCAACGAGCTTTGTCTTTTTAACTCCGTCAACAACAGCGCTGCGCTGTACCAATATTTTCTCATGGAGCGTACAGCTCTTGTTTGTATATGCAAGCTCAGCCTCGTTATCGGAAAGATACTTCTTTATAATAAGACTCTTTGCCACAGACATAAGCTTTTTAACAGATATCTGAACTGTTCCCTCCGGAAAAGCTATCGTAACAGGATTGACTCTTATAAGAGTCTCATTCTTCTTTACGTTGTCCAGACCCTTTGCATACTTCATTGCCTCTTTTATCGAGCTGAAGCTCTTTATCGGCTCATCCTCGTCATATATTTCAAGCTTGTCGTTATCCTTGTCATTAAGAATGATGCCCTTCATATACTCGAGCTTTGCCTCGTCATTACATATCTCGTCAGCTATCCAGTCGTAATGCTCCTTTGTAAGAGTCAGATAATACGAACCAAGTATCATATCCTGAGTAGGAACAGTAACCGGATGTCCGTCCTGCGGCTTCAGGAGATTGTTTGCACTGAGCATAAGGAATCTTGCTTCGGACTGTGCCTCCGGTGAAAGCGGTACGTGAATAGCCATCTGGTCACCGTCAAAGTCCGCATTGTATGCCGTACAAACGAGCGGGTGAAGCTTTAAGGCATGACCCTCGACCAATCGCGGCTCAAACGCCTGAATACCGAGACGGTGAAGCGTGGGGGCACGGTTAAGCAAAACAGGATGATCCTTTATAACATCCTCGAGCACATCCCATACCTCCGGAACGGCTCTTTCGACCTTGCGCTTTGCGCTCTTTATATTAGGAGCCAAACCTCTTGAAACAAGCTCCTTCATAACAAACGGCTTGAACAGCTCTATAGCCATTTCCTTCGGCACGCCGCACTGATATATCTTCATTTCCGGTCCTACAACGATAACCGAACGTCCCGAATAGTCAACACGCTTACCGAGAAGATTCTGTCTGAAACGTCCCTGCTTACCCTTTAACAAGTCGGAAAGTGACTTGAGCGGTCTGTTTCCAGGACCTGTAACGGTTCTTCCGCGTCTGCCGTTGTTGATGAGAGCATCGACTGCTTCCTGAAGCATTCTCTTTTCGTTTCTTATAATAATATCCGGTGCATTAAGCTCCTGGAGACGTCTTAATCTGTTGTTTCTGTTTATGACTCTTCTGTAAAGGTCATTAAGGTCAGAGGTCGCGAAACGTCCTCCGTCGAGCTGTACCATCGGACGCAGATCCGGCGGAATTATCGGAACGACTGTCAGTATCATCCATTCCGGACGGTTATGTGAAAGTCTGAACGCCTCTACGATTTCAAGTCTTTTTATTATTCTGCCCTTCTTTTGACCCTGAACGGTCTCAAGCTCTTCCTTAAGCTCCTTTGAGAGCTTTTCGAGGTCGATTCTTTCAAGCAGCTCTTTTATGGACTCTGCGCCCATTCCTGCCTTGAACTTGCCGCCGTATTTTTCCTGAGCCTCATGGAATTCTCTTTCGGAAAGAATCTGATTTTCCTCAAGCTCTGTTTCACCCGGATCGGTTACAATATATGATGCAAAGTAGAGCACCTTTTCAAGCTGTCTGGGCGATATGTCGAGTATAAGTCCCAGTGACGAAGGAACGCCCTTAAAGTACCATATATGCGATACCGGCGTCGCGAGAGAGATATGTCCCATTCTCTCTCTTCTTACCTTCGACTTTGTGACCTCAACTCCGCATCGGTCGCAGACAACGCCCTTATATCTTATCTTCTTGTATTTACCGCAGTGGCATTCCCAGTCCTTTGTAGGTCCGAATATCTTTTCACAGAAAAGACCGTCCTTTTCGGGCTTAAGCGTGCGGTAGTTGATAGTTTCCGGCTTTGTAACCTCTCCGTGCGACCAGCTCAAAATGGTCTCCGGAGAAGCCAAGCCTATTTTTATTGCTTCAAAACTGTTAAATTCTAACATCTAAAAACCTCCATAGCACCGCGGCCTTACATATCAAAATCATCGTCAAAATCATCGGCGGTTATAACTCCGCCCTCGTCTTCATCGTCTATATAATCGTCGTCGCCCAAGTAGCCGTCGGAGAGCATGCTGTCCTCTCCGAGATCACCGTCGTCAACGCCGTCTCCCTCGGACATCGTCTTTACGATATCTTCGCTTACATAGCCTTCATCATCGTCATCATCAAAGAAGGTGTCTATATCTATCTTCTCCATGTTATGATTCAATATCTTAATATCAAGAGCAAGCGACTGCAATTCCTTAACAAGAACCTTGAACGATTCCGGAATACCTGATTTCGGAATATTCTCGCCCTTTACGATAGCTTCATACGTCTTTACACGTCCCACGATATCATCGGACTTGACGGTAAGTATCTCCTGAAGAGTATAAGCCGCGCCGTAAGCCTCGAGCGCCCAAACCTCCATTTCTCCGAAACGCTGTCCGCCGAACTGAGCCTTACCTCCGAGCGGCTGCTGCGTAACGAGTGAGTACGGACCTGTCGAACGCGCGTGTATCTTATCATCAACGAGGTGATGCAGTTTCAGGTAATACATTATTCCGACTGTAACGGTATTGTCGAACTTCTCTCCGGTACGTCCGTCATAAACGACCGACTTGAATGTCTTGTCAAGACCTGCCGCCTCGAACGCCATCTGTATATCACTGTCCTGAGCACCGTCAAATACCGGAGTTGCGATCTTTATAAAGCGTCCCGGTCTTGCGGCATCCTTTGCTCTTAATACCTGCTTTTTAAAGTTTTCGTCAACGGTTATGCTCTCGAGCTCTTCTCTCGTCTTTAATGAAAGACATCTGTAAGCATAGCCCAAGTGCATCTCGAGCACCTGACCGATATTCATACGCGAAGGTACGCCCAGCGGGTTAAGCACGATCTGAAGCGGAGTACCGTCCTCCAGGAACGGCATATCCTCCTGCGGAAGCACTCTCGAAACGACACCCTTGTTTCCGTGACGTCCGGCCATCTTGTCGCCGACGCTTATCTTACGCTTCTGAGCGATATAGCATACTACGACCTCGTTTACACCGGCTGAAAGCTCGTCGCCGTTTTCTCTTGTAAACTTCTTTACGTCAACTATGATACCCTGCTCTCCGTGCGGAACTCTCAATGAGGTATCTCTTACCTCTCTCGCCTTTTCACCGAAAATTGCTCTTAAAAGTCTTTCCTCTGCGGTAAGCTCTGTCTCACCCTTCGGAGTTACCTTTCCGACAAGTATGTCTCCCGGCTTTACCTCAGCTCCGACTCTTATGATTCCTTCCTCGTCAAGGTCCTTCAAAGCGTCCTCTGAAACATTCGGGATATCTCTTGTTATCTCCTCGGGTCCTAACTTTGTATCTCTCGATTCGCATTCGTATTCCTCCATATGGATAGAGGTGAATACATCGTTCTTTACAAGCTCCTCACTCAGAAGTACCGCGTCCTCATAGTTATAGCCTTCCCATGTCATGAAGCCTATAAGTATGTTCTTGCCCAATGCAAGCTCGCCGTTGTCCATTGCCGGACCGTCTGCTATGATATCGCCTCTGTGAACCTTCTCGCCCTTTACAACGATAGGCTTCTGGTTGATACAGGTACTCTGGTTTGAACGGGTAAACTTTATAAGCTTATGAACATGCTTTGCACCGCTCTCGCCCTTTATAACGATCTTTTCAGAATCCACGCTCTCAACATATCCGTCCTCTTTTGCAAGAACAGCGCTTCCGGAATCCTTCGCAACCTTATGCTCCATGCCTGTTCCGACGATAGGAGAATCGGTTGTAAGAAGCGGCACTGCCTGACACTGCATGTTCGAGCCCATGAGCGCGCGGTTAGCATCGTCGTTCTCAAGGAACGGGATACAAGCCGTAACGACCGAAACAAGCTGTCTCGGAGATACGTCCATGTAATCTATCATTTCGCCCGGAACTTCAAGTATCTCATCACGGTAGCGGGCGGAAACCTTTTTATCTATAAATCTGCCGTTTTCATCAAGCGGCTCGTTTGCCTGAGCGACAATGTAATTATCCTCGACATCGGCGGTCATATATACTATCTCGTCCGTTACGCAGTGCGTTTCCTTGTCGACCTTTCTGTAAGGCGCTTCGACAAAGCCGTACTGGTCAATTCTTGCGAATGTTGCAAGCGAGGTTATAAGACCGATGTTTGGACCTTCAGGAGTCTCTATCGGACACATTCTTCCGTAGTGCGAATAGTGAACGTCACGCACCTCAAATCCGGCTCTTTCTCTTGAAAGACCGCCCGGTCCCAAAGCCGATATACGTCTCTTGTGACGAAGCTCTGCAAGCGGGTTCGGCTGGTCCATGAACTGTGAAAGCTGTGATGAACCGAAGAATTCATTTATAGTAGCTATGATAGGTCTTATATTTATAAGCGAGGTAGGCGTTATGATTTCTGCCTCCTGTACCGACATTCTTTCTCTTACGGTTCTTTCCATTCTTGCAAGACCTATACGGAACTGGTTCTGCAAAAGCTCTCCGACGCTTCTCAATCTTCTGTTTCCGAGATGGTCGATATCGTCTATCGAGCCTGTACCCATTGCAAGGTTAAGGCAGTAGTTTACAGACGCGAACATATCGTCTACAGTGATATGCTTCGGGCAAAGGTCATCCCACTGGTATTCTATCTGACTTCTTATATAATCCTCTCTGGGAAGCTCATCCTGTTCATCCGCTGCCTTTAAGATATCCATAAGAACAGCGCGTCTTACCTTCTCATAAGGAACATCTACCTCAACATCGCAGTATTCCTCAAGAAGCACCATATCATTGGAGAATACCTTTACTTCCTGACCCTCTATTTCAAGGAATACAGTGTTTACTCCGGCTTTTTCTATAGCTTCGGCAGCTTCCGCGCTTATCATATCGCCTGCTTTTGCCAAAAGCTCTCCGGTTCTCGGGTCAAATACATCCTCTTTAAGCTTCTTATTTTTTATTCTTGCTCCTATAGCGAGCTTTTTGTCGAATTTATATCTTCCGACCCTTGCCAAATCATAGCGCTTCGGGTCAAAGAACATATTATTAAGAAGTGATTCCGCGCTTTCAACGTTTGCCGGCTCACCGGGGCGGAGTCTTTTATAAATTTCTATAAGACCCTCTTCACGGCTGTTTGTCGGATCCTTCTCAAATGTAGCGAGAAGCTTTTTGTCCTCTCCGAAAAGATTGATTATCTCGGCATTCGTTCCAAGCCCCATCGCTCTTAAAAATACTGTCACGGGCAGTTTTCTTGTACGGTCTATACGAATCGAGAAAACATCGTTTGAATCCGTTTCGTACTCGAGCCAAGCACCCCTGTACGGAATTACCGTTGAGGCATAAAGCGGCTTACCCGTCTTGTCTCTTGAAAACTCATAATATATTCCCGGCGAACGCACGAGCTGGCTTACTATAACACGCTCGGCGCCGTTTATAATAAACGTTCCCTGCTCTGTCATAAGCGGGAATTCACCCATAAAAATATCCTGCTGTTTTATTTCTCCGGTCTCGTTGTTCGTAAGCATCACCCTTACGAAAAGCGGAGCCGCATATTTCGCATCTCTTTCCTTACATTCCTCTACCGTATACTTAGACTTGTAATCGAGCTTATAGTCGCAGAATTCAAGCTTAAGCTTATTGGCGTGGTCGGTTATTGGGGAGATATCGTGGAATACCTCTTTAAGACCTTCTTCAAGGAACCATTTGTAGGAATCCTTCTGTACCTCGATAAGGTTAGGCATTTCCAGCGCTTCCTTGATTGTCGAATACGAAAGACGGATATTCTTTCCTGCTTCTACCGCATGCAGCATCTAATTAATCACCTCATTAATAATCTCAGCGTTTTTTATTTCCTACTAAAATCAATAGTCTTAAAAAAATCCTCCGGGCAAAGCCTCTTCCCTCAAAGCCGGTCAAATTTTATGGCTTTTTAGGGGTTGCAATTTGTATATTATCATGGTATAATACATACAATGATAATATATTTAAGAGGAAGCGGAGTCAAAATTTGCAGACTACACTACATTTTATTATGTTATCACAAATTTGCCTGTATGTCAAGGGGCAGATCACATTTTTTTAATAAAAACGGAGATTTTTTTTATGTTTGAGTTTAGATACAATTTTAATTTCGTTCCGGTCTCTACGGAATTTATCGAAAATTATATGACAAGGGCGCATGGTGATTATGTGAAGGTATATCTTTACATATTATGTATGGCTATAAAGGGAGGCAGTGATGAGCCAAGAAGAATAGCGAAGGCATTGAATATGCTCGAGGGCGATGTGTTAAACGCTATAGAATACTGGCAGGAGCAGGGGCTTTTGAACAGTGCGGGAACGACTATAACGGTAGGAGCTGTGTCAAGCGCGGGCGCTCAGCCGCAGACGGAGCTGTTTAAAACTGTTCCCGTTATAAACGAGACGGATATTCCGGCGGTCGCGCCCGCAAATGAGGAGCATTCGGAAGAAAAGAAGAGCATAAACCAGATAAGCGATATAATCCTGCACGACCAGAAGCTTTCGGATCTGTGCACCATGGCTCAGGAGATGCTCGGAAAAACTCTCAATAATCCCGATATAGAAACGCTTTATTGGATATATGACCATCTCGGTTTGTCAACTGAGGTAATAATGATGCTGCTTGAGTATTGTGTTTCGAAGAATAATTCAAATATGAATTATATAGAGAAGGTGGCTATAAGCTGGCATGATAAGGGAATAACCACAATGGAGGAAGCGGACAGGTTTATCAATGAGGAGCGGGAGGATAAGTCGTATTTCAGCGAGCTTAAAAAGCTTTTGGGCATAACCTCAAGACCGCTTTCAAAAACCGAGGAAGCATATCTTTCCGAATGGAAGGACAAGTATTCGATGAGCAGCGAAATGGTGGCTCTTGCGTATGAGTATTGTATAATGCGCATAGGAAGGCTGTCGTTTCAGTATATGGACTCGATAATAAAGAATTGGAACAAGAAAAATATCCATACCATAGAAGCGGCCGAAAGGGATCAGGAGGAATTCCGCAGCAAAAACAGCGCAAAAAATCCGAAAATGAATGAGCGTGATACAGGCGTGTACGGAGCGGCGGATACAGATTATGACGCTGCCGAAAGAAGAATGAACGAAAAATATAATTGATGAAGAAATCGCAATTTTCAGATAAAAGCAAGTTAGTCGCCTACATCGTCAAATGTAGCGACTAACTGAAGCGTTATATGGCGAGCCGTTTAACAGGCTGCCTTTTTTCTATTGTTATATATCGTGAATTAGAATTTGTCAACTGTTTATAAAAAAATTAATAATTGTTTAAAGAAAAACAAAAAAACGGCAAGAAAAATTCTGCCGTTTTTACAATTGGTTGCGGGAGCTGGATTTGAACCAACGACCTTCGGGTTATGAGCCCGACGAGCTACCGAACTGCTCTATCCCGCGATATTGACCTCTCATTAAGTACTGATATATAATACACCAAAACATCAAAAAAGTCAATATGCTAACACTAATATTGTAAGAAATGTACAATATATAACAAATATACAGCCATAAAAATGTACACAATATAAGAAAATCAAGAGAAAAATTTACGGTCAAGGCTTCTGTAGCTTATTGCTTCGGCGATATGCGCGGCCTTTATATCGTCGCTGCCGTTAAGATCGGCTATTGTTCTGGCGACCTTCAATATACGGCTGTGCGCTCTTGCGCTAAGACCGAGCGAATCAAACGCGCTTTTTAAAAGCTTGTTTTCCGTCTGACCGAGCGGGCAGAATTCCTGAAGCATGCCGGCGCTCAGCTGGGAATTTGAATAGATACCCTTTCCTTTATACCGCTCAAGCTGTATCCTGCGCGCCTTGTCCACACGCTTTTTTATATCCGCGCTGCTTTCGCCCTTGTCAATTTGGCTCAATGTTTCATAAGGAATACCGGAAACCTCCGCTTGTATATCTATCCTGTCAAGCAGCGGTCCGGAGATCCTGCGCCGGTATTTGGCTATCTGAGCCGGAGTACAGGTGCATTTGCGGCGTGAATCGCCGTAGTAGCCGCATTTGCATGGATTCATGCTGGCTATGAGCATTATATTGCAGGGATAGGTGAGTGTTGCGCTGACACGTGATATAGTGACCCTGCCGTCTTCTATGGGCTGTCTCAGAGTTTCGAGCACATCACGCCTGAATTCCGGAAGCTCGTCAAGGAACAGTATGCCGTTATGCGCAAGAGACAGCTCTCCGGGACGAGGCATTGTTCCTCCGCCCGAAAGTCCCACCGATGATACTGTATGGTGCGGATTACGGAACGGACGCTCTGTGATAAGCGGGCGGTCTTTGGGCAGTACTCCGGCTATGGAATGTATTTTTGTGACCTCCAGAGCCTCGTCAAATGACATATCGGGAAGTATTGTATTCATTCTCTGAGCAAGCATTGTTTTTCCCGTTCCCGGCGGTCCGATAAGAATTATATTATGGTTACCCGCGGCGGCTACCTCGAGCGCTCTTTTGACGCTTTCCTGTCCCTTTACATCACAGAAGTCAAGCATTGCGGAGGGGTGGTGCTTAAAATATTTTTCGGTATCAACAACACGCCTTTCCAATTTAGTGTCCCCGCAGAAATGCAGCAGTATATCCCTGAGCGAATTCACCGGATATACCTGAGCGTCCTTAACGACAGCCGCTTCGTTCGCATTGCCGGCGGGTACGAAAAATTTCTTATATCCAAGCTTATACGCTGAAATTACCATCGGCAGAACTCCCGAAACATTCATCACGCCTCCGTCAAGGGAAAGCTCCCCGATAAAAACAGCATCGTCAATATCGTCTGTATTGAGCTGTCCCGATGCGTTTAAAATCGAAACAGCAAGCGGCAGGTCATATGCTGTGCCTTCTTTGCGCTTATTTGCCGGAGCTAGATTTATTGTTATATGCTTTGACGGGAATTTAAAGCCGGTATTGCGTATAGCCGAATGTATTCTTTCCTTTGCCTCCTTTACGGCGATATCGGGAAGCCCGACCACGTTTAAGGACGGCATACCGTTTGAAATATCGGTCTGTACCCTTACCATAAATCCATCTATACCCATCAGTCCGCAGGCGTTTATCTGTGAAAGCATCTTAAATCCCCCTTATTAAATCACGTATGACCTCTCCGGCAATAATAAGTCCGGCGGCGGAAGGAACAAATGCGCTGCTGCCCGGAACGGCGCGGCGTCCCTCCTGTTCGAGCGTTACTGTCGGCTTTATCGGCTCCTCCTTTGAATATACTACCTTAAGCTCCTTTACTCCGCGCGCCTTAAGCTCACGCCGCATCACCCTCGAAAGGGGACACATTGATGTGGAATATATATCCGCAAGCTCAAGCATTTCCGGATGAAGCTTATTTCCTGTCCCCATAGAGCTTATAACAGGTATCCCGAGCTTTTTCGCGCGCATGATTATCTCTATTTTTCCCGTCACTGTATCTATAGCGTCTATTACATAATCAAATACCGAAAAATCAAGCTCTGTTTCAGGAAGAAAAAACATATTATGCTTATGTATCTTTATATCCGGATTTATATCCTGAAGATCTTCCGCCATTACGTCTACCTTAGGTCTTCCTATGGTACTGTGGCGGGCTATTATCTGACGGTTCAGATTGCTTATCGAAATATCATCGTTATCGATTATATCTATCTCGCCGACACCGCTTCTTGCCAGAGCCACAGCCGCATATCCTCCCACGCCGCCTATTCCGAAAACAGCGACGCGTGAGCGTGAAAGCCGCTCCATTCCGGCTGAGCCTATAAGAGCTTCTGTTCTTATGAATTGCTCTCTCATTATTTGCCGTCCCCTTTTTTATACGCTGTTATAACGCTTTTTATAACATTTTTCCCTTGCTTTATTTTAAATTCCAATGAGGGAATAACGGTTTTATTGAAGAGAATATTTGTGTTCGGAGACGTGGATATAAGCCTTGCCTTGGAGCCGTCCGATTCGGAGCGTACCGAGCTTGATGAAAAGCTGTTGTATGCCGTGCATTCACCGTCATGCATACGGAAATCCATCATGTCAGTATCCCGCGAAGCAGCCGCATATCCGCATTCATAAGCCCTGCACTCATATTCTGAATAAATGGTATGCTCCCTTATGTGTCCCTCTTTAAATGGGATTATTTTGGTTTCGACCTCTATACCCTTGAACGGCGACCATTTTGTTATTATCTCATTATCATTTATTGTAAAGCCGTAATTATGCCGCCTTATAAATATCATTCCATCTATTTCAAATACAAGCATATTATCCGG
This sequence comes from uncultured bacterium, assembly GCA_905215805.1. Taxonomy (GTDB): domain Bacteria; phylum Bacillota; class Clostridia; order UBA1381; family UBA1381; genus UMGS1958. The sequence continues at coordinate 8,614 of CAJMRL010000013.1, read as the reverse complement.
AGCGCATTCTTCAAGGGAAAGCTGAGAACGCATTACATTAAAGCCGAAAACTGTTGAATATGCGAATTTAAGATATTTCGCCGCTATCTGTCCGCAGGCAAGGTCGTTTTGTGTCCCCGCGGTATAGGCATACACATCGCCTTGGTTACGTCTTATAAGCATATCGGCATTTTTAATAAGCCGCTTTTCATTTAGCTCAGGCATGGGAAGCGCTTCGCAGCTCCAGAACGGGTCGTTATCGTCAAGCATCAAAAGCATGAATGTCTTTAGCGCCCAATACGGTGAGCCGGGAGCGTTATAATGCTCCGCCATATGCAGAGACGGATATTTATACCCGATCGTGAGTATGCCGCTGTTATCGAAAATATCCCGGTTATCCAGCCATTTTCCCAATCCGCGCTCGATTATCCCCTTTATAATACCTTCTTCAAAAGGAAGCACTCCCGAAACAACGCAGGCGCTCCAGAATGCAAGCTGGGCAAATCGGTATGTAAGAGAGCGTCCGTAGGGAAGAGCTTCTCCGTCATCGGCAAACCAGTATATAAAATCATGCGCAAATATTTCCGCTCTGCTTCTGTATTTAGCGCAGCGCTCCGGGTCATCGTCTTCCATGGTCATAGCGTATACTAAGGAATAGAAATGTATAGCAAATGAAATATAATAGTCCTTCTGTCCGTTTGGACCATCGCTGTACCAGCCGTTCCCGAGATAGAAATCCTCTATACGGCGTATATCTTGTCTGAGCGTTTCGGAGCTGTATTTCATGTCCCTCTTTTTCAGCGCAATATTTACGAGAACCCTGAAAAATATCCAGTTGCTGTCGCATACCTCATGCCCGTTTATCTGAAAGAGCCATTCGGCAAGTCCGGATCTTTGCTTGTCATTGAGCGGATACAAGACCTTGTCCGGCGAAAATATCAGTGCATAAGCTATCGCTGCCATTTCAACGAATCGCTGGTCACGGTCATGGCATTCTCCCCAGTATTCCGCACTTGCTTTATCTGTCCCCGATACGATACCGCGTATGTAAATATCATCGAAAGCTCCTGCGTCACCTCCTGATGCCCACAGCGGCACAAGCCCCCAAAGGGGACGGGAAAATCCCTCCGTCTGAGCTGACAGATCATCATACCATGCGGCGGTATTCCCCGGACAAAGCCTTGCGCCGCCGCTGCTGTAATGAGGGATTAGCGGATCTAATATTTTAAAAAGTATGTCCTTTAAATCGTTTTTTGAATTGATCTTCATTATGAACCTCTCTGTAAAAAGCCTCCGGCAGACGCTTTTAGGCTTATTTAAGCAAAGCGTATACCTCGTTTCTTAGCTCATGGTCACTGTCGAATAATCCTCTTATTGCGCTTGTGCGCGTTTTTGCGCCGCGCGCCTTGATACCTCTTGCGGTCATACAGCTGTGCTCGCCCTCTACAATAACGATAACGTCCTCTGTTTTGCAGACTTTTTGGATAATATACGCTATATCGGCGCATATTCTTTCCTGAAGCTGAAGCCTTTTGCAGACCATATCGCATATACGCGCGATTTTTGAAAGACCTATAACACGTCCGTTCGGGATATAGCCTACATGGCATTTCATATTGTACATAAGCGCAAGATGGTGCTCGCAGTAGCTGAAGCACTCTATGTCCTTTACAAGCACCAGATCGCGGTTTTTTTCGGTTTCAAAGCATTTGTCAAACATTTGCGCTATCTCATCGTTGGTATAGCGCATGCCCTCAAAAATCTCCCCGTACATGCGGGCTACTCTGTCGGGAGTTTCAATAAGTCCCTCTCTTTGAGGATCGTCGCCCAATGCCTCGATGATGTCGCGCACGGCGTGCTTTATTTTTTCGTAATCTATTTCTTTATTCATTATATTACTTTTTTATCTCCTTTCAGCGCGGCTGTTATACTCCGCGTTCATCCGGATCCCATATTGTTTTATGAAGCTGTATCTGGTAATACGCGTCCTTCATAAGCGGCTCCTTTAGCATTTTTTCAACCAGTCTTTTCGGCTCGTATTCACCGTAAACAACTCCGGTATAAATTATGGGCATTTCTTCATATACCATGCTCATTTTCTTTATCACGCTTTTCATAAGCTCAAAATCCTCGTCCGAGCCTACAACGAACTTTACAACGTCCCTCTGTTCAAGGGACACGAAATTATTCCAAAGCATTTTATCCTCAACGCCGCTTGAATAAAGCTTGTAGTCTACCGTAAAGAAAAGCTTTGATGAGCGCGGCACGCTTTTTCTGAATTTTTCAATATCCGCGGCGCCGTTTGTTTCTATATTTACTTCAATGCCCGATCTTAAAAGAGAGCTTACAAGCGCATCGCAGCCGCTGTGTATAAGCGGCTCTCCGCCTGTGAGCGTGACTCTTTTGTAAAGCGGATTTACACGCTTCATTATGTCCTGCACGCTCATTTCCTCATATACGCATTCTTCCTTTTCGCCGAAAAGCGCGTAGAGCGTGTCGCAGTAGGAGCAGCGCAGATTGCAGCCCGCAAGCCTTATGAATGTACAGGGCTGACCGGTGCGCTTTCCCTCTCCGTCTATGCTGTCAAATATTTCAACTACCTTCAATTTATCAGTTCCTTTATTCCTTGATATAGCTTGCCACATTATCTATGCTTTCCTGAACGTCCACTCTGTAGCAGTACGGCGCGAGTACGTCGCATATATATTTTGCGATATTTTCGGCGGTGGGGTTGAAATCCACTTCATCATTGATGACCTTGTGGTCAAATTTATCCTGGATTTTGCGCTTTATTTCGGTGAAATCCATTATCATCCCGTTTTTATTGAGCGTTTCGCTCCTTAAAAATACGTCTATTATCCAGTTATGTCCGTGCAGGTTGGTACATTTTGATTCATAGTCCAGCATTAGCCTGTGTGCAGCGCTTATTTCTATTCTCTTTCTGACCTCGTACATTATTTATTCTCCTTGCTTTTCATATACTCCTCATATCCGAGCCTTCTGAGCGTACAGGCGGGGCAGTGTCCGCAGCCCATGCCCTTTACGCCGTTATAGCAGGTGAGTGTTTTGTCGCGGATAATATCGAGCACGCCTAATTTATCCGCCATTTCCCAGGTCTGTGCCTTTGTTATCCACATAAGCGGCGTATGGATCACAAAATTATATTCCATAGCGAGGTTTAATGTCACGTTGAGCGATTTTATAAATATATCGCGGCAGTCGGGATAGCCCGAAAAATCCGTTTCGCATACTCCCGTCACCAGATCCGTCGCTCCATGAGTTTTGGCATAAATTGCGGCATAGCTCAAAAAGAGATGGTTTCTTCCTTCTACGAATGTATTCGGAACGCCTCCCTCCGGCTTTGTTTCCTCGACAGGTATATCATCTCTTGTAAGCGAGTTGGCGCTGAGCTGGTTTATTATCGGAGTGGGGATGACCTCGTAATCTATCCCGGCATCGCGGCAGATCTCCTCTGCACATTCAAGCTCCAGCTTATGACGCTGACCGTAATCAAAGCCTATGGCGCATACATTATCTTTTCCGAAGCGGTCTATTGCCCAGAACAGGCATGTGGTCGAGTCCTGACCGCCGCTTAATACAACAACTGCTTTTCTCATTCTCATTCTCCCTTATTTAAGCTGCGTGAATAATCTTTCGGCAGCTATTTTTTCATATTTTGTTCCCTTTTCGCCGTAGTTTGCGAACGGGTAGATAGAAATTCCGCCCCTCGGCGTGAATACTCCCTTGACCTCAAGGTATTTCGGTTCCATTAGCTTCACGAGATCCTTCATTATTATGTTTATGCAATCCTCGTGGAAATCGCCCTGATTCCTGAAGCTGAAAAGATAGAGCTTTAAGGATTTTGATTCGACCATCTTTATATTCGGTATATAATTTATGGTTATATGTGCAAAATCCGGCTGACCTGTTATAGGGCAAAGCGAGGTGAATTCCGGACAGTCAAAGGTTACCATATATTCGTTATCCGGATGCTTGTTCACAAAGGTCTCGAGGACCTCCGGAGAATAGGTATCCGAATAGACTGTTTTTTTATTTCCGAGAAGGGTAAGTCCTTCTTTTTCTTTTTCGTTTCTTGGCATTGTTACAACTCCTATTCCATAAGCCATTTTATTTTCTGAGCGGTAGCTTTGTGCATTATTTTTTCAAGCTCTTTCCGATCGCCATTTTCAACCGCGACCGCTATTTTTTCGAGACTTTGCTGCATTTCGCGTATGCGTTTTGAAAGAGCGTCCTTATTCTCGACAAAAAGCTCGCTCCACATTTCTGCGTTTATTACCGCGACCCTTGTACAGTCACGCAGACTTCCGGCGCTGAATGACGAGCTTCTCTCTATCATGGGATTATCGCACAGCGCAACCGCGACAACGTGCATAAGCTGTGAAGTATATGCGATAATTTCGTCATGCTCCTGAGGGGTTGTGGTCATAACGCACCTGCAGCCGAGATATTTTGCCATTTCCCTTAAAAGAGCCACGTTTTCGGGCTTGTTTTTCTTTGACGGAGTAAGCAGGTATGAAGAATTTTCAAAAAGCGTGTCGGTTGAGCTTTGGTAGCCTCCGACCTCGCGTCCCGCCATTGGGTGTCCGCCTATAAAATCAATGTTGTCCGGAAGGATCTTGTCCATTTCTTCTATTATATAGCTCTTTATTCCGCTTACATCGGTTATAAGCGCTCCCGGCTTTATATAGCTCAGGTTTTCACGTACAAAATCGATATTGAGCTGAGGATACAGACACATTATAATAAGGTCCGCGTCCTTCATCGCATCGCCCGGCTCAGTATAGCCTTCATCGATCGCGCCGTCATTTCTTGCGGCGACAAGCGTCTGTGCGGTTCTGTTATATGCGGCTATCGTGCAGTCGTGAAATCCGCGCAGACGGCGCGCCATTGAACCGCCGATAAGTCCGAGTCCTATTATTGCTATTTTCATCTATACTACCTTCCTACTTGTATTTTTACTAATCTATTTTATCACACAATATCTAATGTGTCAATCATATAAAAGGCCCCGACGCTGATATGTTGGGGCTTATGAGGGAAGGCGCTGAAATTATTGAATTTTTCGGTTGACAAAACAGAATATGAGATGTATAATAATATTAGAAAAAGGCAAGACCTCAAACGGTTGCGCCATAGTTTTTTGGTTAAATAACCGCCTTAACTTTAGCGAGCAGGGCGGTTTTTTTAGTTTATAATTTCTTAATCGTATTAATCATATCCTTAAAATCATACTCATATACTTAAACGGACAGGCAAATTTGAAAAGGAGTGAAGTATATGTGTTATGACTATAGGCGTATGAACCGCGACTTAGAAATTCTTGATGAGAATTTCAATATAATAGAAAGCTTTACGATAGGGGAGAGCCTTATGGATAAGCAGATACCATGCGTCAAAATAGGACAGGGTAAAACAAAAATTCTTCTTGCCGGAGCGTTTCATGGCTTGGAGTATCTGACCTCGGCGTTTCTGGTGAAGTTTTTGTCGGAGCTTATAGTACATATAATGACCCGGCAAAAGCTGTTTGGATATGATACGGAAAGAATATTTTCGGAGGCAAGCATATATGTAGTGCCTATGGTAAATCCGGACGGGGTGGATATTGCTATCCACGGCATTGATATTACAAATCCGTATCACCGCGCGCTTATCAGTATGGTCGGGATACACAGCTTTAACAGGGTATGGCAGTCGAATGCCCGCGGAGTTGACCTTAACCATAATTATGACGCTAAATGGAGTATGGTAATAGATAAGCCGTCTCCGACAAAATACGGCGGCAAATATCCTGAAAGCGAGCCGGAAACACGCGCAGTGGCGGAGCTTATACGGCGTGAGAATTTCGATATGCTGCTTACATACCATAGTCAGGGGAAGGAGATATATTATGATTTTGACGGCATGGAAAATAAAAGGGCTTTTGAGGTGGCGAAAAAGATGGCTGAGGAAAGCGGCTATGAGGTGTGCAAACCGGAGGGAACAGCGGCGTTCGGCGGATGCAAGGACTGGTTTATAAAGGAATACGGCAGGCTCGGTTTTACGGTAGAAATAGGCTCGGGACAGAATCCTCTGCCGATGAGCATGCTTGATGATATATATGAAGAAAATGCAAAGCTTACTTTATGCGCTGTTGAGGAGGCTATAAAGGATAAGGCGGCAAATAAAAAATCGGAAATGTTATCCTAAGAAAAAATTTACACTTGAATAAGCATCCTTCTTATGCTATAATAATATGGCACATGGTATTCCTACGGGTTTACTGTGAATAAAGGAGGATGTCCATATTGAAATTATTTAAAAAGAACAAATTTAATGTTATAGAGCGTATCGGAAGCCGGATACCGGATCCTGTTGTGATATTCGCGGTATTGTATGCGGTGGTTTTGGTTTTAAGCGCTGTTTTCGGCGGGCACAGCTTTGAGCTTTCTGCCGCGGACGGAAGCGCCGTTCAATACAGTATCGTGAATATGCTTACAACAGAAAATATACGCGGACTGTTTTCGGGAGCTATACTTGACAACTGGCTCGGCTATGCCGGGGGAATTCTCGGAGTTATGCTTGTGGTCATGTTCGGTATAGGAACGGCGGAGGAGTCGGGATTGCTGTCCGCTCTTATACGGCGTGCCGGAGGCGGTATCCATGAAAAGGCTCTGCCGTTTGTTTTAGCTTTTCTCGGTATTATGAGCAATATCACTACCGATGCAGGATACATTATACTTATACCTCTTGCCGGACTGCTCTATGCGGGAATAGGCAAGAACCCGCTTATAGGAATGAGCGCAGCTTTTGCCGGTGTAAGCGCGGGTTTCAGCGCAAATATTATACCGGCAAATGTAGTTGACGTTATAGTCGGAACTAATGCGGAGGCATTTGCACTGAGCCAAGGGGTGCCGTTTGTGTCGGCTTCGGGCAAGGCGCTCAATCCTATGACCATGCACTATTATTTTATGGCAGCGTCAACTGTTTTGCTCGTGCTTGCCGCGGGATTTGTTACAAACAAGTTTGTTCGTCCAAGGCTTGAAAAGCAGAGCTTTATTATTCCGGACGATCTTAACGGTAAGGATTTTAAGGTAACAGACAAAGAAAAACGCTCCATGCTTTGGGCGGGACTGGGACTGCTGATCGCGCTTGGTGCTGCGGCGGCTCTTGCATTCGGTCCGCTTGCTCCGTATGTGGACGAGAACGGTAAAAATGTTACGCCGTTTCTTGATAATATTATATTGATAATAACTTTTGTGTTTTTCCTGCCGGGTGTGTTTTACGGAGTGGCTGAGGGGAAATTCAGAAAATCAAGCGATGTCGTGGCGGCTATGTCAAAGCAGCTCGGCTCGATGGGGTATGTTATATTGCTCACGTTTTTCTGCTACAACTTCCTTTCGCTCCTTACAAATACTAATATAGGAACATATATTACCTATATCGGAGCTTCATGGCTTGAGGCGGTCGGAGTGTCAGGGTCGCCTATGCTGCTTATAATTGCGTTTATTCTTATAACAGCTGTTGTGAATCTGTTTGTCGGAGGACTGACCGCAAAATGGATGCTTTTGGGACCTATTTTTATACCTATGCTCTATAGGGTAAATCCTTCGATGACTCCGGATATTGTGTCGGCTGCATATAGGATAGCGGATTCCTCTACCAATATTATTACGCCGCTTATGACTTATTCGGGCGTGATACTTATGTATATGAGAAAATATAAGCCTGATTTTACTATAGGAAATCTGCTTTCGACAATGCTTCCGTATTCAGTGGTGTTTTTGGTATTATGGACGCTGCTTCTGGCGGTGTTTATGTTCTTCGGTATACCGCTGGGATTTTAAAATAAGAGAAAAAGCTCTCAAAGTCGAGAGCTTTTTCTTGATTTATCAAACTGTTTCAATATCCTTTATTGCTTCCTTTTTCACTTCAGCTTCTTGACCGTTATTCATAAGGCACTTCATAAGCGAGAGCATTTCCTGCCTTGTTGCCTCACGTGCAGCGGCATTATCCTCCGAATACGGTTCCTTGTCCATGCTTTCCTGCATTGCCTTTAGCTGGGCAGATACAAGGTCGATAATTTTTGTTCCCTGCTCCTGTGCGCGGAATGTCTCCATTGTTTTTAATATCTGTATACGAACAGGCGCTGCTGTTTCAGGCTGTTCGCCCCTGAGCTGCTCCTGCATTTTGGATATCTGATTATCAAAAATTTCATATATATTGTTAGCCATTTCGTTTACCTCCTCATTATCGGCGCGCATACGAATGACTTCTTCACTCACCCAATGCGCGCGTCCTTTCTTTACAAGTCCTTTAGCACGCTTTGGATAGGTGCTGTATAATATATTTCCGTTTTCTCCAATCACAGTAATGTTTTTTGCCATGGGTGTCATCCCCTCCCGTGATATTTATGCTGTTTTTTGTTATGGGTGCCGTCCCCTGTGTTTATATTGTATCATACATATATGGATTTTGCAAGCAGTTTATATAATTTTTTATATAATATAGGTAGAAAAACAAATAATACAACAAAACCGCAAAAAAATCAAATTTATTTATACAATATTTCCGCATGAAAAAGCTTGACTTTTCATGTCGAACGTGGTAATATATATGAGCTGTCGCCGAGAGGCGC